>JAYTOT010000213.1:0-24063 GCA_043747645.1 Pseudomonadota bacterium | reverse complement strand
AGAACGAAAAGAATTTTTGCTTGAAAACGCAGAAATTGTAAAAAATCGAATCTCGTTTTTTTAAATGCGAATCGATTTTAAAATTCATTTAAAATGTTTGTTGTTTTTCTCATTTTTTTTGTGATGCAATATTGTACGCTTCAGATATATTTAAGGTGCAATTTAACGACTCGAGATGCATATAGAGCGTAAGTATATAAATCCCCAAAAATAAAAAATCTTCATGAAGCTTCAGTTTTTCTTTTTTTAAGAAAAGAAAAAGGCAGTCAAAAGATTTCATGAAATTTACGACTTTAAATTCAACTGGAGAATTTTTACCCTGACCAAAATGATTCTCAAGCAATTCTAAAAGCTCTGATTTCGTCTCCGGATTCATATCATTGGAGTAGAGCCCAAGTTGATACAGGGATTCATGTAATTTTGATTCATTTGACGCATAAAAACCCTCATAAAGACCTCGAATGCCGTCTAAAAAAGTATTCGAAAATCTGTACCAAAGTCCATTAGGTCGCCATATGACACGCGGCTCTGAAATATTCTTAAATCGTTCGGCACGCAAATCTAAAAAAACAACATCAGATTGATAGATTTGTAAAAAATAAATTTCGAGCAATATTTGTCCGAAGCGTTGCGCATCTATTTTATTTTCTGTGTTTTCTTTTTGCAGGTGTGAATTTTTGGATTGGTAAAATTCGATGCCGTTTGGTAAAAAAACTTCAAATTCTTTGCAGTATTTTTGCACAGAGGACTCAAAAACCAGTTCCCTTGAAATGCTCAACGACTTTTTCAATGCAGCAGCCCAATCGATGACATCAAAAGCAGAAGGTGAAATGTAGTCTAGCAGACTTCCAAACCCTCTGGGGAGAAATTTAAATGCGCTTTTCATTTTCTGAATCCTTGTTTTCGAAGCTTATTTTTAACGTCTATTCTGCGAAGAAAATTTCCGAAAGCCCACATTACAAAACGGTGAGTGGGTGCTTGAAAAATACGGTAAATCCACCAGGGAAGCGCGGGTTTGAAATCGTGTATTGCAGCGAAAATATGTGAACTCACCGGACTTTCTCTGAATTCGAGTCGTCCTTTACCATTAAAATTAGCGAGAATGCCTCCGTTAATATAAAAAAGCTGCCGGTCGGGAGTGCTTCTATTTGGAGAAAAAGTGAGCACTAGGAGCGGACGCTTTAAAAAAAGCAAAAAGAATTGAGAAGTTTCTCCCTCGTTTTTAACGTTAATGATTCCATTAAAATATCGACTCAGCCAACTGAAATAAAACCGCGAAACCTTGAGAGCATCAATTCCTACGGGCCTATGCAAGCGTTGCACCGATTTTACAAGCTTTCCGTCTAGCACTGCTTGTGACGGTTGAGACGAAAGGCTTCTTGTTTTCAGTCTTATTGCAGGAATTTTTTTTTCGTGTATTGCTTCATAAAGTGCTTTTTTAATAGGGGTAAATGATGGCATTAACTTCTCGTTAATTCTGTGATCAGTTCGAACCGTCATGGGGTGATTGAGGCTGTCAATGAGGGGGTACACAAGGCTGCGTGATGCTCCTGTTATTAACATCACCCATAATTTACTTAAATAAACAGGAATTGCTGGAATAGTAACAAATTTTCGGTTCAACCCGGCAACTTCTGCTGTAAGCTGGATTAATTTTTTGTATGTGAATAATTCAGGAGAACCAAGGTCGATACAGCGAGAATCTAGATCAGTTTTAAAAATAGTTAAACCCAATACGCGAACGAGATCGTCTATGGCCACTGGCTGACATTGGGTGTCGCACCAGCTTGGTAAAAGGATGCTTGGGAGTCGGTTCACTAATTTATTTAATATTTGAAAAGAAGAACCTTCTGCACCAATTACGAGTGAACACCGAATTGTGGTTAAAGGAATTCCGTATGAGCCCAATACTTGTTCAACTTCCAATCGGCTGCGCAAATGCCGAGATATATTTTCAGCGTTGTCGTCAACAATACCACCAACGTAAACTATTTTTTTAACTCCACACAACATTGCAGCTCTGGCAAAATTGTCTGCTAAAATAAAATCAAAATCTTCGAAACTACCTTGAGAAAGTCTATTAGAAGGTATCATGCTATGCAAAAAATAAAATGCAACAGAGCAACCTTTGAGGGCCGATTCAGAGCTCGAAAGTGAAAAAAAATCGGCAGATATTCCTTCTACGCGCTCGTGAGAAAGAGCGGCGCCCCCTCTTGAAAGAGCGGCTATTTGGCAAGTGGTTGCTAAAACAAGGTGCTCAATGAGGCGTGCTCCCACAAAACCCGACGATCCAGCTACTGCAATCCTCATAAAAGTCTCCGCACATCATTGTTTTACCTGGTGAATGGTTAGGAGCGTCGGCCAGAGCCAAAAAAATTGCAACTCGGGTCCAACGACATTTGATTTTGAGAATGATTCTCAGTATCATTTTAGAGCTGCCTGATTTTGAGGGGCTTTACCATTTTCCGAGGAGTTTTTATGATCGAAGCAATGGCATTCAGGGTTGGTTCAAGAAAATACCGATATTTCTTTGTGCCTCGCAGGACCGTGGCGAGCGAAAGAAAGGATTTTTGGAAACTTTTGATGGGTGAATGGCAATATATTTACAACAGAGGTTTGCCCCTAAAAGAAGTTTCTCAAAATCGTTACAACGACCTCATTTCTTTGGGGTCAGAGACTTTTAAAGACTTAAAAAATAATCCTGAGCTCAAAACGCAAACGAGCCAACGCATTCGACGAATTTTAGAATCGTCATTACAAGGAGACCAATAAAATGGGGCGAAACTTTAAAACTTTAGCTGGGCTTCTAGTTTCATTGGTAGCGTCGGAAGTTAGTTTTGGGCATTCCGATGGGCACGGGCCTCAAGTGACTGGCAAGGGGCCTCGGGGAGGCGTTTTGGCGGCGGTAGTTTCGGCAACCCAAGCTTCAGAAAAAACCAACGCGCAAGTGGTTTTTTTTGCTGAATTGATGCTAGAAGGTGAACATTTAAAAGTAACTTTGTTAGACGCTGACACTTTTGAATTGCTGAATATACTGCCTATTAGTGGCAGACTGATAAATCTTTCGAAAGATTTAAACAAGCCAGAAATACTAGAGTTAATTCCGACTTTGAATGGTTTTATCATTCCTCTTACCAGTAGAAAAAATGCATTTGAAATTATTTGGAATTTACCTTCCGGAAAATATGTTTCTGTTTTTTCAAACCATTTGGCTCTGGCAAATTAGGATATCGACTCTTAGATTTAGTTTAAAATGGCCTTGCAGATTCTTTTTTTTATTGCAAATTGTTTCAATAAATTTTTAAAAATTTTTTTTTGGAGTGCGTTTTATGAAACCTTCGAACGATGCAATTGTCGAACTACTTGGTGAAATTTTTCGCTTAGAAATGGCTGGAGTTATTAGGTATCTGCATTATTCATTTATGATAATGGGTCACAATAGAATTCCTATACAAAAATGGTTTCGTGACCAAGCAGATGAAAGCATGCAGCATTGTATCATTATTGGTGAAAAAATAACTGCTTTTGGTGGCCACCCTCCTTTAAATACTGCGGTTGTTAATGACACGAAAGGCCACAGTATTGATGAAATATTGCGTGAGAGCCTTTCGTTTGAAAAGTTAGCTCTTGAAAAATACAAAAATCTTGTGGGGCTAGCAGGAGAGAATATCGCGCTTGAAGAAATGGCCCGAACTTTCGTTCGCACTGAAACCGAGCATATTGAGGAAGTCGAAAAAATGCTCCGCAAAGAATAGCTGCGATAGAAAAAATCTATCGTGCAATAAATAGAATCGATTTCTCAATCTTGAAAAATCGAGTAACTTTTAAATTGCGGACAAGTTGAGTTTCTTAACGCTTTTCTTTATTGGGATTTTTTTATGCAAACGCTTTTGAACACTCGCATTCCTGAATTTAAAGTTCAAGCATACCACGACGACAAATTTAAGTCGGTGAGCCACAGCGATTTAAAGGGAAAATGGTCTATTTTCTTTTTTTATCCTGCAGATTTTACATTTGTTTGCCCTACAGAATTAGGTGACATGGCAGATAAATATGCAACGTTCCAAAAAATGGGAGTCGAAGTTTACTCTGTGAGTACCGACACACATTTTACACACAAAGCTTGGCACGACGCTTCTGAGACAATCAAGAAAATAAAATATCCGATGCTCGCAGACCCCACTGGGCATTTGTCTCGAGCTTTTGGTGTGCACATTGAAGAAGAAGGCTTGGCCTACCGCGGGACTTTTTTAGTGAATCCTGAAGGCTTGATTAAGCTTGCTGAAGTAAACGACAACGGCATTGGCCGCAATGCCGACGAACTTTTGCGAAAAGTTCAAGCAGCCCAGTTTATTGCAGCTAACCCCAGCGAAGTTTGCCCTGCGAAGTGGAAACCAGGCGCAGAAACTTTGAAGCCAGGCTTGAATTTAGTTGGCAAAATTTAAATATTTAATTGTCTAGAAACCTATGGTTTTTTAATTTTACCGTTCATGCTCAGGTGCGTTTTTGTCATATTTTCTGACTGAATATAGATTTTTGTGGGAGTTTTCTATGTTAGATACCGATTTGAATGAACAGTTAATTCAGGTTTTTAAAGTCTTAGAAAATTCTATTGACCTTATTTATTCAGCAAGTCAGCACAAAAATCAGAGTGAATTGGTCACTATGCTTGAAGATTTGAGTGCCACTTGTCAAAAAATAGCAGTTAAATCTTCAGGCATTTTTAGTGAGGCACCTTCTTTTCGAATCAATCATAACGGCAAAGAAACAGGAATATCTTTCCGAGGTATTCCTGGCGGGCATGAATTTACATCACTCATATTAGCAATTCTCAACTCCGACGGCAAAGGTAAAATGCCCGACGGTGGAATTGCCAAACGCATTGCAAATTTGAATGGTCCCGTTCGCATTCGGACCTATATTTCACTGACGTGTGAAAATTGCCCTGATGTTGTGCAAGCACTCAATCAAATGGCGCTTATTCATTCTAACTTTCAACATGAAATGGTAGATGGCGGCTATGCGCCTTTAGAGGTTGAATCTCTTGGCATACAAGGAGTACCAAGCTTAATTGTCGATTCTAAAATGATTCACTCAGGAAGAATTCACTTTCTCGATCTTCTTACAAAGCTCGAAGAATATTTTGGCAGTTCTGATAAAAAACTCAGCGAAGTCGAGCAAAGTTTAGGACATTTTGACGTTGCAGTTCTCGGGGGTGGGCCCGCTGGTGTCTCTGCTGCTATTTATAGCGCACGCAAAGGCCTGAAAACCGCCCTTATTGCTGAACGAATGGGTGGCCAAGTTCAAGACACTAAGGGAATAGAAAATCTTATTTCAGTTATTTATACGGAAGGCCCTCAACTGGCTGAACAAATGTACAAGCACATAAGCTCATATCCGGTAAATATATTTGAGCAGCGTCGTGTAAAAATGGTGACCAAAGAAAAAAATATTCTCCTTGATGGCGGTGAATTGTTAACCGCAGATGCTATAATTATTGCAACTGGAGCAAAGTGGCGCGAGCTTGGCGTACCAGGTGAAAAAGAATATCTCGGTCGGGGTGTTGCTTATTGCCCACACTGCGACGGCCCGTTTTACAAAGGAAAAAAGTTAGCAGTTATTGGTGGAGGAAATTCAGGCGTAGAAGCTGCAATCGACTTAGCCGGCATTGCCGCAGAGGTTGTATTGTTAGAATTTGCCGAAACACTTAAGGCAGACAAAGTACTTGTCGACAAATTAAATTCACTCAGCAACACCTCTGTAGTTACAAATGCTCGCTCAAAGCAATTGGTAGGTGATGGTGCAAAAATTGTGGCATTAAATTATGAAGACCGAAAAACAGAAGTTGCAAAGTCTTTGCCCCTCGATGGAGTCTTTGTGCAAATTGGTTTGCTTCCAAATAGCGAATTTGTTAAAGAAACAGTCGCGCTTTCAAAATTTGGTGAAATTGTTGTCGATGCAAAAGGACGTACAAATGTTCCGGGCATTTATGCAGCTGGCGATGTGACTACAACTCCGTTTAAACAAATTGTTATCGCAATGGGTGAAGGCGCTAAAGTGGCTCTGGCCGTGTTTGAAGATAGAATTTACGGCAACATCTGATTTATTTTTGAATTCATTCAGGCAAACCTTCAAATATTTGATGAAGTTTGAGTATTTTAATATGTGCAGAAAGCTCTGCATTAGCGCCTTTTAAAAATACTTTGCGGCCAAAAAAAGATTCTGATAGCCGCACCGAAACCAATGCACCAAATCCTAAAGTGCCAAGTGATTCACAGGCGCTCAAATCTATTTCTATAATTGGTGCCAAATGGTCTTTTGTTTCTTGAAGGAGTCGTTCTGTAAAAGTTATGGCATCGTGTTCCTCTAAGCGCCCCACCAGGCGAATGATCAATTTATCTGTTGAATTAACAATATCAATATTCATAAACTCTGTTTCCAGATTTGAGACCTGCATTTTGACACGACGACTTCTCTCACCGTAACATCTCTGGCTGAAAGACTGCAAATTTGCGGAGGTGCTCGTGCGGTTCAGAATTGATTTGAGACTTGTTACTTTTATGACGGTTGCTCTATTTTTTACCAGTGTGTTCTCAGGGTGCATGAGCGGTGGTGTGCGTTCGAGTGGTGCCATGTTGCCACAATCGCCCGATGACACGGCTGACACTTTTTTAAAGATGAGTGTCCACCACAATTGTTCCAATGGTTGGTGCGATGGCTTTCAGGTGCGTCTCGAAAACTTAACAGACGCGCCAATTGATATATTACCGTTTCAATCTAAAATTTTGCGCGCAGCTCAAAATTTTCCCATTGCTGTGGAAGGAGAAGACCCCAAAAAAGAATTCACGGTTCCCGCACTGGGGCAATTAAAGCTGAAAATGTATGCTTTTGACCCTGCTGTGGGCTCTCAATCTCTACAATATCCAAAACCAGAACAAGTGTGGTGTTCGCTGAAAGTCGATTCCGCATGCCGAAATCCGTCACAAGGCGAAGCCATGTGTGCGGGTTTTGCACGAGCTTATTACGAGGAATACTTGAGTGCCAACGGTTGGATTACCCTTAAATTGGCATATAAGTCGAGTAAAACAGTTGCGTTTTTGAACACAGATAGGCCTGCAGCAATAGGCGAAAAACCTTCGGCCCAACTTGCAGAAAATTCCAATGCACCCTGGTGGCACAGTAGCGGAAGCCAATCGGTTTTTCAGAAAGTGGAGTGCGACGAAAAATGCAGATGCAATGTTTTAACGCCACGCCGCAATTTCTTTTTGGATGACAAATTTAAACTTGCAAATTAATTGAGATTTACGGATTAATTTAAAGTCGGAAGAGTCCATATTTTTGAAGATGCATCATTTTGCAATATAATATTTAATGGAAATTGAACTGGTTTCTCTTGCATCGAGAAAATAAGTGCAAAACCATTTTTATAAACTGCGGTAGAATATACTTTCCGTTTTAAAAATTCCCAATCATTGTCTAAAAGAGTGCCTGGAGCAACAGTAACTTCTAGGGACTGCAAATCGAGATCTCCGCAAAGTGTGCCAATTCGTAATGTTTGAGTGCAATCGAAATGCAATTCTAAAAAGTCTTTTTGCGGTGAAAGTGTTGCTTGAGTGAGTCGAAATGGAAGTTTATTTTTTACCGTCGATAATTTTTCGGAATTCTGTGAGCGAGCCATATCGCGACTTAAAGAATCAAATGGTCCGTTCCAAGAAGATTTCTCAGGTAGTAATTTAATATAAAGTGGCAAATGGCGCTCTAGTGCTGCATTCCACTGAGGCAATTGAACCTTGAGTAGGGAATTGGTTTGATTGTTTTTAAAAAAAGTGTCGGTCTGATTTTCAGAGTTAAAAGCAACTGAGTTTTCATTTTCAAAGGTTTCGTAGTTATTTTTCTCGTCGGAAATAGTGAATTCTTTGAGCTGAAGTTTGCACGAGGGGTCTGTGACCTCAGGGAGATAAAAAGTCTGATTTTTTAAAACAGTCCAGTTTGAATCAGCTCTATTTTGGCACGAAGTCAGTTGTAAAATATATTTTTCGATGACCTGTTTTTTGGCAGGAAATGCACCCCACATCATTTGAACTTTATAAGCAGCATTAGCATTGAGCCGTTTTAAATTGACGTCGGAATCGTTTTTTTCGGAATCGGCCGATTTTTTGGGGCACTGGAGCAACGAGTCTGAAAATAATGTCACAGGAATTTCGCCAGATTTTAACAGCGGGCATGCTAATTGAATTTGAGGCTCAAATGAACTGTCGGTAGAAGCATTTTGTGTGGTTATAAAACAGGGCCTTTGAATTGTGGATGCAAAAGCCCTGTCGTGAATTAAAAAACTCACTTCGCATCCGCTTAGCTTTCCGGTTCCGTTGGCCTGAGGAATGATTTTCAGGCCCGTGCATGAAAATTGATTTGATTGGGGCATGGGCCCGTAAAAAATTATTTGCGCCTGAAACGAACTAGAATTATTAATTTCTAGTTTAGAATTGCCATTCCAAGCTAATATTTGTGAAATAGATTGTGAGTTTTCGTTTTTAAGTTGGCTGCACTTTAAATTCATATTCTCATAGTGAACTTGATCAGAAATCAAACTAGGTGCTGTTAAATTGAACCACGCGCAACCGTTATCTGTGGCGGCGCAACGGGCTAAATTATTTTTTGCAAATATTGTGAGCTGATTTTGCGGTACATTTACTGGAGAAATACGATAATTTTGGTTTTTATCGCGTGCGCAAGATGCAAGGGCAAAAAATGCGCACCAAATTAGGAATCCAGCTTTGCAATTGTATTTGCTTAACTGCATGCCAAAAATGATGCTCATGAACACCTGCTTTCAATTAATTTGGACTGCCAATGTCTACGTTGAAGTAACGGTACGACGAAGCTCCGCTCACCGTGTCTTTGTATTCTGTGACTAAAATTAAATTTTTAAATGAAGTCAATCGTCCTGGGCCTGTGAGCGACAATTTAAAGCCACCATTTGCAGGTGTGGTACTCAGATCTCCAACAGCCACTGTAGTTGCGCCACTGGCCATAATTGTTTGAGCATCGGCATAACTTAACACGTTGCTAAATGTGTCTTGAACTAGTTTTACTTTCATGCCAGTCATAAGTTGTGCTGTACCGGTGGCAGATGGGCAAATAGTGTTTCCGGTGGCTGTAGGCGCACGGCATTCCATTAAAAATTCAAATGTTGGAATCCCTGTTCCGGTTGTAATTGATTTTAAAGTAACACCCGAAGTCGGAATTTTAAGATACGGAGCATCTACTCCGCCAACTTCTAGACCTGCCGAAACGGAAACATTATTTGCAAGATAATCTGCTCCGGGAGCACTTTGCACATAGTTAAAGCGAGCCTTTGCACCGGCTGTAAGTGGGCTAAGCAGATTTTGACTTACTGAGACATAAATATCTTGTGCGCCGGCAGATTTAAATATTGCTGCTCCAGTAGTGAGGCGCCCGCCTCCATCTTTTGTGTAAATGGCACCGGCTACTTTAAGAGATTCCAACTCTGCTACGCAGTCTGTGTCCGTTTGGTAAAGTGGTACAGAGTTCACAGGTGTGGTTGTAGTGCTTGTTACTATGGCAGTGTGCCCGGAGGCGCAACTGGTAATGACAACTACAAAATCTTGTGCTGCATTGCTTGCTAAATTTAAGGAGGAGCTTGAAGCTCCAGAATCTACAGTGAGTTGTGCCTGTACCCATTGGGGTTCGGTGGTTTTATTTTTTGAATTTCCCCAAGGTTGATTTGTATCCGATTTTCCGCAAGATGCTGCGGTTAATAAAGCTACGGAACAAATACTTGCATTAATGGGAAATTGAGAAAAAAATGAACTCTTTACTATTCGACTCATAGAAACGCTCCTTGTGTGATGTTCTTAAAGTGCAAATGCAACATCGGTCATTTTGTACAATTATTAAAGATGGTTATTCTTTGATAAAATATGAAAAACCGAGACTCCACCCTAATAATAACCAGGGGTTATTTTGAAATTGACCTTCTCTTTTTTTGAGATTTGCCGAAGATATTCCAACACCATTGATTACGGAATATTGTGATCTCATGCGTGAATTTATGGGAGATGCATAAGTTGCATCAGTCATAAAATTGAAATTCCAGTGTTCCCATGGTGACAATTCTAAATTTAAACCGAGGCCTTGAGCAATAAAGTCTTCATAAAAAGATTCTTGAATTTGAGTGTTGCGTGAAGGAACATTTACCTTGCGATCGAGACGAGTTGCCAAAAAACCAAGGCGTCCTAAAATGTGTATGCGGCTGCGCAGTGTTTGAAAGTATATTTTTTCTGACATCATCCACTGGGTTTGAGCAGAGAATAGTTGCATTGCAAGAGCTGATACTGCAGTTACGCTAGAATTATTTGCAGAAATTCCAGCAAGAGACGCTCTGCTCTCATCATATGAAATATTAAAACAAATTAAAATACTTTTGTGGCAGGCTCCTGCAGTGAGACCGTAAGTAAATTCTTTACCAAATAAATAGGGCTGGATGATTTCGGGGCTATTGACGAGTTCTTCGTTAAATAAAGTGAGGCTTTTTGATTGTGTGTTCCATTGCCCTGCATGGGTATTGAGGCCTGGATTCCAATTTTCATACGAAAACAAATGAAATGAATTCTGCATATTGTTAGGAACTTGATTTTGCTCTGTCACTGCCCACGCTTTGGAATCAATAAATAAATTCATGTTCGCTATTAAACTAAGGAGACAAAAATGTTTCGCCAGTAAAATTGAATTTAAAAATGCTGAACCCCGTTTTAGAAGCAATAATGAGAAGCATTTTAGGATTTTGATTGAGTGCTTGAGGTGTAGATAGTGCAATTCCAAACCCTCCATTGTCGTCTGTTGAGGGAGTGCGCAAATCTGTTTTAGCAATGGGGACAACGCCGGGTCGGGGATTTTCCTGCGCATCGTACACCAAATTATTTGCTTGTTCCCAAGCGAGAACACCGGAATAAATATCGTTTACTATTAAAGCCATCATGCGATCCATGCGCTGCGAAATTTTACGAGGATCTGAAATACAACTGCGAAAAGAGCTCACCACAAGCGTAGAACAGGTCATTTTAAAAAAGAATGTTCCAATATTGCTGCCCGATATGCTTTGGAGTTCAACTTGCGCCGTCACAGACGGCTTAATATTTGGAGAATCGTCTGCAGGACTTGGCAAATATTGCGACTGCTTTATATTAATGAGCTGGATATTTTCGGATTGCAATGCTGAGTTGTAAAATGAAAATATCACTTTTTCATTTAAGGTCACGGGGCTTGTAAAGTTTTGAATTTGGCGCACCATAATGCGATTTGAATTGATGTTATTTTTAAAAAGTGCGGGCGTGTTTCCAGAAAATGGGCCACTAACAACTGGGGTCCATGTCGAATTTTCAAATTCAAACGAATCAAGTGCCGCAATGCAATTTGTGTCTTTGTCGTACAACGATATCGCTTGTGAAGCTGAATTGATTGTGACTGTTGCTGTGTATCCCGATGAACAACCAGATATTTGCATCACATATTGCGTGACTTTTAGTGTCTGAATTTTGGAAATCGTATTGCTAAAAAACACCGAACTTTGTGCCGAAATGGTTTTTTGATTTTGGAAATCGCTTGAATTTCCGCACGAAGTACAAAAGAAAATAGATAACAAAAAAGCGTTAGTCTTGTTTAAATTGCAGAATTTATTTTGAAATTTCATGAATCACCAAAATGAAATCAATCTAATAGTAAATTACAGCAGCATGAATTTTTGGGGGCGGCAAAATGTTTCAAGAGATGTGTCAAATTAATGTGGTTATGGAAATTATTCGAAATACAAAAAATTACCTAAAAATTCAAAATATAGTGGGTCATAGGGGCGAAATTAGTGCTTGAAACTCTACTCATTACCCAAATCAACATCACCCACGCCTCTGTCGTGCGTGCGGTCCATTTCGTACTTGGGGTCGTAACTAAATTCCGGTGCATCGGGCTGAGCGCCAGCAAAATGACCCTGATGAAATCGAGGGAGATCCGTAGGTAAATTCCCCACAAATGCAGTTAAAATTGTTTCTACGTCGGCCAACGATTCGAGGGTATTAAATTGCTCACGCAATGCTTTTGTGCCCGGAAATCCTTTGCAATACCAAAGTAAATGTTTGCGTGCTAATACTGCAGCCATTCGAGTTTCGCCATACAATTCGCGGTGATATTGTATGTGGCGCAATACGACTTCGAGCCATTCGCCGGGCAGGGGAGAATAGGTTTTACCAAGTGCTATTTCTTTGAATAACCACGGATTCCCCAGTGCTCCTCGGCTCACCATAACCGCATCCGAATTTGCTTCGGCGCTCATACGCAAAGCATCTGTGTATTTAAAAATATCTCCGTTGCCTACAGCCACAGGGCCTTTGGCCCCGAGTTCAGTAGCGGGCACTTGTGCAAGTCCAGATAAAAAGCCCTGTTGAATGCCAGCAATATCGACAGGTGTGCCGTAACTTTCAGAACGGGTGCGGCCATGAATTGTAAACATATCGACACCACTTTGCACAACGCGTGCAGCGGTATCGGCAACATTTATTGCGTCTCTTGTGTAGCCCAGCCTGAATTTTGCAGAAAGGGGCCGATTGGTTTGAATCCGCGCCATAGCGACAGTTTCGCTCACGCGAGGCGGGTCTTTTAAAATCGCACTGCCGCAACCAGCGGTGACCACTTTGCGCACGGGGCAGCCCATATTGATGTCTATGGTGTCGAATCCTTCGGCGTGTAGAATGGCCACGGCCTTAGAAACCTGCTCCGCAGTGGAGCCTGTTACTTGCACTCCCAAAATTTTCTCGCTTTCATGACGATACATCATTTGAAAAGTGCGCTTGTTTCCGTGCAGAATAGCTGTAGCCGAAAGCATTTCAACATAGGTGAGCCCTGCTCCCATTTCTTGGCAGATGCGGCGAAATGGCGCGTCGGACACGCCTGCGAGGGGAGCCAAGAGCATGCGGTTGGGGATTTGGAGCTGGCCAATTGATATTGGTAGGGCAAAGTTTTGAAGGGACATTGTGAAAGGTTCGCTCCAACATTATGTTTGGTTGTTTTGAGGCTGGTTCAGAAATCAATGAAGTGTGTATTTGAAATTGCAATTGAATGCTACGGAGAAATGTATGAAGCGACTCTTTAAAATAAAATCGTGTATTATTTTTGTATTTTTATTGTCTTTACAGGTTTTTGGTAATGTATATGCAGGACAATGGGGCCTTTCGCTAGGGTATAATAATCCTTTGGGCGCGAATGTAGGCGGAAATCTCATTTATTTCGGTGATCCGCTGGCTTTTGAAGTGGGCATTGGTAGCGTCGGTGGCCAGTCTAATAATAAGGCATCTTCTGCCGCACTGGCTGGTGATATGGATATAAAAGTGCTTTTTGGCTCTAAATTTCAGCCCTATCTTGAGTTCGGTTTGGCTTTAGGAATTGGGGCCGGAGTTGGGAGCGGCGGGGGCCTGGGCTTAGGTTTGGGAAGCCCCTTTGCGGGTGGCGGCCTCATGTACAGTGGGCAGACAGTGTTTTGCTATGGCGCCGTCGATTACAGCTTTAATGCCAAAGCATTTTTTCCTGCTTTGGGGGTAGGGGTTAAATTTTAGCTTTCTGATTCAAAATTGATTTGCGGATTTGGGCCAAAGATAAGGTGCGTTCTAGAACATCTTGTGGCTCGTGAATGCAAAATGCTCCTGAACGTAACAAACTGTGTGTGCCTGCGGAAAGCGGGCTGTTTACGGGGCCTGGGATTGCTCCTAAATCGACACCACAATCGAGAGCTGCATTTGCAGTAATCAAGCTGCCACTTGTACATGTGGCCTCTACCACAAGTAAAAAATCGGCCAATAAAGCCAATGTGTGATTGCGTTGCGGAAACGACCATTTTTGGGGGCGCATGTCGTCGGCGAATTCCGAAATTAAAAGTCCGTTTTGAGAATTTCGCATTTGGCAAAAAAGCCCCTCGTTTGAAGCCGGATACAAGCTTTTGAGTCCACCACCCAGCACTGAAGCAGATGCGCCGTATTTAAAAGCTGTTTCGTTTACCACAGTATCGATTCCTATGGCTCCGCCAGAAATAACTAAACAGCCTGCCTCAGATATTTCTTTGGCAAAGCGATAGGCCTGTTCGCGGCCGTAAAATGTTGGATGCCGGGCTCCAATAATAGCTACTTTGGGCCGCCATAAAAGGCTTGCACAGCCTTGTGCCCGTAGTGCAATAGGAAAAGAATTTGGCAGAGGTCGGCCAATTTTAAGTTCGATTTCGGCACGAGTTAATATAGAAGGCAGTGTGAAACCAGCTGCAAGTTCTGATTCATGAATTTGATAAATCGCATCTTTACGCTTTTGAGTTAGCAGAGTATTTGAAATAATATCTGCAAATATTGGATTCTCGTATTTGCGAAAATAAGCATTGGCTAAAATGCGTTCACTGAGGCGCAGATGTCGTTGTAAAAACCACTTGAGGATACGATCTGAGTCGCGATTTACTTCATTTGTTTCCTTTACATAACTGTACGAACTGCTTGAACTATTATTGACAATGGAATGACTTGTTGCACTTAACATTTTAGCACTCGTAAAAGTTAAAAAGCCTAAAAAGAATGCAAAGTCGTTGATAGACTTTGTGAATCATGTGATACTGTCTTTAAATAGCAAAAAGTGTCCCTGTTCATTCTTTGAACGTTTTGTATTCCGGCAGTTCATATTCTGTGCGCAAGAGGCCTGATACGCCGCAATTTTGACTTCAGAATTGGAAATCTGCGCATTGACACAAATAAAATTGCATGCTTTACTCATGGCAGATTTACACCAATTTGAATGTTTTTTGAGCAGGATATTTTTCTGTGTGACTTTTGGGATTTGCATGAATGCGAATTTTGAAACTCTTAAGTTACCTTAGTAACTCAAGCAGAAAAATATCAGGCACAACGCGACCTAGTAACACAGCCATCACGGAGGATAGGCTATGAAGGCAACACGTTGTCCGTATCATGTGAAACAGGGACTCGTAGACACGGATGGCAAACTTGTGCTTTCCGATGTTTGTGGAGTGAAGTCTGCATGTGGGAGTGGCTGTGGCTTTGCGCCGTTTGCCGATACTGCATTCAAAACTTGCCCTCGTTTTACGTCGCATCAGCGGGGAGGAGAACGTCAAGTTCTCATTCCCAAGAGTGACATCGAGTACCTTCCCGAACTTGGAGGTTTTACGGGATTCAGTGAACTCGAATTAATGTAACTCTGAGTAGTTTAATTTGAAGAATGGTGGATTTGCATGAATGCGGCCGAAAATGCATTAACTTCGCCTTCCGAAAATATAAACGATTCTGTAGAAAGTATTCTGGTTCATCAAGAACCTGATCACACATTAAATTTATTTTTCGGCCAACTTCGCGTTAAAAATCAAAAATTAGCACATGGCGATTTTCTTTTAAATCAATATGAAGAATTTTTGCATGAGGTGCTTCCGCAAGGGAGTTCACTTGCTCGCATGCGGTTTTTTTTAATGCGCATGTCATTCCAAAAATTGAATTGTTACCTTAAAATGCAGAGGTCGTTGTTGAAGAGTCAGCGGGCCGAAGGTGTTTTGCGATTTGCTCCGGTGCATTTTTTTGATAATTTACATGAAACTCAATTCCCTGAAAAAATTTTAAATTTAGAAATAGAATTAAATAAAGCCAACATGATAGATTTGGCTAAACAGGGAATTAAAAATCCGGCGCAAGATTTATTTTTATTGTGCCGTAAAATGTATGTAAAAAGAATTTTGGCGCAGCGCGCACCGGCGCTTTTATTAACGGCAGGGTTAACTGTTACCTTTTTAATTGCAACATGGCTGTTATTTTTTAAAGCACATCAAAATCCGCTCATGGTATTGAATCAATGGCGTGAATTTATTGTGTCATTGTGGTCTGATTCGCACTAGTCAAATTTAGTTATTAAATCAGTGTATTAAAATGCGGGCATTGTTCGGGGTTCTTTGAACATTTGCCTTTGTCGTTCAAATTTTCGCCACATTGTGCGCACAGGCCTTTGCAGTCTGGGCGGCACAAAGGCCGATCGGGAATGCACAATTGCAAAGAATCTAAAATAAATTCATCAAAAATAAGATTGTTAGAATCGAACTCGTAGAGTTCTAAATCCGATTCATTGAGTTGAATCCCATCGTCATCTGATTCATCTTCAGTGGCTGCTGTAAATTTGCGTCCCGATGTTCCACGCACTGGTTTGAGTGGTTTTTTGATCATAAAAAGTGCGTTGCCGTGCACATTTAAATGTTCTTCAAATCGAGTTAACGAACGCACGCATTCCAATGTGGGAGAAATTTCGAGAGAGAGTTTGACGCGCACGCAGGGGCCTTCTCGAGAGACTTCAAGAGTGCCTGTTGCATTTCGCATGCGATTTTCAGACAGGCTGTGTTCTTCAAAAAAGGACTTTAGCCAAGGAGTTTCTAAATCTGCAAAACCAATGGAATTGTTTTTGCTTTGGCGGGCCGCGGCTCCGAGAGGAATAATGAGTGTGTCATGCCCCAGGGCAGTGAGGGGAAGGCTCAGTGCAGCAACTGCCATGATGGGTCTCCGTCGCATTCAATATTTTTAGGTTTTGAGTCCATTGTTGACTCTGGTGAGCACTGTTAAACCTAAAAGAGCAGAAAGTGCAATGAGTATTGCCGAAATATAGAGCGACGATGCGCCGTGAAAAATGTCGTAAAAATATCCCATGGCCAAGGGACCGCTAATGCGCGCTAATGCTGCAATAGTTTGAGCCACTCCAAATGCGAAACCCTGACTTTGTGCTGGCGAAAGTCGGCTCACCAGTGCATTGAGGGATGGATTTGCCAAGGCGCTGCCCGTAGCCAAAATTGCGAGTCCACCCAAAACAGCAGTGTGATTCGGCGCAAAAAACGGAATAGAAGCAATTCCTAGGCCTAAAAAAAGTTGCCCTAAATTGAGGGTTCGAATTTCGCCAAATTTGCCCAAAAGGCGCCTGGTGACGCCACCATTGACTGCTAAAACTATGATTCCAACCAAAACGAACGCATCGAATATTTTTTTATGGTCTAAAGAATAGGCATCGCGCAATGCAACTGGTAGAATGGTTTCGACACCAATAAAGCCAAAAACTTGCAAAAAATTCAGGAGCAAAAGCGTAGGAAAGCCGGGTGATTTCAAAATTTGATTGAGGTCAATTTTCCAATTTTTCATTCCTTGGCGAGGCGTTTTTTGCGCAGCAATAACTTTATCGATAAGCGCTCTTAATTTGGGTGATGCGTAATTGTGGTGCGTTTCTGGGAGCTTGAACCAAACTAAAATAAAATTTAAAAAATTGAGCGCTGCTGCAACGCAAGAAATGGTGAATAAAATTTGATCGGCAGGTAAAAACCGAGCAACGGCTCCGCCAATGGCTGGGCCCACTGCGAAACCAGCGCCAAAGGCCAGGCCAATGACAATCATAGATTTGCCGCGTTCTTCGGCAGTTGAAATATCAGATATTGTTGCTTGAGCAACGCCAATGTTTCCAGAGGCGATACCTGCAATAAATCGCGCCACAACTAAAAATAAATAACCCGTGGAAAAACCTGTTGTGAATTGAGTGATGCACGACAATGCAATTGTAAAAAGAAGAATGGGTTTGCGTCCGAATTTATCTGAAAATCGGCCAAAAAACGAAACTGCCAAAAGGGTGCCGACAGAAAACCATGTCGATAAAGAAGCAGCCTGAGCATTAGTGGCATGAAAATCGCGCGCAATATTGGCTAACAAAGGAATGAACATGCCAAAGCCAACGAGGTCTAAAAAAATGGTCAGAAAAACCAATCCGAGAGTCGTTTTGCGGAGCTTTGCAATAAATTGATCCGATTCAAGAGCGGGGGCTAAACTCATGAAGTGCGCCTCGTAAAAGCATTTTAAATAGATAAAACAGATTAAGCAGACTAAGCGAAATATTCTTGTACACAGTATCTTATTTTGAAGCTTCAGTGTGAATCTGTTCTCTGCTCGTCTTACACAGAAATCTGAGTTAGTCTAGTTAACCTCATAGAGAAAGGACCAATCTAATGCCTAGTTTTGATATTGTTTCTGAAGTCGATCTTCAAGAAGTAGACAATGCTGTTAACCAAGCAGACAAAGAAATTGCAACGCGCTACGATTTTAAAGGCACTAAATTTGAACTGAGTTACGACCGTGCAAAATCGGAAGTCAAGTTAATGGCAGACGCAGATACGCGACTCACTGCCATGCTCGATATATTAAATTCGAAGTTATTTAAGCGTGGCATAGAGCTCACAAGCTTAGAAATTGGCAAACAAGAAGCAGCTGGTGGAATGACCTTACGGCAAACTGTCAAAATAAAAACTGGACTCGAAACAGACAAAGCAAAAGCAGTGGTTAAACTCATAAAGGAAGCAAAACTCAAAGTTGATGCTGCCATTCAAGACAAACAAGTGCGCGTTACCGGTAAAAAAATAGACGACTTGCAAGAAGTGATTGCGCATTTAAGGTCGAATTCAAAATCTGTGGGTGTGCCGTTGCAATTCATAAATATGCGGTCCTGATAGGTATTTAGAACAGTAGTTGTTGCGAATAAAAAGGAGTGAAAAATGATTCAGCTGACACGCCTTGACGGAACTCCCTTGTATATTAACGAACATAATATTCAGTGGATCGAAGTCATGCCAGACACAATCATTACTTTTATTGGTGGAGCAAGAGTTATTGTTCGCGAAAAACTCCACGACGTTTATAATATATTGCAATTGCCTCCTCCAGGAAGTCATCAACCGAATTCTATCAATAATCAGGCTCCATTGAGTGAAAATATGTCGAATGTTTCAATTTCATAATTCGTTGGAGTTGAAATGAAATTGGTAGACTGTAATTTTAGCGTTTTTTTTAGACATTTTCTTTGTATTACCATAACCTTTTTAATTCAAAATAAAATATTTTCACTCGAACCTGGGCCTATAATTACGCTTTTAAATGCCAAAGAACGATTCGAAACTCCGCAAAATATAAAATTTAATTTGCACAATCCCGAAAAATCGGCGCAGTTTTTGAGAGAAAACATACTTAAAACCTATGGTTTTCAGGCCGATACTACAGAGCGTGGCCCCCGCATCGAGCCCTTGCAGTGGATTTCGGGGGTTCACAATCCTGCTCGAAGGCTTTTGGTAGGTTCGCCAGCCCATTTTAAAAGACCAGAATTAGGAATAGAATTTCCAGTTTACGGGCTTGCTCATTTGAGTTATTTTGAAGGTGAAGGAAAATTATTTTCGGCCATAAATACTTGCGTGCGATTGTGGAAAACCGGAGCCATTAAAGAAACATGGGCAGCCTTTGATGTGTTAGACGAGGAAATTCATAAGCTTTCGCCCCACACATTAAATTGGGTTACAGCTCGCTTGCTGAGGGGTTTTTTCTATTTAAATATGGCAAGTTTGTCGCAAGGAGAGCACAAAAAATGGTTTGAAGAACCCTATACCTCAACTTTAGGTCTTTTCCCCGAAGAATTAGACGCACAAAAACTCGCAAATATGGCTTCATTGGAGTTTTTTGAAACATTAGGCACAAGTGATGTTTCTTTGTTTGCATCAACTATTCAAGATAAAATAAATACTGAATTGTTCAATGGAATGCTAGAAAATCCGCAGTTTTTTAGAAAATCAACAAGGTATGGACCCAAAGTAAAAATAGGTATTTTAAAGGAGCATTTAGAACCTATTTTGTGGGTCAGAAGTGTCGCTTTTTTTGCTTACTGGGATGCGGCTGTGTTGCAACAAGGCGAAGGCACCTGGCAAAATTCTTTTACAATGTCTGAAAAAATGGTTGAATTTAATAAAAGAATTCAAAAGTCCCTTCCTCATAAAAGCAATGTTCCTCCCGTAATTCTTATGCCAGACACCAAAGCAATGCGGAACCCGTTGGGGCTTGTATTGCACACAGGAGAAGATTTTGAAGCCGTGCTTGAAATTATGAAGGCACAAGCCCATTCATCAAATAATGAAGTTGTGGACATGATTTATTATGCCGATGCAGCCATACGAAAAGCACACAACTCTGAATTAAAATCTCTGGCATTTTTATTGGCTGCCAATGGTTATTTCGACATAAATAATCCGCGATTGGCCCGGAAAGTTTACGGTTGGTCTGCTGCCGTGTCGCGCAGCTTTACTGAAAAATTTCCCCTTTCTTTGCTTATGGGCGGCGAAAGTGCTTTTTGGAATGGCGAAAATATTCTGGCACGCGACACTTACAATTTATTTCTAGAAAACATGGGCGACGCGGAATTTGGCCCCTGGATTCACTTACGTCTTGCTGAATTAGATTACCGCGAAGGACTCGATTCAGATGCTTTAAAGCGTGACCTCGAAATCATTCGAAATTTTCAAAAGCATTTGGTATTTAAAGAATCGACTGTGCGCATGTATTGCAAAGAAGCACCTACATTAACCCGAAAAGCACGCGAAAAAGAATACATTAAATTAAAATCTGTAATTTTTAATGCGCGTTCAAGCTTGCAAGAACAGGCAAAAGCTTGCCTTTTACAAACAGATTTATCTGATTTGTCGGAGACAACTGCCGAGAATAAAAATCAAGTTGCGGCCGAGGCTTCGTCGCAATTGCGCACAGTAGACGAATTCAAAAAAGATTTTCCCGATAGTTATTATTTAAAGTTATTTGAAGATTCGGAACGCAAGCTCAAACTTTCTGAAGGCGTTCAGCTTGCTGTAGATAAACAATGCCGTTCTTTATTAAAGTTTTACAAAGAAAACGAAACCCAACTTGATTCCCTTTCAACCAAAGCTGTTTCGTTAGTCAAGGGGCTGAGTTGGGGCCCCTCAGAGAGGCAGACTTTGGTAAGATGCGCCGGTTTGTTGAGGCATTTTGATGTTTGGAAGGGGTTTTTAGACACTGGGGTAAAACTTGAAAACGACGAATTGCAACGGCAATTGTATTTATTTTTGGCAAAAAGAAACGACAAAAATGCCGATAAATTATGGAAAATCCTTCGTAAAAATGGCCTCGATTTTTGGGACACTCATTTGCTGGCGTTTGGAAAATGGAACGGATCGTTGGTCGAAGAAGAACATTTTTGGACCCGTTTGGCAGTCACCCATTTGAATTTATTCGATCAAGGACTGCCTGCAGCAGAAAGAAAGAAATTTAGAAAATCGTTTTTAAGTTGGGTGCGAGATAAACCTGAACGAGCCGTGCGCGAAACTTTTCCCTGCCGCATTTGGCTCGAAGAAGCGCAGGCACTTAAAATTTCTGATTGGGATAAATTGGCATCATTAAAAGCGGCCGATGACTGGATAGATTGGGATGATTTTGACGACGAGTCTCCTTCCGAAGAAATCACATGCCAAAATCAGCTGAGCAGAAGGCTTTTTTTAGAATCATTTCAAAATCCATCGCACAGCCGCGATGCTTCCTTATTGCCGCCTTGGCTAGAAGCAACGGGTGTTTTAGATGCCTCCGAAGAATGGATTGCGTGGGCGCGGCGTTTGGCTAAGACGGGCAAAACAGTTAAGGCGCGATCTGCCTATGAAAAAATAGAAAAAGAAACCGATGATCCGGTGGTTAAAGAAGCGGCACGTATTTGGCTTAAGAAAAATGGTGCAAAGAGCCGATCCTTTTGGTGAATGGAGGATGAAACATGGGTAAGGTATTGGAACTAAAAAGCAGCAAGCCCCCTAAGGTAACAAGAGACACTGTGCAACTCTGGAGATTTTCTCAGCAAATTGATAGTCTCATTCAGGAGGCAGTTGTGGAAACGAATTTGTCTGCCGATGAAGTTGCAGCTGTTTTGGCGCACCGTCTGGGAACACTCATTGCCACCAGCGAAAACTCGGAGGTTTTACGTGAATTTTGCGAGCGGGTCGTGGGTCGACAATCGGCCTCCTGACACCTGAAACTGTTATTTAAATTTTGTTCGGTTAATGTTTATGAATTGAAGTTGAATGAAAGCGCAGTGCACCGGAGACACCATGGGCAACAGAGTGAAAATCGTCGCCACTGAAGGCAACCGCTATAAGTTTTCTGGAATCATCGACGAAGCGTCGCAATTTGACGATTTAATTGCGAGCTTTGGCCCTGAGGTCTGGTTAGATTTTTCAGAGGTGTCGCGCATCAACAGTTGTGGTGTGCGTCAGTGGGTTACGGCAATTTATTCAACCACAACGCGCATTCATTATTTGAATGTTCCATCTTTAATTGTAGATCAGTTTTCTATGGTTCCCGAATTTTTAGGACCCAATAGTATGGTTGAAAATTTTGAGGCCCGGTTTATATGCGATGCCTGTGGGCACGAAGAAACACAGCTTTTAGTGGTAGGTAAAGACGTTCAAGCTTGCCAAGACGAATACACCGATGGGCCTTCAAAAGAGTGTCCTAAATGCGCTGCCGCAATGGAATTCGATCACAATCCCGATGTTTATTTGGAATTTTTGAAGAATGTAAAGAAGTAACAAAAAGACCCGATACAGGTTTGGTTGTGAAACCAATTTTGTAAAATCGGGGAATTTTTCACATGATTTTTCAATGCATTCTCTCATCGGCGGCAATTTTAATTGTTGGATGCCAACAGTCACCCGCTGGCACAGAAGTACAATCTTTCGGCGAAACGCAAAGATCCAGAACAAAACCGTTGGAAAAATGCACTGTGATTGAGGATGCTTTGCCTCAATCCACTGCGTATTTGCAACGGCTCTTCAATCACATTGTCTCGAAAAATCCAAAAACATTCAAGGGAATTTACAGTCCAGATAAGTTTTGCCCCGGGGTGATTCTTTCAGGCGAGCGCAGTGCTTATACTCAACTTGCCGATGGGCGAATCGTTTTCTTTTCTAAAATTCTCGAAGAGGCACACGACGACTACTATGTAGCAGCAGTTTTGAGTCATGAATTAGCGCATGTTACCATGAATCACCTAGGAATTTTATCAAACCATTATTGGGAAACAATGACAAAAACTGACCGTGCAGTTTTGACTTCTTTCATAACTGAAAAAGAATCTGAAATGCTTGTTGCTAAGTCACTTTTTAATGAGCTTAGGAATACAGTCACTTTAGATCTTTTTTATCAAGACGTTGAAAGCGCAATTTTAAACTATTTCAATGAACCCGATGCCAGCAAAAGGCTCTTAGTATTGAATTCTCTCTTATCCAGAGCAGAAGGAAGCAAATCATGCGTAAAAAGTTGCGAAGATTTGAAGATAAAATTTCTTGAAGCAATTGTGCAGAGCACGAAAATTGACATTTTGAACAAAAATATGAACGCCATTTATCTCAAATATTTCAGCAAAGAAGAAATTGCAAACGGCACCGAAAAAGAAGCCGACGAAGTTGGTTTAGAGTTTTATGCACGTTCAGGTTATTCAATACCGCTTTACGGTATGTTTGGAATGAAAAACCTCAGAGAATCAGGGAATTTCGAAAAATGTGCACAAGATATGATGTCGACACGAACAAAAGAACCAGAAAGAGGGACCAACTCGCACCCCATGGATTGCTGGAGAGCTGAGAACTATCTTACAAAATTTATTGCCAAAAATTCAACTGAATTGGCGCCGTATTTTAAAAATGAAATGACTCAATTGCCTGGGTCGCCCAGTTTGGCAGATGCAGTAAAGGAAATTAACAACGCCAAAAAGCATGCGGCAGCAAAAAAAACATTGGTAAAATAGACCTGTTTTAATTTCTTAGTTTATATTAGCTTTCGTTGCAAATTTCAATCGAATAATATTTGTGCCAAAAGTACCATCATTTGAAAAAATACTAAAACAATTGATTGCCGCCGGCAACACAAAGAAATTCTTCATTAGGTATCTTATTATCTTAAATTCACATGATTCAAAGCCATTTGCACAATATTTTCTGCGGTGAAACCAAATTGTTCTGCAAGTTTTTGCGCAGGTGCCGATGCGCCAAAGCCTGTCATGCCAATAACGGCCCCTTTGCGCCCCACAATATCGCCCCAGCCTTGTGTGGTTCCGGCTTCAACAGCAATGGCGGGAATATTCTCGGGCACTAAGCTATTAAGAGCAAGAGGA
>JAYTOT010000212.1:0-25780 GCA_043747645.1 Pseudomonadota bacterium | reverse complement strand
CGGGCGGTGGCGGACGCATTGCAATTTATTCTAATAATTTTAACAGTTCAAGCACCGGCGTGGCAGTAAGCGCCAGCGGCCAAAATAGCAACGGGATCTCCCAGCCTGGTGGTCCAGGCTCGGTGTTTTACTACCAACGCGGCGTTGGAAACGAGCTCGTGTTCAAAAGCAAGTACTCTACGGTCATGCGCGGCGGTTATGATCTGAGCCAAACAACCGGACTCCAGAGCAACACACTGGACAAGCTTACAATTGATTCCAGTCTTGCGACCACGAACGTCAAAGTCTACGGAACTCAAAGCTCTCAAATTATTACCAACGTCAACATTGGGTCGTCGGCATCATTAAACGTGGATTACATGGGATACCAGGGAGGTGTCACCGTGACTTTTAATACAGCGGCCACGGGCTCTGGGCCTGGAGGCGGTCTGGGCATCAGTTTAAGCCGCGCCACGGGTGGGAGCCATGGCGGATTGGGTGGATTCGACCCCATCAGATTTGCAGTGGATTTTGCAAAAAGCTATGGGAATCCCTATGCACCCACCAGTTTGGGCTCGGGTGGTGGCGTCAAAGGAGGAAATGGAGCTGGCGTCGGTCAACATGCGGGTTCTGGCGGTGGTGCCATGCGGTTTACAGTTGCAGGCACCCTAACGGTGAACGGACGCCTCAGCGCAAATGGAGAACCTTCTCTCTATTGGGACGCTGGCGGAGCAGGAGGCTCGATCTTCATTACTGCAACCACGATTACAGGCACTGGAAAAATTCAAGCCAATGGCGGCGACGGAGTTGTTGATGCAGGTGGAGGCGGCGGAGGTCGAATTGCGCTCTACTACACTTCCATTGCTGGCTTTTCGGGCGCAATTTCGGCTGCAGGCGGAAAAGGGGTTTCCTCAAGTTCCAACGTCGGAATGGTTGCGACAGTAAATGGATATTATGCCGGTGGGCCTGGTACAATTTACTATGCGCCTTCGTCGGGTGCCAAAACACTTCGTATTTCAAATCATGACGGAGCTTCTAATGTGACCTGCAATATGGCCAACTGCTGGGGCCTTATTGGCGGACTCGGAAGCGCCGGGGCGGTCAACGACCCTGCTCTTTGGAGCCATGCCGGGGTCAATATCGAAGTGCGTGACACTGCAAAAGTGAACTTTCAAAGCGTTCCTGCAAATATGTACATTAACAATTTAACGGTTCGAACGGGTTCTCAAATAAGTTCAAGCACCTTGGGATATTTAGGGTCTTCGGCGCTCGAAACTGCAGGCGCTCCTGCCTCCAGCGGAGCAGGCGGACTCAACGGGTTTCAAGCAACGACAATAGGGAATGGCAAGAGCGGCTCGGGCGGAGGGCACGCGGGTTCGGGTGGGGGATCAACAAATGCTTCAGGAAATGTGGCTGGTGGCACGGGCGGGTATTTAGTTGGAACCGAAACAAGTGACACGCCGACCTCTTTTGGTGCGGGGGGCGGCGGAAATGGCGATAACGTAAATAGTGACAACAACCCATCCGCTGTCAGCGTCTTTAACAATGGTGGGGGTTCTATTTACCTCAATGTTCAGAACACCATCACTGTGGAGGCCAGCGCTTCGATCAATTCAGATGGCGGGGCGGGTTTAGACCACCCCAATTCAGGAACATCAGGCCTCAGCGCACAGGGCGGTGGAGCAGGTGGGTCACTTTGGATATCAACAGGCACTTTAGCTGGTGCGGGTACTGTGAGCGCCAAAGGCGGCAAAGGAGGAAATGTGCCGGCCTCGAACAAAGGCGCGGGTGCTGGTGGGGGCGGCGGGGGCGGGCGTTTGAGTGTAACGGCAACAACAACCAGTGGGTGGTCGGGAACTTACGATGTGACCGGAGGTGCGGGAGGCACTTACTCATATTCCGCTGGTACTACGGGTGGCGCAGCTGGAACCACGGGTGGCGCTGGAACAAAGCGCTTGAACGGTGCCAACGCTCCCTAAATTTTCGACAGTGTCATGCCCAAGGTGTCATGTTGCCAACCACCGAGTTGCAGAGCTCCTGTGTTAAGATTGAAGCCAAGTCAATTTTAACACAGGAGTCTTTCCATGGACGGAAAGTGGAATCAGGTTGGGTTTTTTATTGCAGGATGTGTTGTTGCCAGTGCCTTCTGGATATTTTTAACCAAACCTTACGCTCGCAGCAACAAAACCCACGCGGCTTTGGATTGCGCTTTTGAGCAGTGTTCGGGCAATCCACCTCTCTTGGCGGTGAACGGGCACGACTTGGGGCGCGCCGAGCTCCCTTTCGATGTGCAGGCAAGCCTCGCAGAGGCCCAAGCGCGCCAATTTAACGAAGTCACACAAATTTTAGACGATGCTGCCGTTCGCATTGCCGTGGCCATTGAACGTGGTGGAAAAGATTTTAAAAACATTCCCACTCTCAGCGAATTGCTCGGAAAAAACGAAGTGACCGATACCCAAGTGCAAAATTATTATCAACAACACAAATCAAATTTTCCGACCAAAATGAAATTTCAGGATTTGGCGCCCCAAATTCGACAAATTCTTAAAAATTCGGCTTCGCAGGAGGTTGTGGCACAAAAAAGAAACGAACTGCGGCAATTTGCAAAGGTTAAATTAAAGGTAATGCCTCCCCAGCACGCTCCACTTCACCTCGATTTGGCAGGACTCCCGACACAGGGTAGCGCAAGCGGCGACGGCGTTGTGACTTTAATCGAAGTCACAAATTACACATGCGAACGTTGCACATGGTCGAAGCCCCAACTCGACGAGCTTCTGAAAAAACAAAACGGCAAAGTAAAACTTGTGCGCATTGTGGCCGACCTTAAAAATTCGGTGTTTGCCAATTATATGGCGCGCGGAGCCTACTGCGCCCTGCAAAAAAGCAACGACTCTTTTTGGGCGTTCGACGTTCGAGCCTATGCTCCCAAGCCCGTGGGCCTAGATGCTGTTGGCTCTCCAGAAGAAGAAAAACGCATAAGCCGCGCGCATGTGCTTAAATTAGGACGCGAAGCAGGCCTTGCCGACGAAGCCGAACTGGGCAAATGCATCGACTCCGAAAACGCCGAAAAATATGCCAAACACAATGCAGAATTGGCAATAGAGGCTGGTATAACCTCCCTGCCTGCGTTTGTAGTCAACGGTCAGCGCCATGCAGGTGGCGTGGAAAATCTTGAGCGTACCCTGAATAATGCGCACGACATGATGTAATGAATGCCATAAATTTTCCAACTTTTATTTCACGACTTTCATTTTGCTCAGCAATTTTAATTGCTATTTTATCGGTGCCACGCGCAATTGCCGCGCAGCGCATCTTGGTGGGCTATCCACTTCAGCTCGACACCATCACAGCACCTGCCGGCACATCAAGCCTCGTCAGCGTTTTGGGTGGACTTCTGGAATGGGAGCTTACTTTTTCTAACCGGGCATCTGTTTTTGCAAATTACCAGGCCAATGTTTCTCGTGGGGTGGTTGTCTTAAATGGCCCCGAAGTAGGCATGCGGTATTTTTTATGGGGTGAACTTCCCCGCTCTGAGCAGGGTTCTTTGGGCACTTATAAAAGTTACGAGCCACTGACAATGTCGGTAAATGCGGGTCTTGGGCACCGCGATTATAACTTTTCGCAACTCGAAGCCAATCAAGGCGACGAAGTTATTAAATCGCGCACCCTAACCTCAGGAAGTTTTTTAGAGCCCAGTGCTGCGCTTCAAGTGGAATCATTTTTGCACGTAAATCTTGTCGGATTTTTGCGCATGAAATATTCTAAAGCTGTTTTTTATGAATCAAAACCCATTAAGATAAGAGTGATCGATTTGACCATTGGAGTGGGCCTTTATCTTTAACTCGTTTCCCCAGTTCTTACTTTGCCTTGTTTAGTCCATAAAGACCATTCAAACCTTGCATTCGTAAATCCGACACTTTATGAAAATATTTGTTCTTTATTTTCAACAACTAATGTAACAAGTGAGCTTATATAACCACCTGTTAATTAAAGAAAATCTGTATTTACTTCAGAATAATGATTTCCCTCCGATAATCCCTTTAAACTGAGGGGAGGACGTCCCATGAATTGTTTTAGGCAGCGGAATTCTCGATTTAGTTCCAAGCTCGGGATCTTTTTACCATTTCTTTTGTTGGGATGCGGTAGGACTACTTCCGTCTCCCTAAATATTGGGCGCAGGCCCGCGCAGAGTATCGGCGAAACGTCGACAAGCGCAGTAAATTTGCCCGGTGTAAAAGGACAAAAGATGTCTAATGTGCATTCAGACCTGCCTCTGGGCGCGAATTCGTCGACAAACGCGTCTCCGAAGTTGTTGTCGGGGACAATTCCCGACATTGCAGATTGCACAGGGAACGCGCTTCCCCCTGCGCGATTTTGGCGACTGACAGAAACGCAAATTGTTAATTCCATCAATTTTGTTTTTGGCGGCAACCCGGTTTCAGGTGTGCCGGCGCTGCGAAAAATGCGCTTGGCCGACCGATTTTCAAATGATTCGACACTGCTTTTCGTTGCACCCGATGAGCTTCAGGGACTTCTAGAGATGACGAGTGCGGCTGCCTCAGCGATTTTATCAAAAAATACTGATTTCTCTTCTTGCGCGGCTGCAGGTGCAACAGCTTGTGTTAAATCAGCGGGAGAAAAATATGGGCGGCTTTTATGGAGAAGGCCCCTCACTCAAGCCGAATCAGAAAGTTTTGTTACTTTATTTAATGCAGTGCTTTCTGCGGGAGCCACACGTGCCGACAGTTTGGCGTCAGTCGTTGAAGCAATGATTCAATCGCCAAATTTTATTTATAGAAGTGAAATAGGTCAGCCAGTTGAAGGAAAATCGATTAGAAAACTGTCAAACTTCGAGGTCGCTACTTTTCTATCTTACACCCTTTGGAACAGCACACCTGACGATGAACTTTTAAAGGCCGCTGAGGCAGGAAATCTCGCGGACGAAACAAAACTAAAGGCACAGATTCAGCGAATGGAGGCAAGCCCTCGCATGAAAGATGGGTACCAAAATCTTGTCGATGAATGGCTAGGCCTTGCGCAAATCAATTTCCTGCAAAGGAACGAAGCCGATGACTCGGCAGTTCTGAATTCCACCTTGCGTTCAGCAATGCGAAAAGAGGTGACCACCCTCACAGACGAGATGATATTTAAAAACAAAGCAACCATCATGGATTATTTTGGCTCGCGCAAATCTTTCGTAAACGCGTCGTTGGCTTCCCATTACAACATTGCAGGCAATTTTTCGACAACCGATTTTGCAGGTGTCGATTTACCCCCAAACCAACGGGTGGGAATTCTGTCTTCTGGCGCTTTTATTACTGGATTTTCTCGCACCAAAGGCACGGGGATGGTGCATCGATCTAATTTCGTTTTTCAAAATCTGCTCTGTTCTCCGCTGCCGCCGCCGCCACCGGGCGTTTTGAGTACGGTTGTAGAAAACATGAATTCATCACAGGCCATGACCACCCGGCAGAAATTTGAAACGCTTCATTCAAGCCAGGCGACTTGTGGAGCATGCCACAAAAACCTTGACCCCGTGGGTGGGGCATTTGAAAATTATGATGGTTTAGCGCGCTATCGAAGCACTGAGTTTGGCTTGCCTGTAGACAGCTCTGGAAAGCTTTTGGGCTACCGAAAATCAGACTTTGAATTCCAGACCGGAGCAGAATTTTTAACCCAATATGCCCAATCCAATGCCCTCAAGGAATGCTCGGTTCTAAAGTCATTCCAGGCCATTTTTGGCGATCTGCCGCAAGAACAGTATTCGTGCGAAATTTCAAGGCTGAACAAAACCTTTAAAAACGAGAGCTACCGAGCACTCACTTTATTGTCGGGACTCAATGAACTTCAGGGCATTTTATACAGATCGGAGGTCAAGCAATGACCAAGAGTTTTATTTCATACCCTATTCGCCGTAGGCAGTTTCTTCACAATTTAGGCGCAGGTGGAGTTCTTCTCCTCCCTCTGCTGCGCGCGATTTCTTCGGAAGCTGCCGAAGCGGCAACTGCCCCGACCATGCGCTTGGTGGTTCTGACTCTCAATGCGGGTTGGGGTGCGGGAATGTATGATGGCGACGGCATCTCCGCTGATGACTTGAAGATTTTGCAACCTTTTTCCGGCGACGCCACTGGAAAGCTGCTGCTTCCCAGTTTCTTTGCTCCGCTTGAATCGTACCGCGATAAAATGAACTGCTTTAATGGATTTCAGGGAACCTGGTGGGGCAACGCTCATGACGTTTCTTATGACGACATTTTAACATGCGGGGTAGAGCCCGAGAGCAGCAGTTTTACGCATTCAAAAACACGCTCCATAGACGACTATTTTTCAGAAGCCTGGGCGACGGGAGCTCTACGGTTGGGAACTTTTTCGCGGGGAAACCTCTGCCACGTGAAACTTGCGAACGGCAGTGTGACGCCCTCCCCTCTTGTGACAAATGTCCAAGCATCGTACGACGCCCTCATTCAAAATCTTTCACAAGCTGGATTCAAACCGCCTGCGGAAGATCCTAAGGCAAAAACAGATAAGGCAAGGAAAAGTCTTCTGCTTAATTTTGTGAAGAACGATCTGCAAAAGTTAAAGTCACAGGTTCCTTCTGAAGCCTTTGACAAACTTCAAGTGCATCTTAATGCATTAAGTCAACTGCAAGGAGGATCAGGAACAACCGTTGTTTCCGACGGAGATCTCTGCGTGCCTCCTGAATCATTTACGGTTCCCACCAGCTACGGTGCGAGTGATGGCTACTCTGATCCGATGTTAGACTTTGAAACAGCCCACCACTTTTCTGTGATTCGTGCGGGTCTACAGTGTGGCACGCACCGCGTTGCGGTTTTTTCCATGGACAACGGCCCCTATCCGGACAAGTGGATTTGGAAAAACACAGCAGGCGTTGAAAAACGTGGCAATATTTGGCCATCGGATTTTCATGAAGAAATTACCCACTGGAACAGCAAGGGTATTGATGAAAGTAAGGAGCACCGCGCAGCCTACGAAGCTACCCTCACAATGCGTTTGAAACAGGTGGCAGATTTTGTAAAGTCGCTCGACAATGTTAAATACACTGACAACTCGACGCTGCTCGACAAAACTCTCATCGTGCTCACTGCCGACGTTGCCGACGGTTCGCACATGACAAATCGCAAACCCATGATCACCATTGGCGGTGGCAACGCAATCAAGACCGGACGTTACGTCGACCTTCCTGTGGCAATTGGTACCAAATGGTGGACAGCCGATAAACGTAAAACCCTCCCGATCAACTTGCAGGGGATCATTGGAAGTGGCTGGGGATCCGCAATATCGCTTCAAACCGAGGGCGACTTTTGGGCGGGAGTCACGCGTGCACTTGGCGTGGGACTGAATACGTTTGGGCTTCCGGCAAGGAACTGGAGCAAGTTCGACCTTTGAGCTGGCGCTGCGGTTTGATTCTATTCAAGATGCCCGGACATACTTTCGAAAATTTTTCGACTAGTATAATAGAGAACATATCCATTCTGGCCTTGAATATTATACACCAGAAGACATTCATACTGGGGCGCATAAAGTCAAGAAATCCCAAAGAGATCTGGTATTGAATACTGCACCCCTTTTACACCTTCAGATTAAGTATGATTATAAATCATTGCGTTTAATGACTATTTTCTTAACTTAAGAGCATTGGGACCGGGGGTTAAAAGACATGAATATTAATATTATTTTTTGACGCCCTTTACAAAAAGGCAGCTCACATCATCGGCCAAAGATTCATCTTGCCAGTATTCCAACACCGATTTTTCTAAGAAGTGAATCCAATTTTGAGCACTTTGTGTGACAGACTTTTTGGTGAATTTACGTAAATCTCGAGATGTAAAATGTTCTCCGCTTGAATTTAAGTTTTCACGCAATCCATCGGTGTATAAAAACACACCATCGAGAGCCCCCAGCTGAACTTCACTCTGCAACCCTTCTACTGCTTCAGACAATCCCAAAATAGAGTTCTGGGAGCCCAAAAGCTCCATATTTCCATCATGTCGCAATAAAAAAGGGGGCGGATGCCCCGCATTAAGCACATAGAGTTTTCCAATTTTTGAATCGAGTGCTAAAAAAATAGCACTCGAGCTGTGATGACCATGACTTGTGTGCAATACGGCTGAGTTTGCAGCATGTAACATAGATTTTAAATAACCCGACGGGTGTTTTTCGGCACCAGTGTCTTCAGAAAAAACAGCATTTACGGCGCCAGTTACAGCTGCTGCCACCAATGCACTCGCAATCCCATGCCCCGTAATGTCGCCCAAATACAAATAAAGCACGCCCGATTTAAAATCTTCAAATAAACCATACCAATCGCCACCCACATGCTCTGCGGGCAAATAAAATGCGGCGACTTCAAAAGGGGCATTTTTAATATTTAAATTTGGCATACTTTGCTGCACCGCTTGTGCTGCAGCCAATTCAGCATCCATACGTGCCTTTAATTTTTCCGCTTCGCGCAAATCAAAATTGTCTAAAATGAGCGCTAAACTAGCTATCAAAGTTTTACAAAATGTAATGTCGTTTGGTTTTAATGCCGAAAATTGCAGGGGGCACAATACAATTGCAGCTCTTAAATAATTACCCTTTCGGATTGGTAACGAAAGGGCATGGGTTTCATCCCACATTTTACAATCTGCCGGATTCTTTTGTTTAGAGTTATGCAGCCAAAAATGTGCTAACCATTGCGGAGGAATTTCAATTTGAGTGTTATTTTCAATCGCATTTCCATTCATCCATAAAGGAATGCACTGAATACTTTTAAACTCACCCAGTTTTTTTTGAATAAACACAATGACATTTGTTTTTCTGCTATCTACAAAAGATTCAAACAAAGAATTCATAAAAACCTTGTAAGCATCTAGAGGCTGCGGTGCCTTTGACATGTTTTGAGTGGATATTAATGTGGTCTTTAAATTTTCAGATAATTTTGTGAGTGAAAACTCACGTTGTTTTAAACCTGAAGCCATATCAATAAGATGATTAAAAATAAATCTAATTTCATCGTAAAATAAATATTCAATTTTAACGTCGTAATTACCACGCGATATTTGTTGCGTCACATGTGCCACCTGAAGAACAGGTTTGAGTTGTTTTTGTACAAAGAAACGAATCACAAATGCACCCAAAATCATAATTCCCAAACCAGAGGCCAGTGCCATTCCTAAAAATGCACGCAGGGGGCGCATGGCTTCAGCCATTGAAGTTTCGACAAAAACAACGGTATTTGTGCGCGGAACTTCTTCAAATCCCGCAATAGAATCACCGTCTTTTGAGTTCACAGTAAGCAAACCAGAGCGCACACCACTTGCGTCAAAACGTTTGACTATGGGCCTCTCTAATAATTTATCTTTTGAAACTCCGACGGGAACTACAGCAGCAATCATACTTTTAGTTCCCACAGTCCAATACGAAAAACCGTAAGAATTCTCAATTTCAGGCATTGGTGAAAGCGGAAATAAAAAATATTGCCCCGAACGTTTTTGGCTCAACACAATTTTAAATCCATTGCGATCCATAATAAAAAATTCGTTAAACCCCGGCAACTGTAAAATACCTGCCGTACGAGCCATTTCACGGGCTTTAAGCACATCTAATTTTTCTATCTCAGATGTGTTCGACATAAATTCGAGATCGTTTATTAATTTTTGTGCAAGTCTTTCTTTGCGCAGCGAAAGAGCATCGTAAACATAAACCAATTTATCTGACCTATAAATAAATCCCGCCAACACCAAAACACATGCCAAAAGTGCAATATTTATTCCCACCTGAACACTCATAATGCGAGTGCTCAATAAAATTTTCTTCCAAAAAATAATATTGGTCATGGAATCACCAATACATCGCCAGGATTCAATGAAGTAGGTAATAATGGCAATTTAGTTTGGCTGACTGTTGACATAGAATAATCTTGCGATTCAATAGAAATGGCCGCTGTGCGCCAATTGAGTGAATCGCTAAATCCCTGAAAAACATATTTTCCAGGCGCAGGAATGGAGATTTCAAAATTCCGAGTCATTTCTAAAGAGCGCCAAATTTCTTCCGATTTTTCTTTTTTTTCCCATAAAATACCGCGGTATTTTTTATCTAAACCTGGCGTTAAACCAAAAACCACAGACACGGGCCACTGAACTGACTGAATAAAAACATTGCCTCGCGGAGTTGTAAATTGTTCTTGGTGAATCTCTACTTCGAGCTGAATTCCACCTTTAAAATTAGTTTTAGCGTGTTGAATTTTTTTTTCGAAGGCAATTCTATTAGAACCCTGAATTGGTGCTTTTATAGATTTTGCTAAATTGAAAGACACGGGCATTTCGCGACGCACTACAAAAACACTCCTTTCAGAAAGCAGCACTCTTGCAGTTTCTAAACCATGGTATTGCACAATGGCAGTTCCATCTCCTGTAAAAATACGGTCATCGGCATATAAAAATTCATTAATATTTACGTTTTCCCAATTTACATCACCCGCCATGCTGCGTTGAACATCGCCTTTTACAGAAGTGATACGAGCAATGGGAGCGCCGCGGTTTAAAAAAACTTGTCTTTTTCCAACTCCCCACTGCGAAAGCAATTGCAAAAAAGTCGGTATTTTGAAACTTGTGAATTGACTTTTTAACTTGCCTAGCCCTTTTTTATTCCAAATTTCTTGAATATCATTTGCATCATATATTATAGCATAAATACATGCAGAAAAGATTGAAAATAAAACCATTAAAATAGAAAAAAACAAAGTAAGCGAGTTTTTACTTTGAGTGTCTGTCATGATGCTTTGCCAATGTTAGTGGGCGGTGGTGCGATTTTTTTATTTACTGCATTAGCATTTGGACTATTTAGCGGAGTTGGCGCTTTTTGAAGATCAGCCAAATCTATGGTGCCATTATTAATAAGTTGTTTCACACCGGTGATAAGTTCCTGTTGTATTTTTCCACCACGAGATTTAAGACGCTTGCTCAAGCTTGCATTTTGACTCGCACGCGCCACTTCGTCGCGCACTGAGAAACCAACTTTATTTGTAAATAAAGAATTCAACTGAGATTGCAATGATTGATCTATACTCATAAAGAGTGAAGCGAGATCTTCGGTTTCATAGCTCAAAATCAAATCGGCCAAAATAGTTGTGTCAACTTTAAATACGTCTTCAATGAGAATAATTTTAGACCTCACTGCTTTAGACAATTCTGCACTGCGCCCCACTCCGCGAGTGAGTCGCGTGCGAATTTCTGCACCAGAGTTTTCTATAAGTTCTATCACTAAACCAGACACATCAATTGATTTTCGCAACTGTTTTGTTTGCGCTGCAGTGGCTAAGGCAGTCATGCTTTCTCTAGCTTTATCTTCGGCAAGGTCTTTTAATTTGACCAATGCCAAAATCAATTCTTCAGGGTTGTGCTTATCGAGGAGTGCCAAAATACGCGACGCTCTCGTGGGCGTTAAAAACACAAACACCAAAGCCACAGCATTTATATCTTGACCTGCTAATATTTGAGATAAATGAGTGTCATCCATTTTTACTAAAAATACAGCATCAATTTTAGCCATAAATGGCGGCATTGATGCAACAATAGCCTCTGTATTTTGATAAATTTCGAGCACACAGGCAAATCCAAATTCTCGAGTTCCTGCTCTTACTTTACGCGTGCGAATGATATTCAGTTCCGAAGCCGGAAAAACACCCCAAATTTCTTCAGCATTTTTGAGGCCAATGGCACTTAAAAAACTCACAAATCGCTCGGGCCCGTCGCCTTGTAAATCTGTGAGCCAATCTTTGAGCATGGCGAATACGAAGGATTTGTGCGGCATCATCATTTGCCACGCAGATGCAGCCTCTTGTTTTGCAAGCTCAAACGCCTCGGTTGAAATCGAGTTGTTTTGCGTGTTTTGAGTCACTATTTCTTTTGATTTTTCGGAGCCACCATTGTTTAAAATTTTCGACAAATCATTTAAACTGCCGCCCGACATAGCTCCGGATTTTTGAAACGCATTGGCTAAAATTTGAATCCCTTGGCCCAAACTTTTACTACGCGCCGTTGAATTACGATTGGTAAAAAAGGTTATAATCAAAGAAATAGCAGCCAGTAAAATTGCCACAGGAATAAGCGTCAAAGGCAATTCTGCACCCTGAAACACTTTGCGCACCATGGCCAAAAACCCTTTTTCGGGCAACGCAATTTTCTCGGCGGCAAATTTATCTTCAAGGTTCTTTTTCAATTCTCGTTCTTTTGCCAATTCGTCGGCCAATTTCGTGATTTGTTGTTGAAATGTATCGCGTTGCCCGTCGGTGAGTTTCGATTGCGTTTCGAGCTGTATTTTTTGAGATTCAAGCTGCGAACGCTGGCTTTCAAGCACTTGACGTTGAGTCTCGGCTGTGCGCAACGAACCTTCTAGCGTTGCAACTTTTGTTTCAAGGTTTCTTTTTTCATCTCGCGCTCGTTCAAATTCCTGATTTATTTTGTCTAATTGTTGTTGCAGTTTCTGCGAACCACCTAAACCTTCCAAATCTCGCGATATCACAAGTTTATCGCCCTTGTCGCTTCGGAGCTGAGTTTGCCTTAATATGAGAGAACTCAATGCATCTACAAGTTTTTGCGGCGCTTCGGCATCGATAAAGACTTTCAGATTTATTTTAATGACAAATTCCCTAAAGGCTTCTTTAGGCATGGAGTCTAAGAAAATTTCGAGCTGATCTTTTGCCGTCATTTGCGGAGCCAATGGGCTTGTTACACTGCTACCAACAGCACGAGCTGCTGCTTTGCGCAGTGCAGGCAAATCGACTTCGCTCTCAATATTAACTAAAAATTGCCGACTTTCAAATTGAGATCCTAAAATCTCCCTTGTTTTTTCTAGCTTTTCACGTTCAAAAAGCACGCGTCTGTTTTCTACAAGTGCACGCAATATGGCGTCAGATGCTCCCGTAGCTTTTCGTCCGATTTTCGCTGGAGTTTGTTTTTGTGCCTCAAGCTGAGAGGCTGAACTCAAATGAATCACACAAGAAATTAATGTCAAAAATAGAGCACGCAGTGTCTTTTGAGACAGTGCATTTGTCAGTGCAAATTGAACTCTTTTTTGACTCTGTGTCATTGAGTTGTTTGCCTTTCCGGTTTGGGCTTGGGCCCTTCCTTCAAAAGGCTTATGAATATTGTTACGTTAGATTGAACTCCCAGTGTTGTTGAAGGCGACGTTTTTATTGTTTCTAATAAAGCCTGTTTTTCCGTGAATCCGAGGCCAGAAACTCCCACTTTATTTTGTTTTTTAAGCCCCCGTCGCTTCATTTCAAGTAGAACTTGAGTGGCTCTGGCGGAGCTGAGCTCAAAAGCAGCCTTTTCCGATATGGCATCCCCTTCATTCACTTGAGCTTCAATCGCCAAACGCAATGGTTTTACAATGGCATTAATTTCAGACATGAGTTGAGAAATAAGTTCGAGACCTTCAGCAGATAATTGTGCATTGTCTGGCTGATTTTTTGTGACATTTGAAAACAATCTGGCGGCATTGAAAACAACTTCAAAGGAATCGCCTAAATCTGTACCGCCTTTTTCTTTGTCGACAATCTTTTCAAGGTTTGACATGCGTGATTTTAAGCTTCTGAACTCAAGGCGAGAAAGGCTTTTTTCGGCTAAATTTTTCTCGTCAATTTTACTAAGTAAGTCTTTGACTTGCTTTAAAATGACGTCAATTTTTTCTGGCGAAGACGATGCCGATAGGCCCATACTTAAATTTTGCGCCGATTCGTTAGATTTTTCGGGTTCGACTTGTGTCTTTTTATCTTGAGGTTGATAGCTCAATAATGCTGTTTGAATGACTGCTAATTTGTCTTTATCTATGCTTGAAATTGCAAATAACATAACAAAAAACATAAGCAAATTCATAATGAGGTCGGCAAAGGAATAAATCCAAGTTCCTTCACTTTCGTTATTGCCACCAGATGAACCAGAAACTTTGGTGTGTTCATGCCAATCAATGGTAATGCCTTTGATATTTTTTTGCTTCAAAGGTTTTCCGGGCCTTTTAGACCCTCCATACACATTCACTATGTCTTCGCGGAATAAGCCATTACTCATGCCGCACCTCGCGTATCAGTGTTTCCACCAACTCCCAGCACGTCTGATCGACGGTGTTCGGGCAACAAAGAATTCACAGCTTCTTGCACTACAACAGCCTGCTCGCCAGCGCACATGAGCACTACGCCTAAAAGTACCATCTGCCTGCGGCGCACTTCGCGCACGCTGCGCAGAGCCAAATTTTCAGCCAGTGGTTGAATCAAAAAGTTAGTCAGTACCAGACCATAAAGCGTTGCCACCAAACCCACCGCCATGGCAGGGCCTAATTTTTCTGTGCCACCCTGACCAAGCTGCATAAGCATGGCAATGAGTCCTAAAACCGTACCAATGATTCCAAAAGACGGCGGATATTTTGCAAGAGTTTTTAACATATTCGAAGAAGTTTCATCAGTCTCTTGCTTAATTTTAATTCTGTCTCTCACAATAGATTCAATACGCGCAGGCTCTATGCGGTCTACGATGAGAGTCAAACTATCGCGCAAAAAATCGTTTTTAACGCTGGTCAAAATACCTTGTAAAGCATTGGCAGAACCGCGAGTATCCTTCGATATTAATATAATTTCTTGCGCAACGGCTTCGCCTTCGTCCGTAGGCTGGCGCATTAACAGGAGCGCATTTTTAAACAATGCGAACACTTCTTGCGCTGGAAATGTAATAAATGCCACTACTATAGTGCCGCCCAACACCAAGGCGACGCCCACTGGGTCCCAAAAAATCTTATAATTTGATGTTATGTGTGCGGCAGAACCACTCAACATAATTATTGCAGCCAATAGGGCAAAAACTGTAGAACGCATAAAGTCGTTTTTACCCTTTCTGGAAAAAACACAGCTACACGTTCTATTTCGGAAAATTCGATTTATCCTGAATAGGCAAAAAAAGCTCAGTCTGCAAAAAAATTTTTCAGTGAAAATATGTGGGGGTAAAATTTTGCATCTCTGAAAATTTTGCCCTGTAAATAGAGGCGTATTTGGTTTCTCTAATAAAGACGTATTTGGTTTTTCTGTTTAATTTTTTCAAAATTTTTTAAAAATGAGATAGAACAAAAAAAAATACCCCCAAGTGGGAGCATTGAAAAAAATAAAATTTTTATATGAGTCTGTTTACTTAGAGCAATTTAGCTATTGTTTTGCTGAATGCCTTCTAAATACCAATCGGTAGAATTTGAATCTTTGCGGAAAATCCATTCTTCTTCAAATCGCACAGGTTCCGTGTCGCTGCCCTTTAGTATTTTTCCCGATTGCTCATCGACCGTGTAATCGAGCAAATTGGCAGTAAAACGAATGGATGAATAATCAAATCCTTGCTCACTCCAGCTGTTTACAATTTCACTCTTGCGAACAGAAATATTTTCGAGTTTATTAATCTGCCTTAAGGCACGTAATTCCTTCAAATCTTTCTCGATAACATCAAAAATTTCTGGCCCCATAATATTTTTTACCGTCGATAAATCGCGACGAGTCCATGCAGCCTGTACTTTAAAAAACAATTCAGACGCCAATTCTGGATTTATTGCCAAAGGTTCCAAGGCGCGATAGCCCGGTTGAGGTGCAATTTCGATTCCACTCTGAGCCGCGGGGTTGCCACCCCAAGTGGGCGACGGGTTATCGTTATTATTCCAAGATGTTTGCGCATCAGCAGCTTGATTTTGATAAGCTAAATTAGAATTATTTTTCACATTTTTTTTTGCCATCCAATATTTGTAAGCAAAAAAAGCAGCACCAGCTAGCAATATTATTTCTATAAATCCAATTCCACCGCCACCAAAACCACCACCACCGCCCATTCCACCAGAAGCGTGCCCCAAGGAATTAAAAAGCATGCTGCCTAAAAACCCACCAGCTAAACCGCCTGCCATTCCCTTCAAAAAAGAATTGCGCGGTGGTTGCTGTGGAGGTGGCGCCATAGGAGCAGACTGAGGTTGCGCAGGAGGCGGGGCAACGCGGTTGTTGTTTCCAAAACCACCCGGATTACCACCTGAGTTGTTTGGCGCACTGTAACGCTGAGGACCAGAACGCGCCGGAGCAGACCGACCGAACGATCGCCCTCCTCCCACTCGAGCCTGGGCATCAAAAGCAAAAACAGACGAAATAACAGCAATTAAAAACGAAAAAAAGAGGCCTTTTAAAAATTTGCGACTCAAATTAAGATGCATAAAATTCTTCATCTGCAAATACCTTTTCATTTTATGAGGCCGATTCTTGGAGACGCTGAATGCGCACTGCCAAATCGGGGTGAGTCGAAAAAAAGCGGTACAAACCACTCCCTTTACTAGATATTTTAAGTGTTTGCACCGAACCCTGTCCGGCACCACTGTCTAACATTTCGGTATTGCGTTGCAAAGCTTGAAGTGCAGCAATCATTTGAGCTTTTCCAGCGAGTTTGGCACCACCAGCATCGGCCCGAAATTCTCGCCAGCGCGAAAACCAAGCTACAACTATAGAGCCTAAAATCATGAAAATAATTTCGAGCACAAATTGGGTGATAAAATAAGTCAGCGACGACATTCCACCCGAAGATCCCTCTTCGCTGTCTCGATTTCCCGAAGTCATTTGAGATATTGCAAAAGCCAAAGCTCTTGCTAAAAACATAGCAAAAGCATTCACTACGCCCTGAATAAGAGTCATTGTCACCATATCGCCGTTGGCAATGTGGGCAATTTCGTGAGCCAAAACACCTTCAGCTTCGTTGCGATCCATGCGCTCTAAAAGCCCTGTTGACACTGCTACCAGCGAGCGCGATTTACTGGGGCCTGTGGCAAAGGCATTAATGTCTGGTGAGTTGTAAATTCCCACTTGCGGCATGGTTTTGAGACCCGCTTTTTGCGCAAGAAAATAAACTCTTTGCACTAAATTTCGCATTGAAGCGTTTTGAGTTGCAGGGTCAATGACTTCTACGCCCATCATCCATTTGGCCATAATGCGCGACAGGGCCAGCGAAATAAATGCACCGCCCATACCCCAAATCAAACAAAAAGCAGCCAAAGATTCATAATTCAATCCCTTTGCCGTGAGGTAAGGTTGAACATTAAACACTTTGAGAAGTAACGAAACAGTGAGCATGACGAGCAGATTCACGGCCATAAATAAGAAAATCCGCTTAACCCAGACCATAAAAAATTCCTCCGCACATTGGTTCTAGAAACTGAGGCATTCCTATTATCGCCAATTTCTAAAATCTTTAAAATAGATAATTAGAAAGAATAGTATCACTTTATACGATTTACAATTTGCTACGTGTTACTTAAAGGTCAAGGGGCTAGAATAGCACTGGAGGATATAACACGCAAAATGTATTACTTTCGAGGACCCATAAAAAACTGAGGGTGCCAACGTAACAAATCTGCAATAGATTTTTGAGTCTCAGAATTTTCACTGGGCAAAAATTGCTTTTGAGAACGTGCAAAAGTTTGTAAAAAAAGTGGTTTGAGCGGCTGTGCTAAATTATAAAAATTTGAAGCAATCAAAGTCGTGTTTCCTTTCTTGCCACTCGGAACTCCTTCGCCCACATAAAAACCTGCCGCGGCAAAACATGCTCTTATGGATGTGGCACTGGAATAAGTCGAAAGCAAACAACTGTCTGAACAACGCGTTCTCAGTGCCGTTAAAACTTTCAAACTCCAAAGTTCGGAATGATTAAGGGGCGAAAAAAAATCGTAAAAAATAGCATCGGCCAAGGGGTAAGGCCAATTATCAGAGAGAACAGTTTGAGAAAAATCGCCTTTAACAAAAATAAATTGCAATTGTTTGTCTGGCGAAATCTGCTCGGTAAAATTATCACAGGCAATTATTTGATCGATAAATTGTTCATGTGGCACAGCCTCTGCAAAATCTGATAAATGCTTTTTAAGAGCCAGCAAGCCCTTTTTTTCTAAATCAAAACTGACAATTGTCATTTTTTTTAGGTGAACATTTTCCAAAAAAGCCTGACGCGCTGCAATTACGAGAGTTCCACAACCCAACCCACAATCATAAACCGTCATTTCAGATTTTCGAGTACGCAAGCCTAAAGGAGCGATGTAAAGCTGCTCTGCTTCAACAAAAGGCCCAGCCTGAGAATGCAGAATTTCGCCAGTTGCAATATGCGCAAATGTTTGCACGCCACTCATGGTTTTCACAGGTGTGTAACTGTTTCCGGGGTCGTTCAACAAATGATCTAAAAACCATTTTACTTCTGGCGCTAACAACTGCGACTCAAAAGGGTTTTGCAAATTCATCCAGACCAATTTTTGATTGTCTTGACCCATTCCACCAGGCATGTGCCCCAAAACTAAGTACGACCATAAATATTTTAAATTTGAACATTCAGGATTATCAAATGATTTTATAATTTCTTTATTATCTAAAATTTCTGACGTTTCAAATGGAGTCCAAGAACCACACGACAAAACCTCAGCACCAATTTGTTTTGCAAAAATTTCACTTAAGTGTGAATCGTATTGGTTTGAAAATAGATTCAAAAATGCTGCGCCCGGAAAAGTAAACACCGCATCGGGAGTCTCGCGCATGAGCAAAACCGTTCCCCGACGCACACACAATCCGCAAAGTCGCACGTCATTCGTATTCAAAATTCAAACTCCGATATTCCTGTAGCTTTCGTTGACACGCAATTTAATACCTAAAATATCATAATCAATCTGCATTGCTATGCCAACTAGAGATTAAATTGAAAATCAAAAAGCGGTATTTGCACTGGCGCAACACGTACTGGTGAATTTGAACCCCTCTGATTTGAATCTAATTTTGACTGCGCTTTCATAAACAATAAATAACTTTCAATACCCGAGAGCACATCGACCCAAAAATGGAAAGCTATGGCACGCGAGAGCAAATTATTGTCGAAATAAGTAAGTGTGCCAAAAATAAGTCCGCCCACAGTAGCAATAGGCCTTGAGTCCGCCTCATGAAGTAATCCAAAAATTGCAGCCGAAACTGGAATGGAAAAAAATGGAGATGGTACTAAATAAAAAAGCTCATTTTGCAGGTATCCCCTAAAAAACATTTCTTCAGGAGCAGCACTCCCAATCGGAAACATTCCAACATATGTGAGTGCATAAAAATCATTAGATGCATCATTAAAATGCCTAGTTCGCGGCAGCCCCGCACTCAAAGTCTGTTTATAGTCCCAATAAATCATTCCAGCAGATAAAAATAGTGGAGCCAGAACCCAGCCATTCAAAATAAATTTAGGATCATAGGGTGCTAAAAAAAGGTCTGAAATAGAAGTGGAATCTATTTCTGTTTGAACATTTTCGAGCTTTGCCGCATCTCGGTAAGCTTCAAAAACATTTACAAAGTGATATTTTATGCCAAATTCCTGTGTCCAATCAGCCCAAAGTGCATTTCTAATATCGAGCGCATTATCGGTTTTTAGGGACTTATTTTTTCGACTGTGGTGACGCGGAATGCGCTCAGGCACGCCATCAAGCGTTAATGTATGTTGAGAAGAAACGGAATACCCAACTAAAAACGTACCAATTTCAAGAGTTGCTTGAGTGATTGCTAATCCATAATTCCCGGCTAAAACCTGCCCTCCACCAGGAACAAAGGTGTTAAACAGGCCAACAATATGATAGCTTGTGGGCGTTATTTGCGCTTGAACATTATTTGAGTGAATCTCAGCGAATAAGCCTACCAAAAAAAAAACTAAAATTTTTCTAAGCTTGGCTAAACGTAAGTTAGAAAAAAAATTGTATTGCAAGCGAGGTGAAAGCGCAAAAACAAAGGCAATCATAAAATAACAAAAGCGTATGTAACTCAATAAACGCCAATTTGAATTGTCGAAAACTGCAAGATAAGTTGATTCCCAATATGTAGGTCGAAATCTTTTTCGCGACAGATCTATTCCTTCACTATTGTAAAAAATCTGAATTGCGCTTCGAGCAGCCGAATTAAGCCGGCTTTTTAAACCCTTATGCGTTTCATTTCCAAAAACTGATACCTTTCTGAACGTTACAACTCCCAAACTGACATCTTTAATACCAGAAGCACTCAGTGCTTTAATAGCCTCTAAAATAAGCACTTCGGTCACACCATTGACTGCATTTGGCTTCAAAAAAATATCTTCAAGGTAAAAAGTTTCCCCCGGAATAATTGGAGTTGCAAGCAATACGGCTTCGACGTTTTGGCCCGACAAACAAACAAAATAACGCCTTCCAGAAATTTCAGCCAGCGGACGAGAACTCATAAACAATCCAGTGACGTGCACCCAGGTAGACTCCTGCCATGCCTTATGAATTTGCTCAATCGCTTCACGTTTTTCGGGATGATTTAAAATATCTGAATATGTCCATTCATTTACTACACAACCAGCTTTCAAAGCCTGATTGCGAGCTGCCCGAACGCCTTTTGCAGAATTTCCACGAGGTTCGTAATCCTGAATTGTAATCCAAGGCTCTTCGCCGATTTTAATCACTCGAGCACCGGGAAACGCTCGCGACCATTGCAAAAACAGGGGTGTCAATCCTGGCCATACCACCGGACGTCCACCACAATGCTGCACAAACTGAGCCCACGCGCTGTTAAAATTTATGAGATTGGAAACTTGAACTAAGTCCGCTGAACCCTCATTTTGCCCGATTTGTTTGATAGGACGAACGGGGCAAAGGGGATCTGAACACAAAAAAACGACGCCCATTGTGATTTTGTAAGGGAAAACAAATCCAAAGCTCTCAAAATAACTCAGCTCATCAAGTGTTGCCACATAATGATTTGTATGGTGAGACTGGGCACTGAGACGTAAAATATAATCCTGTTTCGAGAGTTCAGCCATTTTTATGATGCGAGCTCCAGGCAAATGAAATAACAGAAAAAAAACTCTAAAAATGGTGAGCCGTCCTCGGATTTGAACCAAGGGGCCTGTCGGTTAAGTGCCGACTGCTCTACACTGAGCTAACGACTCGCTGAACACTTCCGGAAGTATCACGATTTAAATGAGTTGACGAACGCTTTTCAAATTATTTGCATCAATTTTAACAAACTCCATGTTTTTGGGCATTTAGTGAGAAAACTCATTTCTGAGATGAAAACACAAACGGGTATTTCACTGTCACAATTCCACCGCCACGAGGTTTTTGGAATTTATAATTCAGAATCACATCGGCAATACAAAATTCCAGATTCTTTATTTCTTGGGTACCCTTTAAAGAATTTACTTGCCCCGGATCTAAAATAGCTTCCGAGGAAGTTACTTTACCTTCTGTGTTTATACTAAAATCAGTCATTATTCTCAAAGTAGGTGCCTTAAAAAAAGCCGAATTTTTATCCGCCTCCTTCAGTTCATCTTCGTAACATTGCTTTATAAATCTTAAGTTTCTCCGAATTTCTTCTTCAATTTCTGTTTTCGAAAGTGCTCCTTCTATAATTTCTTTCTTTGCTTTATCTTTTTCCGGTTCAGTTTTACCCTTCGTCGTTGCACAAGAAAACATTAACAACGCCGAGGCTAATATAAAACTCTTTTTCATATCAATTGCATCCTTGCGAAATTAATTCCAATCTTATGCTGTTAAGGTAACAAATTGAGTTGCACCAGCAAAGAGACGAGTGAGTAAAGATTATTTTTTTGACGCGCGGGTGGAGCAATTATAAATTCTAAATTTCAATAACGGGATCTGCAAATTCATCGGCCCAAAGGCGACGTAAAAATTCGACTACGGGCAAAATTAATATGCCATCCTCTTCAACTCTAACTTGGTCTTCTAAGCAAACTAGCACGAATTTTTTCAACTTATTTTCTCCTGCCAATGCGCGAAGCCCCTTGAGTTCTTTTTTTCCAACAAAAGAACTCCCTTTTACCTCGATCGCTACTTGTTCGCCTAAAATAAAATCGACTTCGAAGCCCGACGTTGAACGCCAGTAATGCAACAAAATACCAGGTCTTTTATATTCAATATATGTCTTTAATTCGTGAAAAATAAAATGTTCCAGTGCGTCGCCAAAATCTACCGATTTTTCTTTTACGGGCAATTTTTCTGCAATGCAGCGCGCAATTCCAACATCAAAAAAATAAAATTTAGAGCTTTCGATGAGTTTTCTAACAGTTGTCTTTTTCCAAGATTCTAAATTTTCACCCAGCAAAGTATCGCGCAATATTTCGAAATATTCCACAACGGTAGACTTGGCAACTCCAAATTCATTTGAAACAGATGTTGGACTCAATATTGTCCCACTGCACGACGCCGCAATTTTTAAAAAGCGCCCGAAAGCAGGAACATTACGGGTTACTGCTTCCTGTGCAATTTCTTCCTTCAAATAAGTTCCAATATAACTTTGTTGATCGAGTCGCGCTTGTTTTGAAAAATAAATAGATGGCAATAGTCCACGATTGAGTGCGGTCAGCAGGTCAAAATACTGATCTCCAAGTTCGCAATACGAAAGTGGTCGCAGGTGAACCTGGCGGAATTGTTTCAGGCGGTAGAGAGTTTTTGACGAGCCAAGATTTTCCGGTTTGCCTGGGGCCGAATAAAAAACACGATTTATCGAGCGTTTTTTCTTTCAGCAACAATTTTCTTTCAACATACATTGGCACTGAAATCTACCTCGTTTTCATCATGTCCTGGGTTTACAGAATTGCTGACCACAGACGACTCAGTTGTCTGTTATCATAACCACAGACAACTGAGAATTTTGAAAACGAGGCCAGAAAAAGCTTAATTTCCCGCCGAGGCAGCGAGCACGTCACGTACAATCACCCGTGGCACACCCAAGCTGCGCAGGGCATTTGCCACAACATTATAAATAGACGCCTGTAAATTTAATTTACGTTGGCCATCTTTTTCAAAATAAACGGGCTGATGAGCATCTATAAGTGCAATTGCCTCGGAACCCAATTCCATTTTAAGATAATCTACGCTGGGTTGAACTTTTTCGATGTAAAAATTAAATCGAGAAAGTAACGAGGCATCGTCGTCGTCAGCACGTCCACGTCCGCGCGCACGCACAATCATTTCTTGCTTACTAATAGATAAATGCAATACTTTAATAACAGGAATATTCATGCGAGTTAAAAATTCTAGTAAATGGCGAGCAGCAGCCACTGTGCGCGGATATCCATCGAGAATAAAAGGTTGTTCACGCAAAGCTGGAGAATATTCAATTTCAGCAGCAATAAAGCTTTGAGTCCAACGGTCGGGCACAAGTAATCCGTTCATCGTGCAATACTCGAGCCATTCCAATTGCGATGTAAATTGACCCATTCCACTGCGTTTAAAATATTCTTCTAACTGTGGAATGAGGCTTTGAACTTTTCGAGTGAGATCATCAGATGTGTCAATACAATCAAATATATTTGATTCCGCAGAAATACGATAAGTTTTTGAAAGTAACATACCGTAGCTAGCATCGGATTTTGCTTTTTCAAAGGCATTTCGCAAAATTTCGCCCATCGATAAATGTGCATTTTTTTCGATAGACATAACGCGACAAAGTGAAGCTGCCACCTCGCCTTTTCCGCAACTCGAAGGCCCCGTAAGAATCACAACTCCAGGACCTCGCATCGAAATGCGATCAACGCGCACATGGGAATCCATTTCGTAGCGTAGATTCATTTGTATTCCCTTTTCCAAGTGTTTGACTCAATTTAACAATTGAATCCCTGCAGATTTTACAGAATCAAGTGCAGCCTGCAAAATTGTAATTTCTTTTGCTTCCAAAGGCGTGAGGGGAAGCCTCAAAGTATTTTGACACACCTTTAAACTTGCCAGTGCCCATTTTAATCCGATAGGGTTGGGAGCGCAAAATAAATCAGAATTCAAGGGCAAAGTAGCCAAATGAAGCTTTTGAACTGTCAAAAAATCGTTTGTTTGAGAAGCCTTAAGTATTTGAAGCATTGCACCGGGAATGAGATGAGACGAAACAGAAATAACTCCCGTAGCGCCACAAAGTAACGCAGGAGCATAAGTGGTATCGTCGCCAGTCAAAATTTCAATTTTTCGACCGAATTTATGAGCATTCAAAAGCTTTGCGAGTTCACTTATGACGCGCACATCACCTGCAGCTTCTTTGACGGCAACAATATTTTCGCACTCCAAAGCCAAATTAAAAAACGTAGTCGGCGCCAACGTGCAACCCGTGCGGCCCGGCACATTGTAAAGGCAAACTGGAGTCGAACCAACCGCTTTACAAACTGTTTTAAAATGTTCAAATAAACCTGTCTGATTAGGCCGATTGTAATAAGGAGCTACAACCATAATGCCATCAACCCGCGCCCCATTTGCAGACCTAAAATTTGCATAAAAAATTGATTGTTCTAAAGTTGATTTTGTATCGTTTGTTCCAGTGCCAACATAAATGTGAAATTCTGCTGTTTGTTCCTGCAATGCTACTTCCACAAGCTGAAAGCGTTCTTCTGTGCTTAATGTCGGAGATTCACCTGTGGTACCAGCAACAACCACCCCATTAATACCTGATTTTTTTTGTAACTTCAAAAGATTTTTAAATGCTTCCAAATCGAGAGTTTGCTGAGCAGTAAATGGGGTGGCGATGGCGGTCATGACGCCCGAAAAAACACCGTGAGTCATAAAAAAATCTCCTGTATTTATTCTAATTTTGCGCCCCACCTCTTTACTTCGTGCTCCAGTACAATGCAAACTTCAAGAACGACCAATAGCCCAGTTTTGTAATCCCGAAGCACGGAAGTTTTATGACTGAAAAATTTACATATATTGTGGGCGATATTCACGGATGCGTCGATGAAATGCACGACCTCGAATCACTCTGTACCGAACACGCAACTCGCAACGGAACAAAGGCATTTTTTGTGAGCTTAGGCGACCTCATCGACCGCGGCCCAGGCTCAAAAGAAGTCTTGTTACATTATTTCAATGGCAGTAAAAATGGCACTCACGCCTGCATATTGGGAAACCACGAACAAGAATTTTTAGTGAACCTTTTTTCATTCAACCAAAAACTTTACAACGAATTGAATGTTCCAAAGCCACATCATTTTTTGACTCATTCAGAATCGCACGAAGGCGGAGAATGGCTCGCTACGCATTTAAATTACCCCGATTATTCTACCACTTGCCGCAGCCTATGGATTGGTCAGGGTGGTATTAAAACTCTTGAAAGCTTTAGATTCGATCCTAATTCGCCTGAAACCTGGAATATTGCGCCTGATTTATTAAACTGGATAGCCACATTACCATTGTGGCTTGAAGGCAATAATTGGATTGTAACTCATGGCCTTATTTCATTGGTTGATTGGAATCAATTGCAATACACTCCTCAATTAAATTCAGAATCTGCATCTGACCAAAATGAAATTGAATTAAAAATTTGGCGCAAAGCTATTCGAGGGGCACTTTGGAATCGCGATGCACAACAAGATCGACTTGATCCTCACAAATTCCATATTTCGGGCCATACCCCCATGGACAAGGTCAAAAGAGGAGTGCGCAACGGGCGCATTCAAATCGACACAGGTGCTGTTTATGGTGGCAAACTCACGGCTTGGTGCGCCGAAACCAACTCCCTGCATGCGGTGAAAGCCGCAACACATTGGATTTAAATTTTTAAGGGTCCCTTCGTTGACCCACGGCACCCACCGGTGCTAAGTTCCCGGTTCTTCTTGGGCCAGTAGCTAAATGGTTACGGCAGCCCGCTCATAACGGGACGATCTGGGGGTTCAAGTCCCTCCTGGCCCACCATTTTTTTTGAAGTCTCTGAGTGAAAAGGCCGCGTGTGCCCCTTGACGCTATCCTAGGGTAGGTGAAAGTACCTCTCTCGTTTCAGATT
>JAYTOT010000211.1:0-3281 GCA_043747645.1 Pseudomonadota bacterium | reverse complement strand
GCCCGATTTTTGACTGTTACTTTATGCTTTGCCATTGAGCGGGTTGGCCTGTGCCGGCGAGTACCGAAAGCCAAATGGGCCCGTTGATGTCGAGGTGTTTTTTACCTTGTGCCACAGCACTTAAGGGCACGTGTGTAAATCTGTCATGTGCATAGCCAATCATCATTCCAGTTTTACCTGCCATGGCGGCATGCACAGCATTTTGGCCTAAATTTTGACAAAACAATGCGTCATCTGCGGTGGTCACTTGTGCGCGTAACATATAGCTGGGGTCGATGTATTTTAATGAGGTTTCAATGCTTCTACTTTTAAATTCTGCAACAATTGCGGTTTGTAAATAGCGGCCAATGTCTTTGAGTTTAATGTTTCCACTGGCGTCAAATTGTTTTTCTTCGAGTTCAAACAAATTCTGTCCAGCACCTTCGGCAACGGCAATGGTGGCATAACCTTTTTCGACAACTTTTTTGATTAAAGAATGTAAAAAACCATTCTCACCATGTAAAACTAATTCAATTTCTGGAACCAGCACAAAATCGAGGTCACTGACAGCCGCCGCTGCAGATGCAGTGAGTGCGCCAGAATTTCGACCCATTAATTTTACGAGGCCAATTCCGTTAAAAGCGCCTCTGGCCTCGGTTTGAGCGCACCTTAATGCTTCCACTGCTTTTCCAATTGCGCTTTCAAAACCAAAACTTTTGCTCACACACAAAACATCGTTATCAATCGTTTTTGGAATTCCAATCACTCCAATGGGCAAATTTCTTTTGTTTATTTCTTGGTAAATAGCTTGCGCGCCATTGAGGGTGCCATCACCGCCCAGTGTGAATAAAATATTTATATCTCGCAAAACTAGAGCATCTACAATCGCCACTGGGTCGGAATGTCCACGCCCTGTGCCAAGTATGCTTCCGGCTTCGCCATCAATATTTTGAACCGCACGCGAATCGAGTCGTCTCCAGGCAAAGCGAAATCGTTTCGATTCTGAGTCGTGCGAAAACCCATAATATCCGAAAGGCACGCCGTATATGTGTTGTATTTTGTAGCGATCGCAAAGGACTGTCACTATGTTTTGCACCACATTATTGAGTCCGGGTGCAATGCCACCACAAGTGACAATTGCAACCTTTGCATATTCCGAATTCCAGTAAATGTGCTCTCTGGGGCCTGCCAGTTCAAATGATTCCGGAGTAAAAACCACCTGGCCTTCGCTCGGACGCAAGGCATTGGCGAGCCCATGGAGGCTCACGTCTGCCAATATGCGATCGGTGCCGTCGCGCACAAAATTGTTGGAGCCAAAGCTAGAGAGCAGCGGAGACGGAATTGTGGCCTCTCCAAAGTGCGGAATGAGGCTAGGGACGGCATAAAGTTGTGTCAGATTTTGCGACATGAGTTATCCGAGAGCGATGTTTTGCTCTTCAAAGATATCTACTAATGCCGTTTGTGCAAGGTCGAGAAGTTGGTTGAGCTGAACACGGGAAAAAGTTGCCTTTTCGGCAGTTCCTTGAACTTCAAGCAGTGCGCCTGAGCCAGTCATAACTACGGTCAGGTCGACGTCGGCACGTAAATCTTCTTGATAATCGAGGTCTGCCAAGCATTGTCCGTTCAAAAGCCCAACAGAAACCGCTGCAACGGAGTCGCGCAAGGGGTTTGCACGCAGTTTTCCTGCTTTTAAAAGCTTATCAATAGCTAGTTTTAAAGCAACATATCCGCCAGTAATTGAGGCGGTTCGGGTTCCGCCGTCTGCCTGAAGCACTTCGCAGTCAATGGTGATGGTTCGTTCGCCCAGTAATTTCAAGTCAACTACGCCGCGTAAAGTACGGCCAATGAGACGTTGAATTTCTTGAGTGCGGCCAGAAGTCATATTGCGTTCGCGGCGTGTGCGGTCGGGAGTGGAGCCGGGTAAAAGCGAATATTCTGCCGTAACCCAACCTTGCCCACGTTGCCCGCGCATCCAATTTGGCACCGAATCTTCTACTGATGCCGTGCAAAATACTTTTGTGGCTCCAAATTCACAAAGCACAGAGCCCATAGGCATTTCGGTAAAATTAGGCGTGATTTTGAGGGGGCGAGCTTGCGCTGCGGTGCGGCCGTGTGAACGAGTGTACATAGAAATTTAATCCTTTCAAAGATACTGTTGATGCAGTTAAAGTGTGAAACTAAATGATTTGAGTAACAGACCAGGCACACGCGCGGCGCCCAGTTGCCGGTGTCCGTATGTAGAGACTTCTGGCATGAGCTCATTAAACGAGGTTACAGCTTCGAGTTGTGGTCCTAAAAAGCTATAAAGACTGTCGTCAAATCGCATGTCGGTAATAGGTCCTTTGATTTCGCCTTTTTCGACCCAAAGTGGCGCATAGCGGGTCATGCCTGTTATTCGGGCGCCTTGCACGTCGCTCCAATTTAAATAATGTAAATTAGATAAGTAGACGCCAGTGCCTAAAGTCTTAAGAATATCCAATTTATTCAGCGACCCAGTTGAAATTTCAGGCGAGCGGAGCGATTCCCAGGTATTCGCACCGTTAGAGGTAATTCCATATTCTTTAGCAGTGCGGGAATTGACAAGTGTGTTTACAAGTTGCCCTTTTTGAATCAGCGGAATGACTTCTTGCGAGAGCTCTCCGTTGTCATTAAACCGAGGAACTAACCCCGATCGAAAATCTTCAGTAATTGAAAAATGTTCCGAAAAAGTGGCTTCGTTGTTGCGCAATTTTAAAAATGCACTTTCGCTTTGGCGCAATGAACTTTCTGCAAGACCATACCAATTAAACATGCCGAGCAATTCGTGAGTTGCTGCAGGGCTAAAATAGGCGCGGTATTGTCCTGGTTTTAAAGTTATCACGGGCAAATTTAAAGCTTCTAAATTTGCATGTGAACTGTTTATTTCTGCTTGATATTTTTCTGCAGACCAGTGTGTGCCAGCAAAAGTAGATTTTATTGCTTTTCCAGACTTGTGGAATAAAGAATAATCGAGTGAATAAGATTCCGTCGAAAACCAATGGCTCTGCCCTGCGGAATTAGATTGTGCTCTAATCATTCCGCCTCCGGCGTAAATGCCAGAAAAATCTAGATTTTGCACAGGCTTCAAGAGCGCCTCTGCTGCACATTCAGAGTCTAAAAGTGCCCCTAAATTATGAGTCCGGCTTGAGCCATGATTTTGCGGAATGAGGCCGTAAGGGTCTGTTGGAATTTGAGTGAGTTCGCCCCGTGCTCTTTCAAGCATGTGCCTGCCTAATTCAACATCTTGATTACAGTCGCCAGTAAAGACAAACTCTATAGAAATG
>JAYTOT010000210.1:0-1089 GCA_043747645.1 Pseudomonadota bacterium | reverse complement strand
CTTTGCAGCTGCTTTAAAATCCAAAACAGAGGTAGAGGCGCAAATGATTGCTATATTTCATAGCAGTAAAATTGTTACACAAAAATAAATACTTTTAAGAAATAATGTAGGCCGTCCTCGTCGTTTGGAGTAGGTGTTTATTCTGAGAGATTTTCGTCACAGGCAAAACATTGTCCTTGCTCAACTAGTTTCGGCTGATGGCTCAGCCATATTTCATGAGCTATTGGACAGACAGAAAAATAACCAAAAAATTACAAATATGCAAATTTTTCTTTGACTGCGGTGATTTTGCAAATTTTAATACAAAGTATTTTGTGTGACTCATTGAAGTAAATAAGTTTGTGTATATAATCATAATTTGTGGGGACCCTTAGCAAAATTTCAAAATTGTACAGTACCTTAAATCGTCGAGAGACGAAGTGAGAACGGTGTGCTCCCTTTGGACTACCAGCACGATCTGGTGCACATGACCCAGAATGGGTTTTAAAAATGGTGTGAGATTCAGCAGTTAAAATTTGTTATTGCTAAGGGTCGTGTGACGTTTCATTACGCCGGCGAGCTGACTCGGGTGCGAAGAGAATACGAGCAGAGCAACGGCCGTTTTGGCGCCTGCCGATTTGTATTCGGGTGCGGCGGCGGCGGTTGCACTGCTGTGCTCTGTGTTACATTTTGCACCGCGGTGACATCATTGAGGCGTGCTTTTTCACAAAAATAGCTCTTCCTGCCTCTGTCGATTTTTTCATCATCTTTTAATTTGCTCCAAAATATTTTGTCGACGTTTCGACTTGACTGGCTGATAACATTATCTTTGGCTACCATTGCCATAGATTCAGCCACTACACGTTTATTCCACCTTTTTTCAAAGTGGATTACAGTTGTGTTTTCAAAATCAAATTTGTGTTTCATTTTTTGTGCGTGAAGCGCCAATCTGTTGTGGTTTTTGTCCCACTCGTGTTGTTTTTGTTTCAAGGCTTTTTCGTGCTCTTTGACTCTTCTAGTAAGAGGTCTCTTTGTTTGGCCAATGTATTTGGCCTTGCACTCGCATTCAATTTGGTAAACACAGTTTTTAAGAATAGGTTTTTTCTTAGG
>JAYTOT010000209.1:0-8818 GCA_043747645.1 Pseudomonadota bacterium | reverse complement strand
GGCGTATTAGACAATAGAAATCTAAAGCCATCAAAAAAAGGGACTGGTTTTGAACAGCCATTGATTGCGAATGAACACTGGCATACTGATATTTCTAATATTAATATTGCGGGAACATTTTATTATTTTGCTAGTGTCCTGGAGGGTTATTCTAGGAAAATACTTCCTTGGGAAATTCGTGAGTCTAAGAAAGAATGCGAATTAGAAATAATTATTTTGCGCGCAAGAGAGGCTTATCCAGATGCAAATCCGCGCATAATATCTGACAGAGGACCTCAATTCGTAGCAAGTGACTTTAAAGATTTTATTCGATTATCTGGAATGACTCACGTTATGTCATCCCGGGGGCGCCCAGCTGTATTATCCTCAAAGCAATGGTAAAATTGAACGATGGCAAAGAAGTATAAAAGAAAAATGTATAAGACCTAAAAATGCCCATACTGTAGAATTAGCTTGTTTGACGGTTGCGAAATGGATTTCTCATTACAATAATGGAAGACTTCATAGCCCTATTGGGTATGTTTTTCCAAATGATATGATGAATTGGCGTAAAATGGATATCCATAAAATTCGAGACGAAAGATTTGAAAACGCTCGAGAATTAAGAAGGAAAAAATATTATACTGCCGATTCTAAATGTGAGGTCATGCATTGACTGCCGTCAAAAAAAAGGAGGATGAAAAAAATTTTAATCCTCCATTTCCAACTGAATCAAAACAATTTGGGATTAATAAACACAACACCAGATGTTCAAAAATGCGAGTTTAGTTATTTTAATAGGCCTGATATTTCGTCGGGATTTGTAAAAATCGGAGAAATCTTGCCAAACCAAGGGCCCATTCTTGCCTTACCCTTGTATAATTATGCCTTGCATTTGTGTGATATCGGCTCCACTTCTTACGAAGAAAAAGTTGTTCGACTTCAAAATCAGAAGTGATTTTTGTTAACGAGTTTTAAAAACCGAAGAATTTTGAATTTTTATCGCGACACATATTGAGTTGATATGCCCTAAGTTTAGTGCAAATCGCGCCCGGCCTTTTTCCAACGGCGAAGGTCTTTGAGTGTCCTCGGGATGAACCTGGTCGTCTGGGTACGCGCAAATGTTCCCTGTTTTTCAATTCAATGGACTCTAATCACAGTCCAGCCTTGCGACACTATGCCCAAAAGAGCACACTCCATTATTGCTGAGTAAATATGGAGTGAACTCCTTTGCTTTTAAGAACTATTGTAACTCCAGAAAATCATAGTTTTTTTCTCTTTGGCGCACGTGGAACTGGCAAAAGGCACCTTTTGCGCCAGCGTTTTCCAAAGGCTGGCAGAGCTTTTGTTCGAAATTTATTTCCATTGACTTTTTCAGAACTTAAAGAATCATTCGACCAATTTACTGTTTTGGCATACGGATCATTGCCGAAAATATCGATTTATTCAAATACCGCCGACCGTGTCAATTTTTTACAGGCATACTGCCAAGTTTATTTGCGAGAAGAAATTTGGAACGAACAGATTATACGTTTTTGTTTTCGCGCGATAAATCGACGCAACGATTCCATCGCATTTTAGCAATGGAATGGAAGCTTGGGATTCAGAAGTTGTTTACATTGGAGTGATTGAATAGAATCGACTCATTTCTTGAAGTTTGGAGTAATTATGTCAAAAAAAAATTGAATAGGAGACCTGGTCTTGTTGTCATTTCAGGTTTTCCGGCAACAGGTAAATCGACTCTTGCAAATGGGCTCGGTGCACATTTCGGTTTGCCATTTATTGGAAAAGACCAGATCAAGGAATTGATTTTCGACACACTGAAATCGGGCGATAGAGCTTGGTCCCAACGCGTCGGTGCATCTGCGTATGAAATTCTTCTAAACTTTGCGGAGACTCTATTGAAGAGTCGGCAGTCTGTAATTATTGAAAGCAACTTTAAGCCAGAACTTGATTCTAAACGCTTTGCAAAAATTCGGGATGAATTTAATTGCTTTATTGGGCAAATTCAATGCGACGGCAATCGGGAAACGATTGTAAATCGATTTGTGTCGAGAGCCTCGTTCGACTTACGCCACCCCGGACATGTGGAAATGGAAAATAGGGAGGAATTTATTTCTACCCTTCGCGCCAGCAGCAGCTCTGAGCTGCAACTAGATTGTCCAATCTTACGGCTCAATACAACTGACTTTTCAATCGACAATAATATGCAGCTTTCCATTGATTTTTTGCAAAACTTTTTTGCACAAATATCCGAGACTAAGTAAAGAATTTGAATGTATGATTTTCAAAGAATTTCCAACCTAACTTGCCATGGCAATGTTAATACATTTCTGCATTGTTTTTGTGTTTGATCTTGGCTGAAACAATGGCGGCGCAACGGAATGAAGTTATTTCTACGGGCCGTGCGGCTGCAGCAATGGTTGTCATGGCGATTCCGGGTAAATTTGAATTCCTTCATTCCAGGCAATAAATGCAATGCCGACCTTCCTCGTACCTTCGAATTGTTGCAAAAGGAGTGAGATCGTCCAAGGCGTCTGACATGGGAGGCTCATTTTCAGTTCCTAATCGATCAATAATAACTAATAAATCATGGGTCTGAGGCAGCGGGAATTCTAGCGCACATAAAACGGCTTTTAGCGTTTTTTCGATGCATTCCTGCACCATCATGAGCACTGTTTCACGCCTTACTTCACTATTTGAAGCAAGTGTTTTAGTTGAAATTAAATCGTTTTCTGCAATATGAATTAATTCTTTTGAATATTCTTTTTTTAAAAACTCAGTTCTTAGGACCCACAAAAGAAATCTCTTCAAAATCTAATCAATCACAATTACACAATCGGCAGATCATGCATAAATAATTCGATTAATATGCTTTTATTTGCATAAACAAGCAACGCCAGGCCAGAAAGCCACCGGAATTGACTCCATATGCTTACCGGCTCAAATTGCTCGCCGTTGAGAAAAAATAAAATTTGAATTTTATGACTGTGGCTCAAAATAAAATCTGCTGCAGTTCTCTTTACAGAAGGCGAACTGAATAACAATGTGAGCTCAGACTTTATCTTGCCGCTTGTTAAATTGATTAAGATTTTCTATTACCCCAGAACTTGAAACGACGAATCACAGAAAAATCGCATCGTCACAGCCGGAAAACGGTGGGCATACTGAACAAGCGAAAATCTGGCTTGTTGAAATATGGGAGATGAACTGCTAGTTCTTGTGGCGAAGGCTAGAGGCGATACCATTCCAATTGGAGTTCTGTGAGCTCATGTGGAGACTCCGCAAGTCGACTGTTCAAGATTGAGAAAAAAATCGAAGGAGTCTGCATGGTGGAAAAAGGAGTGGCAGGAGGTGGGCGTGCCCCGCAATAAATCAGAGTATAGTCAATATAGGCTCGAACTTGCTTTGGAAGCCAGTCGGATGGGCACTTGGGAACTCGACTTGCAGACGGGGCAATTGACAGGCTCACCTCGGCATGCAGCTATTTTGGGAATTTCTGAAACCGCTAGTGATGTGGCGGTTCTGAGCGGCCAGCTGGTTCATCCTGATGACCAGGCAGCCATCAGGAGAGCCTGGACTGAATCCGCTCAAAATCACACTCCTTTGGTACACCAATACCGAATTGTCCGGCCCGATGGCGAAGTGCGGTGGGTTGAAGTCCGAGGCGAAACAAAACTGGATTCTGAGGGCAATCCTCATATCCTTTTGGGCGTTCTTCTTGATGTCACCGATCGTGTGACGGGCCAACTGCAGCTCAAGGAAAGCAACGATAAGCTGCAGTTGGCAGTGTGCGAGCTTGAGCAAGAGCGCGATCTTCGGGAACGCTTTGTAGCAGCGCTCAGCCACGATTTGCGCACCCCCATAGCGGCGGCAAAATTGGCAGGTGACCTCCTCCTCCGGAAGGCCCAAGACCCTATTGCAGTACAAAAGATGGCTGAACGCATCGTGTCGAATATGAAACGCGCCGAACGCATGATTCGCGATTTATTAGATGTGAGTCGACTCAAGGCAGGACAAGGGATTCCGGTTTCATTCTCAATCGCTAAGTTAGACCAAATTGTCAGCACAGCGGTTGAAGATCTCAACCTGGTGCACGGTCGGAGGTTCGTGGTTCAAAATGAATCGGGAGAAATTTGCGGCAACTGGGACCCTGAAGGCGTGCGGCGGATGATTGAAAATCTTGCCGGAAACGCAATTAAATATGGCGACAGCAATTCGCTCGTGACTATAAAGCTCGCAGAATCTGAAACGTCGGTTCAAATTGAAGTCCACAACAAAGGCCTGCCGATTCCCCTAGAAGAGCAAAAGTCCCTTTTTCATGCCTACCGCAGGGCGACCTCAGCTGTCTCGGGTGGACATAAGGGTTGGGGCATAGGACTCATGCTCGTCAAAGGCATTGCTGAAGCTCACGGCGGTTCGGTGAGCTTGGAAAGCAGCGCTGAAAAAGGAACAATATTTGTCGTGACATTGCCAAAAGATTCGAGAAGGCAAGCATGAGCATGCAAGGTTTCATGCCTCACATTCACTGTTATTTGGGCAATTTCGCTTTGGTTTGGACGATGGTTGGCGCAGACTTCCTGATCGGGTCTGCATATGTGGTAATTTCAATTGTCCTTTACATTCTCGTAGAACGAATACGGATGCCTTTTTCAAGAGTGTTTTTTTGTTTTGAAGTTTTTATTGCTGCCTGTGGAGTCACTCACTTTTTAGAAATTTGGACTTTTTGGCATCCCGACTATTGGGTTTTGGCTGGGGTTAAAGTGATCACCGCGGCCGCTTCGGTGGGGACAGGGGTCTATTTGTTTCAGCTGCGCCACCAGATCGTCAGTGCAGCTCAATCAGCGCGCAGAACTGAGCAACAAAATCGTGATTATTTAGAATTGGCGCAACGCAAGCAAAGCGACATCCTCGAGCGAACCAACGACGGTTTTTTTACACTCGACAGCACCTGGAGAATGACGTCTGCAAATCCCGTTACGCAAAAATTAATCGGTTTAGACGGCCATGAAGTGATTGGAAGAACACTGGAAGTGCTTTTTCCAGAAGCCCATCGCTCTCAATTTATGAGTTACTTCGCGAGAATTGTCGCATCGGGAATTCCTGAGCAATTTGAAGAAATCTTAAATGGGCGAATTCTTCAGGTTCATGCTTATCTTGCAGGCGACGGCGAACTTGCCGTATTCTTTCGCGACGTCACCAAAGAACGGCAGGCACAAAAGCAAATTGAAGCAAGTGAATTACGTTATAGGATTTTGGTTGAAACCCTCCCCCAACTCGTCTGGACATGTTTGCCCGATGGGCAGTGCGACTACCTGAGCCAGCAGTGGGTTGACTACACCGGCATCAGCGTGGACGAACAACTGGGTTTCGCGTGGCTAGACAGAGTCATTTACCCTGAAGACCGTGAACGAATATCTGCCCACTGGATGGGCGCGGTCGAGGGCAAAAACCCGTATGACATCGAGTACAGAATTCGCCGGCACGACGGTGTCTACCGTTGGTTTAAGACCCGCGGAACGTCAGTTCGGGCCGAGGAAGGCAAAATCAGCTATTGGTTTGGAACCTGCACTGATATTGATGATGAAAGGCAGGCCGCCGATGAACTCGCGCGAGCAAACCGAGCCAAAGACGAACTCCTTTCGATCTGTTCGCACGAACTTAAAACGCCCGTAGCTAGCATGAAACTTTCGGCACAAATATTTTTGCGAGGCCTCCAAAAAAATGATGTCAAGGCCACATCCCCTGAACGTGTTCTCAGGATGGTCGAGCAATCCGATCGGCAATTGAATCGACTTGCTAACCTCATCGAAGAAATGCTGGATTTCACAAAAATCAGTAGCAATCGATTGACTCTTGATCTTAAAATGTTGGAAGTTTCACAGTGGCTTTATGAGGTGTGCGAGAGGCATCTGCCTCAGCTGGAATCTGTGGGATGCAACCTGATCGTCGATTGCGAAAATCAAGGCGAGTGTGAGTTTGACCCTTTTCGAATTGAGCAGGTAGTTGCTAATCTGCTTTCAAATGCGATGAAATACGGAGCGGGAAGGCCAGTGCAGGTGGCGCTTAAGCTCACATCCGAATCCGTTTCCATTTCAGTTCAAGATGACGGGTCGGGAATATCGCAGTCTGACAAGGAACGTATTTTTAAGCCTTACGAACGCGCTGTTTCGGTCAATAACATCAGCGGCCTTGGCCTCGGGCTTTATATTTCCGACCAAATTGTGCAAGCGCATGGAGGCAGAATTATTGTCACGAGTGAATTAAGCAAGGGCTCTGTTTTTACAATCACATTCCCCAGAATTCAAACAAAAACTACTGTTGCAAGGGTTGAGCAAATATGAATGAAACAAAACCAATACTCGTTGTCGAAGATGAGCGAGACATCCGAGAAAACATGGTGATGTTGCTCGAAGATGAAGGCTACACGGTTTACTCGGCTTCGCACGGCCAGGAAGCGCTCGCCATTCTCACGGACTATACAAAGCCACTCCCAGCGCTTATTGCACTCGATTTTTATATGCCAGTCATGGACGCGAAAGTTTTTTTAAAATCCTTTGAGGCAATGCGAGAAAAGCGCGTGGGATTTTCTGATATCACTATCGTACTTGTGACTGCTGCCGACGAGAAGGCGCGTGCCGGTATTGAGGGCAAAATGGTAGGAATTCTTAAAAAACCTGTCGACATAGAAGCTTTTCTGGAAATTGTAAGAATGCATTGTGGTATTACGTCCGTCTGAAAAGGAGTGAACGAAATATTTTGCAAAAAAAGTGGCCCAAACCTGATGCGATGCTTTTTCGTCTGCGCCAAAATAGGGTCGAGTGCGGGGCGGAAGTGGCAATTAAACCTAGCGCGGAGGTGTTGGCAAGGGCGAAGGGGTGGCGTTTTTTAAAATTTGATCAACAGCTTTAAATAACTTTTCAATTTCAATGGGCTTTCGAACCCAGGCCGCGGCGCCAATCTGCAGGCTTTTGGCATCCATTGCGCCAAATGCACTCATTAAAAGGATAGGAATATGTGCAATCTTGGCATCCCTTACCTGGTGTTTTTTAAAACCGACGGCATCCATTTCTGGCATCATATAGTCAAGCAGAATGAGTTGGGGCAATGCTTGAGTTTCTAAAACGTCGAGGGCATCCTTACCATTTTCGGCAAGCTGAACTTCGAAATTTTCCTGCTCAAAAAGTATTTGAAGCAACCCTCGAATGTCAGGGTCATCTTCAACGATAAGAATGCGTTTTTGCCTGGGCGCGGATTGATTTTTAGTCATGTGATTCGCCTTTTGACAACGAGCCGAGAATCGATGGGAAGATCGATTGTAAAAGTTGTTCCGCGTTCAAGTTCACTGTCGACTTCGATGGTGCCTCCATGATTTTCGGCAACTTCCTGCACCGATGTCAAGCCAAGCCCCCATCCTTTATTTGAACCTTTTTTTGCTTCATCTGTGCGCTGATAAGCCTCAAAAATAGTTTTTTGATGTTCAGGCGCAATTGGATTCCCCTCATTTCGGACCGATACAAAAACGCGTCCAAGTTCTGTTGTTAATTTGATTGTTACAGGACTATGCTCGTGCCCATATTTAATTGCATTGGTAATTAAATTATCGAAGGCGCGCTGCAAGTCGTTTTTGCTCCAAAATCCAAGGCAAACATTTCCTTCAAATTCAAATCGATTTCCATGCATTGTAGTAGCCGATGCAATAGAATCTAGCATAAGTTCGCGCATGTCGTGCTGGGCTATTTCGCCTAGAAGTCTTTCGCCAAACTTTACCAATGTTGTGTCGAGCAAATCTTGAATCATGAGATCAGCACGCTTTAAGTTCGAAACAATACAGTTCGCCATGTCTTGAACCTCTCCGCTTGTAAGGTCAAGCTGGATCATTTGTGCCGCCATAAAGGCAGCCCCTAAAGGGTTTCGAAGGTCATGGGTTAATGTTGCAATAAATTTTTTTTCGAGTTCATCGTGGACAGCAGAATACCCCACGACAGCGTCTTTAATCCAGCCGTCGATAATAAAATTTAGGGTAGCTATGTCTTGGCTGTGTAACACCACTTCCAACTCTTCAAAAACGTCAAAAATCACCCTCCGCAGCAGCTGATGCTCTTGGACAATAATTTCGACTCCATAATTCGCAATCCGGGCTCGTCTGCCCCCGCTTTCCTGAGCCATCATTGAAAGCGAGGTTGCCGTTTTACGAGGGAAATCAGGTGAGAGTTCCTCTTCCAAATTTGTTATAAATGCCAAAAACAAATTATAGGAGACAGTGAAATGGATGCCTTTGGGTTGCAAGATCTGCTCGTGGACTAAGGATTGCCAACGTTGAAAAACGGAATGGCTAACGTTGATAAGTTTTGAGCCTAAAGTGCTGACATTTTTCATATACGAAATATCTCCGCTACCTCGAGCCATTAAAAACCTCGATGAATCTTTACATATTTGCGATACAGAGCGAGAGATAAATCATTTCAGCATCAAAGTAAAGTGGACTTTTTCCTCGACAACCATATTAACTTAAATTTGTACTGTTATAGTTACGACTTCATCTTAATCAGCTAGCACAGGCACATCGAGAAATCCAGCATATTCAATTATTGGGAAAAGGACTGGATTTCTCATCTATTGAGCAAAAAAATATTGGCTGATGCAAGGTTATTAATCTTTGTTTAAAGTCTTAAGATCTCCAGCACAATGGGCCAGGGGCGAAATCGTCCATTGACTCGTTTGACCGATTGGCACCAAACGCCATGGGTCGTTTTGCACTTAACGCCATGGGTCGTTTTGCAGCTGACCCACAGGTGCAAAACTTCGAAATGCAGTGCCGCATTGCGAGTGCGATTCT
>JAYTOT010000208.1:0-13353 GCA_043747645.1 Pseudomonadota bacterium | reverse complement strand
AATTTCTCTCGAGTCCACGCCACCTACGCAAGCATCAATGGTGTCCATGAGGCCTATATCTTCAGCCATTTGTGCAGCTAAACCGAGATGATCTAACCTAACTCTTTTAATTTTCTCATCAGGCGAAGGACTGCCAAGCACTTTTCCAGACATCAAACGCACCTCATCGCATATATCCAATCTAGACACAGAAATGAGGAATTTTTTTTAAATTGTCAAATGAAAATCTTAATATCATGTAACTGATCGAAACTTATGTCTTTTTTAATCTAAGAATTTAAAACTTTGAACTGATGGATGTGGGGTGGTCGGGAATAAAACTGTCGTTTTTTTGTAGATATTACGCAATTTAATCTATTTATATTTTATTTCAAATTTAAATTCTACTTTTTGCAATGTGTTTGCTCGCCGCAAACAGTATAAAATTCGAGTCCTTGAGGTTCTGGGTTACTTCGGCAAAACTGAATTTGTCATTTCCGCCCCAAAACTTTTTAAGGAGAATTGTATGCGTCATTTGCCTTATTTTACTTCACTTGCAGGCATGGTTTTATTGAGTGCGTGTTCTGACGGAAAAGTATCGACTGCTGAAAATAATTTAGCAAAGCCGATGATAGATATAACTCCCGTTGGCGGCCTGGGCCAGGTGATGTTGCGCATGCCTCCTGCAGCAAATATACCTGCGGGATACACAATTACTTTGAACAATCAGTCTGCAACGTCAGCCACTCCGGCAAGTATTTTGGTGGATGGCGTTTTGCGCGACAAAATTTACAATTTACGAACTGGACCATTCTGCATAATAATAAACGGCCCCTACCACCAGCAAAAACGCTGCGGATTTCAAGTGCAACCAAATACACTTAAAAACATCGATTTAGGCGTGTTTGCTCCGACCTGGGATGTGTCTAAATTCAAAGTTGATTTGGGACCAAAAGCAGCATTTTCAATGGAAGACAGCAATGCCGTTGGAAATCCGCTCCACATTGGGCGTCTTGATGATCCCAACAAAGTCAGTCGTACTTTTTTACTTTTGGCGGGACCGATACAAACTAAATATAAAATTCCAAATATATATGCAGGAGAACCTGACAAAACCATTGAAATTGCTCCGCTCGCCGTGACATTTGCCGATATTGCGCCAAGCGATCGTCGCGCAACGATAGAACTCACTGTGCCAACTCGAAAATTTAAGCGTGCAGATTTTATCAATTTAGATGGCTACCTGTGTATTGCAGATAGTACTTTTATTGCATCATATTACAAATCTCCAGAGCCAATTCTAAATTCACCGGACAATATTGCATTTACCCCCTCATATCCCCTATTCTCCAATTATGCAGACTCTAGTGTAATTCCAACAACATTATACTCTGCACCAACCACAACTACGTTTTCATATAAAGCTTATCCGTATGTTTCAGGACCAGATCTCGAAAAATTTTATGCCATAAATGTAAACAATATGATGCAGAAAATTAATTTAACTGCAGGTGCTGCAACGATTGTAAACATGGAACATCTAAATATTTCAAACATCAACGCTATTACACCAGGTTTTTTTAAACTCTACGAACTCGCTGATGATGCTGCGTCACCCGGCGGATGGAAAATCAAACGTGAACACATGCCTTTTCTCGATAATTATTTAAAGACTGGCTATTACATACCAACCGCATCAGTTGTGCATGTGATTCCAGGACGCAGGTATAAATTTGATTCCTTCTTAAAAGACGACGGCGGAAATTACATTCCCCAGTCCTCGCAAATCATCGATTTAAGGTAACCGAATTTAAAAAATTCCCGTAAAAATAACCGACGCTCCTGGCTTATTAACGCTCTTTCCTTCGGTTTTTTTAATTGTAAATTCATCGTTCACAGAAGAAATAACCATCAACCAGGGCATTATAAAATAGGTGCAACCGAGAGTTGCATTGGTTTTGTATTCTGTTTTAATTGGTGTTAAAAATACTGAATTTGAACCTATCAATAATGATAATTTCGTTATTAATCTTGGACTAATCGGAAAAGATACTGACGGCGTAATTGAATACCCAATGGAATGACCATTGGCAATAGATTTGTGCAAAACATAGCTTTCGTCGAGTGCGATATCGAGATCTGAAGTCATTTTAGGAGAGGCAAAAATTCCGAAGCCATAAACCTGACGAAAATTAAATGCATTTTTATTTTCGCTGAGTTTACCTACTGGGTCGAAATTAAATGCTGCCGAAGCCTCTATTTTTTCTTTTGAAAAAGCTATATTTACCGAAGCAGAAACCCATTTGCCATCCACCCAAACCATACCCAATGCTTCTGTTACCTTTTGAACAATGAAAGGTGCGGCTGGCGCTCCCGCTGGAGCACTTGGCACTTCAGAATTTTTATAAATATATGTTTGTGTGCTGTTAAGTTCACCAACTGTCGCATTTAAACTGTGAAATTCGGTATTGGAAAAATTGCGGAGCGCGATTGCTTTCATGCCCCCACCCCAATGCAAGCCCAATTCCCCGCCAGCTGCAGCGGGATCGTAATTAAAAATGAGACCACTTATAGAACGCATCACATAACGGCGCTTGAAGGGTGGATTTACAGGGTCACTTGCTGCAAGTCCAAGGGCATTGCCGTCGTATTGCGCACCCATTAATCCCACGGCATTCCACGATTTCCGTTTGCTTAAACTCTGCAAAAATCCTGCAGCGGATCCCTTAAGTGCATTGTCTAATCCCGCTTGCCACAATGCGCGCGTAAAATCGGCCCGTGCGGCAAAATCATTTCCTAAGTTAAATTCTGTGACTCCTGAATAATAAAAATATTCTAAATATTGCGGATCAGCGGATGACATTTTTGCATAAGATTCATCGAGATAACGCCGTGCCTCGGGCCATTTTTTTTCTTCAAGCCGCATTTGCGCCAATTGCCACAAAGGTAAAACATTCTTATCGTTTTGTTTTGCGGCAATTTTAAACCAACGCTCTGCTTCGTCGTTTTGATACACGCCTTTATTTGCGAGTCCAAAATAATATGCAATTTTAAAATTTTCTTGAAATCTGTCTTCTAATGGAGTTAATTCTTGCAGAAATTCGAAAAAATCTTCTCTGTCTAAAAGCGCATCGATTTTTTTGAGATGAGCCTTTATGTCTATATTTTTGTGTGCCGCTTTCAATCGAGCGACTTCTGCTAAGTCTTCTGGAGTGGTTGTAAGTCTGTATAATTTTTCCATTCTTTTTACATTTGGTTTACCCAACGGGGCAACACGGCCATCACTAAATACAATAAATTCAACTCCAGGCGGCAAAGTTAAAATTTTCGATTTCCCGCCCTCTCCTTTTGCTATTGTAATCTGCGCAGACCCGCCCAATACCACAACATGGGTTGCCCATTTGTCCGAAGGTGTGCTTGAATCTGATGTGTTTTGCAGTGCATTTTTACCAGTTTGTTTTTTGACTGGAGCAATGCGTGCCAGATAAATATCGGAACCTTCGCTCGGAGTGACCGAAAGTTCTTCGGTTTGCAGAGCTATGCGGTCGAGTAATTTTCTGTCTTTAACATCTTTTTTAACACCGTTTGGTGCATTGTAACGGACGCTACCTGAACGTATTTTTAAAATCCTAGAATTAGGAACTGCAGGGGGAATAAATTGCAAATCTGTTCCGCCCACCAAAAACCATTCGCCGTTTGTAGGGTCTTGCAAACGCAACGATGCGCCTGCGCCAGCTTTAAAACGCCCCACCCAATCGATGGCGCGTGGAACGCTTCCAACCACCATAAATTGCTGCGATGAGGCATATGCTCCGGCGCCAACTAATGCGGAAATACGAAGTTCATTTTCTGAGACTGACTTGTCGACAAACTCAATTTCTGAATTAGATATCTTTTTGCGAGATTTTGCTGCGAAGGGCAAAGTCGGATTCCACGTGCCTTGAATCACATTTATAAAATGGCGTGTTTTTGAACTGCCATGACCGTTAAAAATAACAATTGTCAGTTCGTGAGTTCCCACATTCAAGCGTTTGCCATCGAGATTAATATCACAGGCTTCGCCGTGGCAAAGGGGTTTTCCGCCCACATACCATGCCACTTGAGTTTCGCTTTCAGTGCCTGCTATTTTTTTTAATTGAACACTTAAACTTAATGCCTGTCCCAAAAAAGCACTCATAACTGCGGGCGGAACTTTTTCTGCTCGAGGAATAAGACTGGGCGTACTCAAGTCATGGTGAATAAATTGCAGTTTTCCGTCCGGCGATTTTCGTTGCCGCATCGTATTGGCAGGTTGAACGTTTGGAACAACAAATTGTGCCTCAGAAAAACCTGCTGCATCGGGTGCTTTGGATAGTTTTTCCGATGTATCAGCCCCCGAATTCGCAAGGGGCTCGTCGTCGTCAGAGTCTGATTCACTCTCAGATTCCTCGGAATTTGGATTCAATTTCGCGGGAGCCACAGGTGAATTTCTCATTGGAGAAATACGTTTTTCTAGCGCCTTTCGTTCTTTAAAAGAACTATCTGCTTGCGAACTCAACTCACTTGAAATTGAATTATTTCCAGCTTGAATCTGCGCCGAAAGAGAGTTTGACTGAGCCACAGCAGAAAAACAAGGTAACAAAAAAACACCGGAAAAAAGAATTAAATCTAATTTGCAATCAAAATATTTCGCGTGTTTTAATTCAAGATTTTTTCTCGCTTTCTGCATACGATTCTCCAGCCAAAAGGCTTAAAACACGCTTCAATTCGGGCAATGCATTAGACCCTGGGGTCAAGAACTGACGCTTCCTCAGTGCCAACAAAAGGCGACCGTCGGGAGTGAGTCGAGCTCCTTTGACTTGCCTATTGCAAACATCAAAGATGCGCTTGACGAGCATATCAGATTGGTTCTCACTGTTACCTTGTAGGGTCTCTCGACTGAAACGGATTTCTGTCGCATCTTCGCCAACGAGCAATGCACCTGCGCCAATTATGATAAGTTGGCGCCGCATACGGGCCAATTCCATCAAAATCTTGACAGATTCAGGCATGGGCCCGAAGCGGTCGTCGCACTCAGAAGCCAATGCGCGTAAAGAATTCTCGTCTCTGGTTCCAAAAAACCGGCGGTAAATACGCAATCGTTCTTTAGCATTTTCAATGTAGTCTTCTGGTATTTGCGCATTGAGAGGGAATTGAATTTCCGCTTCTTCAACGGCCTTCACTTTAATGCCACCTAAATTACGAATGGCTTCATCGAGCATTTGCGAATAGGTTTCTAATCCGACATCAGACACGCGGCCGCTTTGATCATCACCTAATATATTACCGGCACCCCGCATTTCGAGGTCGTGACTCGCAATTACGAATCCACTTCCGAGGTCTTGGTGTTCCCTTAATATTTCGAGGCGTGCCATGCCGTCGTCTTTGTCGCTGGCAAACGAAGATGTTAAAAAATAGGCGTAGCCGCGCGTCGAACGGCGCCCTACCCTGCCTCGCAATTGGTACAATTGCGACAATCCAAAATGATCGGCATTTTGAATAAAAATTGTATTTACATTAGGCATGTCTATGCCTGATTCAATAATTGTTGTGCACAATAAAATATCGAATTTTCCTTCGATAAATTCAATTATAGTTTTTTCGAGCTCTATTTGACTTAATTTTCCATGGCCCACACAAATGCGAGCATTTGGATTTAATTTTTTTAAATACTCCAAAACAGTGGGCAGTTCTTCGACTCGGTTGTGCACAAAAAAGATCTGCCCACCGCGGCCCATTTCAAAGGCAATTGCTTCTTTAATGACGTCTTCATCGTAAGGGCACACAAAAGTTTTTACGGCCTGGCGTGCTTTTGGAGGAGTGGTAAGTAAAGAAAGATCGCGCAATCCGACCATTGCCATTTGCAAGGTGCGTGGAATGGGAGTAGCTGTCATTGTAAGCACATCTATGCCGTAAGACATAGTTTTAATTTTTTCTTTTTGTAAAACACCAAACCGCTGTTCTTCATCTACTACTAATAAACCCAAATCTCGAAATTTTATATCCTTTGATAAAAGCCGGTGGGTGCCGATAATAATATCGATTTTACCTGTTTCGAGGCGCTCAGTGAGTTTTGCCGCTTGACTCGATTGCGACCTATCGAGTACCTCAATATTTACACCAAAACCCTGAAATCGTTCTGTGGCACTGCGAAAATGTTGGTGTGCAAGTAAAGTTGTTGGCACTAGCCAAGCAACCTGTTTTCCATCAAGAACACAGCGGTATGCTGCTCTCATTGCCACTTCAGTTTTTCCAAAACCCACGTCTCCGCAGAGAAGTCGATCCATAGCTTGCGGCTTAGACATATCTTGCGCGATTTCGCGCAAAACCTTCACTTGGTCAGGTGTTTCATCGTAAGGAAATGCGGCTTCAAAAGACATATATTCGTCGTCGATGCGCGAAAATCCGTGACCAGGAGTAGTGGCGCGCTTAGCCTGATGATCCATAAGATCGCGAGCCAATTTTTCGGCTTCTGCTTTTGCTTTAGCCCTACGTTTTTCCCACTGTCCACTTTTTAACGCATCAAGTGTTGCACCTTCTGGCTTTGCAGCACCAATATATTTTTGAACCAAATTTACTTTATGAACTGGCACATAAACTTTATCGTTTCCAGAATATTCTAGCACTAAAAAATCGCCGCTTATTCCGGCTACTTCTACTGTCATGAGACCACGGTACCTGGCAATACCATGCTGAATGTGTACGACTAAATCGCCTTCGGTAAATTCAGTAAATTGAGCAGCAAAAAATGCCTCGGCGGCTGTGCGTGTCCGAGTTTCTTCGGCAGCATCTTGATCAACTGTTGTGTCTGCCAATGAATTGTCGCGGTGAATTCCGCGCAACCAAGCTTCACTCACAACTAAACAATTTGCAGCTGGCAAAAATATAAATTCCTCTATTTGGCTCTGAACAACGCCAATATTTGAGCCAATTAAGGTGGAAAAATATTTGTTTTTCTCTGCAGTGGAATCATTTTTAGGAGCTACGGCGTTAGCATTGAGTAAATATTTTGCCGACCATTGAGCCAATTCCACGCCTGCTTGGAGGTCAGCAGCCTCGGGAAAATCGCGCGAAAGTAAGCCTGCTAATTCGAAAAATGAAGACTCATTCCGACACGAAAATACGATAGAATTGATTTGATTTTGTTTTAAATAGAGCGCCAATGCCTTTGAACGGGTTGTGAATTTTTGGCGCGCTAAGGCTTCCATTTCTTGAGCTAATAAAAGTGGCGGAATAAATTCTGAAATATCAAGCTTAGATTCTGCTAAATTTGTTGATTTAAATGCTGGAAAAACATTTTCAAAAATGGGAGTGGCATAACTTTTTCCAAATGATGAGTCGTAGGCCGTTTGGTATAAATTATGCAATTCCTTTTCAGATTTTGCAATTTGTTCTTGTGTGCTGATTTGAACAAAATTGACAGTGTGACCTTGTTCTTGGCACAACTCTTTAAATATTTCATGAAATGATTTGTAGCCAGCATCTAAAAAAGACGAAGCTAAATCGTCGAGCCCCGGAAAAGGTACGGAGTGTTTTATATTTTCGAGAAGATCGCCACGAGTGCCTGCAGCAAGGCGAAGTTTAAGTGCAAGAACATTAAATTTTTCGAGTGCCGCTGGCAATTTATTTTCTTCTGGCCAAACAAATTCGCGAACTGGCAAAATAGGAATTGAATTTAAGACTTCAAAAGAACGCTGATCTGAAACACGAAACGATCGAATTTTATCGAGAGCATCGCCAAAAAATTCGAGGCGGGTGGGCGTTTTACTTCCTGGACTCCAAATATCGAGTATAGACCCTCTAATGGCATATTCGCCCAATTCTTCGACGCGGCCAACTTTTGTATAATTGAGTAGCTCAAGTCTATCGATAAATTTTTCTAAATCGCAGTCTTCGCCGGCATTGAGTACTACAGTGACATTTTGAAGCCAGTCTGTAGAAGGAATAACGCGGTGAAAAGAACACACGGTGCAAATTAAAATTGCAGGCATTTCTTGAGCAATGTCCCAAAGCACAGAAAGCCTTTTAGCCATTATTTTTCGTGCCGATTCGAACCGATAAACGCCAGTTTGCGTGAACCCAGGCAAAAATAGAATCTCTTTTTCTACAAATGCAGACCCGCCTATAGCCCGCAAACGCAATTCAATTCGTGCAGCTTCGGCCTCTGTGGCGCACAAAAGCGTCTGTATTTGACTTGAATCTCTAATTGCTGCAGCAACAACGCTTGCTAAATGTGCTTCAGAGTCAAAGGCTTTCATGAGGGAGTAATCCAATCGAATTCGCCTTTTTGGCTGCGGTTAAGAAGAGTCATAAGAGCATCTCGCACAGGAATTTTTCCTGCTGCCACAAGATGCACCAACTTTAAAATTGGAGTGTCAAGCTGTAATTTTGTGACCAATTCAAAAGCACTTTGTGCTGTCGTAAAACCTTCAATCACTTGCCCCATGCTTTCAATAATTGAAGACGCACTTTCGCCGCGAGCCATGCGCAATCCAAATTGCCGATTGCGCGAAAGGTCGCCGGTGCATGTCAAAATTAAATCACCCAATCCCGATAACCCCAAAAAAGTGAGGGGTTGTGCGCCTAATTTCATACCAACTTGAGTGATTTCTCCAAGCCCGCGCGTAATTACGGCGGCCCTTGCATTGTGACCCAGTTCTAGACCATCAACAGCCCCTGCCACAAGTGCAATGACATTTTTTAAGGCACCACCAATTTCGACACCAACAATGTCATCTGAGCCATAGACTCTAAAGAAAGATCGGTGCAACAAAGTTTCAGCCCTGTGATGCATTTCGGGACTTTGAGAAGCCAACACTACGGCAGTTGGCAATCCAGCTCTTAACTCTTTTGCAAATGAAGGACCCGATAATGTGCCTATTTTTGCAGCTTTAGGAAGAACTTCTGCGAGAATTTGATGAGGTAACAGAACTGTTTTTTGTTCAATTCCTTTAGCTGCAGAAACAACAAACAACTCGGGAATTTTTTCGACCGATTTGTGAAATCGAATCAAAGAATCGGTAATCCATATGCCTATTTGCCGCAAAACTTGACAAGGAATTGACAATAATACAAGGTCAAATGAAGCAAAATCTCCATTCCAATTTGGAATGGAAACAAATTCACAAGCCGCAAATTGTGCGTCTTGACGTAGAATTTCAAGACCTTTTTCGTCTCGATTAAACATTGTAACTTGCACTCCAGCATTAATACAACAAACCGCTAACGCCTGACCAAAAGCACCTGCACCAACAATTGCAATGCGTGCGGGACGACCATTCCATTCTCTCATGCTGATTGACCTCCTTGACCTCAATACAGAAATCCCTGACACTTTCGAATGGGACGGGAGAACTCCCGAGCCCGGTATAAAACCCATTTTGCGCCAGATCAACCCCTGCGAAAAGCGTGCGAAAAATGAATCAAGATGAAATCAGACACAGCGCCCGTTCATTGGCAGACATACTTTCTACAAAAATTATGGGCCAGAAGAAAGTCATCGACGAAGTATTACTTACGGTACTTTGTGGTGGACATGCTTTACTTACGGGCGCTCCAGGCGTTGCTAAAACAACTCTTGTCAGAAATTTGGCTTCGGCCTTAGGTTGCGGGTATAAACGCATTCAGTTTACTCCCGACCTCACTCCATTCGATATTTTGGGTGGCGATACGCTGCAGTTTGACGAACAAAACCCAGATATAAAGCGAATCGTTTTTTCGCCTGGACCCATTTTCGCACCTTTTTTATTGGCCGATGAAATCAATCGCGCATCGCCACGCACTCAGGCAGCTTTGCTTGAAGCAATGCAAGAAAAACAAGTGAGTTTAGGTGGAATCACAAGACCTTTGCCCAAACCTTTTTTTGTATTTGCAACTCAAAATCCCATCGAAAACGAAGGTACTTTTCCGCTTCCCGAAGCTCAACTCGACAGATTTTTATTTAACATTGAAGTTCCGTATCCCGATTTTGAGTCTGAAGTTGCCGTTGCTACATTAACGGCACGAACAGAAGACGCCTTAGCATTAAACGAAGCACATTTGGTTTTTAATGCTCGCGATACTGTAGAACAAGTTAAAATGTCTTCCACGCTTGTTGAGGCGGCAGTGCGACTGGTTCGAAATACCCGCCCCGGCGAAACTCAATTGCAATTTGTGAAATCTTTTTTAGATTTTGGCGCCAGCCCCCGTGCGTCGCAAGCACTTGTCATAGCCTCAAAGGCATTGGCACTTTTAGAAGGCGCAAAAGAAGTCTCACCAGAGCACATAATGACAATTGCTCCTTCGGTTTTAAGGCATCGTATTGTTCTGAGCTTTAAAGCACTTTCTGAGAAACAAACCGCATCAGATATAGTTACTTTAATTTTGAAGGACACTGTATTTTGACAAACCTTGATTCCAATTTTCCAAAAACAGAAAGCCGCGGACTTTTTTTTGATGCCTCTGGCACTTTGTTTTGCAACGACGACAATTCTCCCATGGGAGTTTCTCTGATTCAAGACACTGCCACCGTAATTGCATTGTGCCGCGCGCGCCAGTTCACTCAATATCGCTTACGCACTGCCCTTATTACAAACTGGGGAAAACAAGTTAAATTAATTGTAGAATCGTTAGGTCTCCAAAATGTTTTTGATGTTATTGTTACTGCGGACGACGTAAAATTAGCAAAACCAGATGCTGAAATATTCCATTTGGCATGCAATTCTTTAGACTTAAAGCCAGAACAGTGTTTGCACATTGGCGATTCGCTTTACGATGATGCATTGGGCGCCCAAGCTGCTGGATTAAAAAGTTTGTGGATCAACAGACACGGCGTGCATCCTGCTGATTATAGCACGCAGCGTGAAATTCGCTTGTTAAAATACAAACCAATTGTAAATTTAGACGATGTCATTCCGCGCTTGCACGAAATCTATTCAACGTAAAAAAATTTAGGAAAACGCATATGAAATTGTCTCACTTAGAAGTTGCAAAATTTCTTTTAGTTACCTTATTGAATTGTGGCTTATTTTCTGCGCACGCTGGTCCTATTAAGGTACCAGCTGCACCCGTTGTAAATCAACCAGAATCGGCAGTTCCTAAAGCTCCAAGTGTGCCTAAAATTGCTAATGCCATTGAAGATTCGCAAAAATCTAAAGATTGGTACGTTATGCAAGCTCCCCTTTTTGGAGCAACAAGCGAAAATCAAACCATCAAACAAGGACAGTGGCTTGAAGGTGGTAAAATTATAAAAAACACCACTGCTGGCCCTGTTAAATTAATTTCTAAAGCAGGTGTGTTGGTTATTTTGTCTGCCGGGAGTTCTGTTACCTTAGAAAGCGGCCCAACGGCAGGACGCGGCGATTCCAAAACAAAAAATACAGTACTTGAAGGCATGACCCGTTGGGTATTTAAACAAACTAAAGTAACAACAGGACAAAATCAAAGTCCAACTTTACAACATCAAAACACTGCAGCAGTGCAAACAACCAATGCCGTAATGGGCGTAAGAGGCACAGACTTTATTGTTGTTTTCAATAGCCTATTGAATGAAACCGAAGTTATTAGTTTTAACGGAACCGTTGGCATTGCGAACAAAGCTGCACCAGAAAGCGATAATCGCGAAATTCCTAAGGGACATTGGGGTGGACTCGGCGGCCGTTTTGGACAAAACATTGCGCCTTTAATTAAACTGCCAAACAATATTATGGAACATTTTGCAAAATTAGTGACTTTTAAGAGCATTGACCCACTCTTGAAGTCGAACCAGTCGTACTATGGAGAAGCGGTGCCAGAGGGTTTTTGAAATATCATCTATCACAGTATCCCAAGCATCGCTCAACATAGCAAAACTAAGCAGCCTTTTTTAAAGGGTGCACGATTCATTGTGTCTTCATTCAATTTTGCGGCATTTATTGATAAAGTTGACACCGACGGGGAAAAACTCGCAATAAAGAATAATTGCGCAAAAAACGGATTCAACACAAGATTATAGCAATGAATAAACAAAGCATGGAGTTCGAAATTTCAGTATCGCGGAATACATTCAGATTACAGTTGCCAATCACATATTTATTTTAGTTAGCAAATAATTTTTGGAAATAAGTTCATGATTTAGGAGCCGTCACCGGCAATCTCACGTGAATTGTATTCCCAACGACCATTTTCAAGTAGTGCCATCTTGCCGATGTGCGTAAACGATCCTTCATAGTAATTACGTTGAGATACCATTTCGTCGGTTCCATCACCATCTAAATCTAAAAACGCCAACGGGGTCAAACTATCAAGTTGTTCTTTTGAATCAAATGCAAAATCAACAATAGTGCCGATTGCTTTTAGGTTTTCATCAAAAATTCCTGCCCATCTTAGTCTAGGAGCATCTTCTCTTTTCTTTCGAGACTTTTCACTCACAGATTTTACTTCTGCATCAGCCGAAACGATGTAGGCAATCTTTCCTTTTAGATGAAACTGGAGAACAGCATAGGCATCTTTGAAGTCATTTTTATAGTCCTGATATTCTGGCTTCAACTTCTCTTTATTTAAATTATAGGAAATATCTCTCAATTCAATTTCGGTATTTCTATTTACAGTTCCTGTTTTTAGGGCAAGAGAACGTGGTGCAGTCCAGTTCCAAATTGCTAGTGCATTTTCGTTCTTTTTCAGAGAATACGAGAAAAGTAAGTGCGTTTCAGAGGGACCGAATTCTTTCCATATTTGCGTTGGCTTTTCTGTTACGATACCAGACTTAGTAATTAATGTAACAGACTGATTCGCAAGAAAAATAAATTCGCCTTTTTTTGTCACTTGTTGTTTGCCAGAAGAGCCGAGATCTTTAAAATTTAATTTTCCTGCAAGGAGCTTTAGAATCGGTTCACGAACGAGAAAGTCGATTGTAACGAATTGAGTTTGTGTCGTGATTCGTGAGGTATAATTGCTTGCCCAACCCAGGATTAGACTCGCTAAGACTTCGTTCATTCCCAATTCCTCGCAAAAAAATACTCATGAAAATAGTTTACAAAAAAAAGCTACTGCTAAATAAATTGCAGCATGAATATCGCAGTTTCTAAAGATAAAAATTAACATCAAAGTTGAGATTTTTTCAACTGCGAAAACTCCCTCGCTAATGAGCGTTTGCGCATTCCTAAACGCATCTAATTTGTAGATACGAAACAGTGTTATTTTTTAAGTCTATCGCGCGTCGATAAACTAACAAATATTTCAATAATATCAGATCGGGATTGCTGGAAAATGCAAAAGACTCAACTGCTTAGGTGATTCGTTTGGCGTTGTTGCATGAAAGGCCATTAGCGGCGTAGTGTTACGAGCCACCGTAATCTCCAAGTGAGGTGTCCAGATGTCTGCAAAAGATGTTCGGTATCG
>JAYTOT010000207.1:0-1020 GCA_043747645.1 Pseudomonadota bacterium | reverse complement strand
TTCCGCGCGAAAAAACGTGGGTCGCGTAGTGCTCATATCGTCAGATAAAGCTGTACGCCCGACAAACGTCATGGGAGCCACAAAGCGCGTCGCCGAGCTGCTGGCAGTGTGGTATTCAGCCAATCAAACCAACTCAAAACAGTGCGCCTTTTCGGCGGTTCGATTTGGAAATGTATTAGGAAGTTCTGGGAGCGTTGTGCCAAAATTCGTCGAGCAAATAAAAGCCGGTGGACCCATTCAAATCACGCACCCCGATATCACGCGTTACTTTATGCTCATACCCGAAGCAGTTTCACTTGTACTTCAGGCAGCCACTGCAAGCACATCAGGCGAAATTTTTGTGTTGAATATGGGCGAGCCTATCAAAATTACAGATATGGCAAAAGATCTCGCCAGACTCATGGGCAAAAGAATTAACCACGACATCAACATCGAATTCACTGGGTTGCGTCCGGGTGAAAAATTATACGAAGAGCTTCATTTAGATGCCGAAAATTTAAATGCTGTAACGTCAGATTTTTATAAACTCGATAAAGCCATCATTCCTGCTTCAAATTTTATTCATCACATAGAACACCTTTTAAGTTATGCCAGCAAAAACGACGATCGCAGTGCAAAAGACAAGCTTTTTAAGCTTGTAGTGGAGCATGAAACAGAACTTGCTTTTTTAGATTCTGCAATTTCATCCACTCCAGATTTTCCCTTTTTGGTGCCAAATTGAAACGAACTTTCGACATTATTTTTTCTTTTTTGGGAATTGTTGTGGCATTTCTGCCAATGCTCATTGTTGGAATCTTGGTAAAATTAAGTTCGCCGGGGCCAATATTATTTCGACAAAAACGCCTTACTCTTGGCGCACAAGAATTCGTAATTTTAAAATTTAGAACCTTGCAAACCAATTTCGATGCGTCTGCAAAAGGGATTCAAGTGAGGGGAAATTCAGCTGCAATCACCCCAATTGGCAAATTTTTACGCCGCTCCAAACTCGACGAGCTCCCTCAACTTTTTAATATTTTAATT
>JAYTOT010000206.1:0-2905 GCA_043747645.1 Pseudomonadota bacterium | reverse complement strand
TTCATAAGTGCTTGAAATTCAATAAAACCAACAATTCCCTCGGCGGAAGCAGAATTTTTTTCTAAAAATTTCCAAATATTATTTAAAGAAAAAAGTTCTTTTGAGTGAAAAGAATTTTGTAAAAGCTGCGCAGAACCACGCAAAAATTTGCGCCTTTTAGCAAATCCTTTGCTATTCAAATCCAGCATTTTTGATTTTAAAAAATTAGAATTAAATGCACTTAAATTGCCTGTGGAATTTAAAGAAAAAACAACATATTTTTCGGCCGCAGCTTTTTCAAATCCAAATTTTTCGTAAAACCCGAGCATATCGCTAAACAGAAAAGCAAAATCGAAGTGAGAATTCTTTGCGCACTCTAGAGCCTGAACAATTGCTTTCTGTGCCCAACCTTGCCCTTTTCTTTGCGGGTGGCTGCAAACGTTTCCAATACAAATTGCCCTGACTAAACTAAATTTAGAGTGGCTCCAAGAAATATTATATGCCGTGCAAAAACCAGCTAGTATTTGTTCCGAATCGAAAATTTCAAAAAAATATTCACTCTGGGGAGTTTGAAAAATATGCGGATAATTTTGGCTGTAAAATTCCGATTTAAAGGCTAAATTAAGAAGATTTTCTCTCTCGTTTGTCGCATCGCGATGCGGCATATTAATCCCCAGATTTTTGAGACCGACCTATACCTTCGCCCATTTTAACAAGAGTTTCGAGCCCTTCTGCAGAATTTTTTAGAAGGTCTGAATCAAATTTCATGGCATCTTTTTCGAAGAAAAATATTGTCGTACTGCCACCAAATTTAAAGTAGCCTTTTTCGTCGCCTTTGTTCACGTGCATCCCTGCACGATAGGTTTGAACAATGCTCCCAACAAACATGGCCCCCACTTCCATTAGCAATACTTTTCCAAATTCATCGGAATCTACTTCACAAATTGTGCGTTTATTTAAACAATAAACTGGGATTTTTTGTTCAAGAGCATAAGGGCTAACGCTGTGAAGTAATCCTGGAATGGTCTTGGTAATTCCAACTTTCCCGGTGACCGGAAAATGAAAACGGTGATAATCGGCCGGACAAAGCCGCAGAACACCAGCGCATCCACCCCGATATCGCTCGACCAAACTCTGATTGCGATTGAATAATTCCAACAATTGAATGGGCGCCCATTTGACGTACGAAATGGTAGAATCAGATAAATCATCAAAAACCAAAAGGCGCCCATCGCCAGATGAAGCAATAACACCAGCACGTTTGTCCACTGGGCGAAACTCAGATTTTAATTTTCGCGCAAAAAAATCGTTAAAAGAGTGATAATCTGATATTTCTTTGTCGCATTCTGAAACATCAATATCGAGCAATTTTACAAATTCTTCAATTTTGTGTTTGCTTGCACCAGAATCATTGTAGGCGCCATAAATATTACTCAACCAGCGATTGGTTAAAAATTTTGCTGTAAATGCGGCGCCCGTTGGACTCCCGTAAAACACCTTCATGGCGTCTTCGCCCATTACTTTTTCGACGAATTGCGATTGCGTGGCACGATTTACAACGTCTATTTTTTTAGACATTTTCCCAAGAATGGATTCAAACATACTGTCGCTCCACAATCCGACCACCGTCTGCCCCACCACCGGGACCCATTATGACTAAATGATGCGCATATTTCTGAAACTGTTCATGGTGCTCAACTATCACAAAAGTATGCCCCTGAGAACTCAATTGAAGCAAGGCCTGCAAAAGATTTCCCACATCAAATTCAGAGAGGCCACGCGTGGGCTCATCGAGTATACAAAATATTTTATTTTCTGACTTTGTAAGTGCGGAAGCCAGCCTCAATCTTTGCGCTTCACCGCCAGAAATTGACGCAGTTGGCATTCCTAAAGGCAAATGACCAATTCCCAATTGCACAGCCATTTGCAATGGTTTAGAAAAAGTTGTGTGCGACTTTAAAGCATGAGCGCAATCTGTCAAACTTGTTAAAAGCCATTCGTGAATTGTTTTTCCGAGCCATTTTACTTTTAAAACATCAGATCTGTAACGCGTCCCATTGCACTCCGGACAAATTTTTTCCACTTCGCCCAAGAAAAAAAGATCTTCTTTTATAAGTGCGCGACCGTTGCAGGTTTCACAGCCACCTGCTCCATTAAACGAAAAATCTGATGCCGTAAAACCCAGCTGCTTGGCACCATCTGTGGCTGCAAAATATTTTCGAAATGAATCCATGAGTCCCAACACTGTAGCTGGCACGCTTGTAACTGTCCGGTGAAGTGCTTTTTGCTCTACGCTCACAACTTCATGTGTTTCAAAAAATTGCGGCGGAACCGCAAATTCTTTCCACACTCCTTTTTGATCGTCCAAGTCTTCGACTTCATTTTTTGCATTGCCTGAATCTTGAAAATGTTCGATGGCAGCTTGCAATCCAAAGTGCACCAAAGTCGATTTTCCTGCACCACTTGGTCCGCAAATTACGGTCATATTCGCAAGGGGAATTTCTATGTTTAAATTTCTGCAATTTAAAGCAGAGAATTCTTTAATAAATAAACACTCTTTTGGCTTATAAATGCGATCGGTTGAATTTTTTAAAGTTTTGCGTAAAGGAACAGACTGAGTGAATTTTTTAAAGGCAAACGAAACAGGCTCGTCCGATTTTTGGGGCACTAAATACCCACCTTCAGAGCCGCCACCAGGGCCTAATTCTATCCATAAATCCGCAGCGCGAATGAGACTTGGCTCATGCTCCACCATTACTATGGTGTTTCCTAAAGAACATAATTCTTGAATGCACGATATTAAATCTGGTATTTCAGATTTTCCCAACCCTATACTCGGCTCGTCTAGCACATAAAGAGCATCCGTAAGTCCGTTTCCTAAAACCCTGGACAATAAAACTCTTTGGTATTCGCCGCCGCTTAAAGT
>JAYTOT010000205.1:0-21536 GCA_043747645.1 Pseudomonadota bacterium | reverse complement strand
TATGCTAGACTTTGTGCAACGTACATTAGATGCACTAGGTGATAAATATGTAAGGAGATATTCCATAGAATGCCTTACTTAAAGTGATGAATGTGGGTTATATACTAATTAAGGAACAAAACAAATGGCTCTAGAAATCATTTCATGGATGCTATGTTCAATATTTGCTGCGTTAAGCTTACTTCATTTAAAATGGATTCGCATGCCAACGGGCCCAGCGCCTAGCGCTATTCCCACCAACACCGCCGGAGTGCCTCTTTTCAGACCGACACCTCTAGCAACATTCGCAGTGGCTTGCCTGCTTGCTATTGCTTCTGCTCTGGCATTTCTTGGTCAAAAAGAATTGCCCGCAAAATTTAATTCATTTGTTAACATGGGAAATGTGACAGTGGCACTCGTATTATTTGCGCGCAGCATCGGAGATTTTAAATACTTTGGTTTTTTTAGAAACATTAAGAACACAAAATTTGCAAAAAAGGACTCCATTTTATTTACTCCTTTATGTCTTTTTTTAAGTCTGAGTGCAGCACTTTTGGCATGGTTCAAATTCGGAGGGTGAGTGATCACCCGTTCATTTATTCAAAACATCTCATCTCAAACATAAAAGGCCCCTAGCTCCAAGATTCAAGCAGACAAATTGAGCGTTAAATACGCCACAGGAAAAAAAGAAATCTTAAATAATTTAAGCCTAGAAGTAAAATCTGGTGATATATTCAGCCTAGTGGGAACCAACTGCGTTGAAAAAACGACTTTGGTAAAAGCAATATTAGGCATGGTTAAAATTACCCATGGCGCCTGTCGCATTTTGGAAATTGACACTAAAAATGGACTCAACGAAAATTTGAAACAGAAAATCAGCTTCGTTTAGGGTGCACAGAGTCGGCTTTTTTCTGGAATTACCCTGCGTGAACATATTGCAATGTATGATAGCTTGTATCATAATTTTAATTCTCAAGTTCTCGCAGAAAAACTCTCGCAATTTAATTTGAACGATAAGTTAGACTTTCGCGGCAGTCAACTGAGCTTTGGCGAACGCATTAAATTCGAACTGTTGCATGCCATGAGTACTAATCCCAAAATAATATTTCTCGACGAGCCCACTGTGGGTATGGATATTTAGGCCATCGACAAAATTCACACTCTGGTGAAAGAATATTTAGGCAAAAATGATTGTTGCTTTTTTCTGACTTCCCATAATTTTCATGACATTCAGAGTCTGTCGACACGCGTGGCATTTCTTTCAAACGGTGCAATTCAGGAAGTGCCCGTTGCTCAAACCAAAGAAGAACTTGAAAACATATATCGAAAATTATACCAATAAATAAAAAATTTCTGGAGAGTTCGGCTCGCCCCAAAATACCAAATGCAATTATTATCTACACCGTGCTACTGTCATTTTTGACCGACTGTGCTGTGTTTTACCTGGGCAGAAAAAATGTTTCACTCGATGTCGGCTACTTGAGCATTTACGTAATATTTTCGGGGCTTGTGTGGTTGCTTTCAGTGCAAAAAGGGTTGGCTCGAGAACAACTCGATTTACTGCTCAGCGGCCGTTGGGCTGCATTAGATTTATTGCCAGGAAATAACGTCGACCGCATTGTGTTGAGCAGCCTTTCACAAACTTTCAGATGCCGCCAATATCAATTGTTTCTTGCTCTAATTTTATGGGGTGGTCTGTATCTGAATTCCTCGGCACTCAGTTGGTCAATATTGTGTTTACCCTATTTTTTTATAATGGGTCATGTGAGTTTGGTTTTGCTGCAAACCATTTGTTTGTGGTTGTCTCCCAAAAAATATTTAACACTTGCAAACAGCATTTTTACAAGCCTAATCATTTTTTTTTCTGGCACAGCATACCCTGTCATGGACTTTTTGAAGGTTAAAGAGCTGGAATGTTTTCTGCCCACGAATTCTCTCATTTACATTCCAAGCAAAATATTGTTTCACACTTTATCAGGCGCAGAGCAGCCTACGGAGCAAGCTATTTTATTTTATATTTTCAGCATTCTAGTGTGGACTGTACTTTTTTATGCTTTGGCAAAATTGCTCAATTGTTTTCTCAGGATAAAAAACTATGCTTAAAAATGCTATTATCAACCAGATGAAAGCATTGATAAAGGTGTCACTCATATCCAAAAAAGAAGGACTTAAATATTCTGCTTTTGAGCTGGTTCGATTACTGCTTTTTTACTGGACGATTTATTTTGGCTTGGCAAATATTTACACCTTTCAAAATGCGAGCCCCTATTGAGCTTTAGATTTTATGCTCATCCTTATTTGTGTTGATGCAATTGGTGACTCGATTATTTTCAAGGGAATTCATGAATTTTCTCAGGCGCTTGTCTCTGGACATACCTGGAATTATTCACTGCTTCCGGGCACAAACATTCTAAAAATCGTCCTATTTCGTTTCGATATCTCTACAGTCATTCTCGGCCTGGCGTCTGGTTTAATTTTGTTGTTTCGCATGGCAAATTTGTATGTCCATCCCTTATATTTGGTAGGCGTTATTTTTGCACTAATCCTCGGCATCGCAACCCATATGACTTTGAGCACATTTTACTTTCTCATTCAGGGCTATTTCGATCCTAAAATGGCGATTATTCGAGGTAATCCCAACGTTAAACTCTACACCAAACCCCTCGCGCTTTTGTGGAATGGTAGTTTCGCGCTCGTTTTTATTAAAAGACTTTACCCAGTGTATTTTGCTACAGCATTTGCGCACGAACTTGTCACAAAATCAGACTAGACTCCAATTATTTTTTTGAAACTGTTTGCGATTCAATTTTTCATTGGTAGTGGCTGCTTAGGTATTTGGCTCTGGTTCGGCAATTTTTTGGTGCAAAAAACTCTAAAAAAATGGGGACACTAAATTTAATTTCACTTATGCATAGAGATTAGTTACCTTTTTTTTTGATTCCTTTGAAATCAAACTTAAAACACCCCATTAAAATTCAGACTCTTAAATTTCGTGCAAAAAATAAATTCGTAACATTCCGCATTTATATATTATTTTTCGGAACTTAAGCTTTTGCACCCCAAAACCGATTCTTTTTTTAAGCCAATCTGTTTAGGAGACATATGCATATAATTCCTTTAAAGCCACAGAAAAATGAATTATTTCGCCCTCATAAGCGGAGTCTTACACCGTTTTTTGCTCTATTTTTTGTCGCTACTACTGCCTGCGGGCAATTAAACAACGGCAATTCTAAAATATCGTTGCAAATCCCTCCATCTGCACCTACGTCGGAAAAACTTAAAACCACAGCTGTAGATACGAACAATATGCACACTGAGGTAGGCGCCGAGACAAAGGGTACACCTCAACTTTCTGTCGCTAACACTCGTGAAGCGATTATTGCGCCGCCAGCAACTTGCCAAGGAACCGAATTATTACCCCGAAAAATATGGCTTTTGAGCGCAGATCAGGTGTCGAATGCCATTGAAGACACTTTTGGGGCGACTGCATTGACTGGTTTTTCGATGCCAAATTTAAGTGTGAATTTTGGTCATGCAAATACAGCATCAACGTTGTTATCAGATAAGAATTTTTTGCAGTCTCTTTTTGACAGCACCGAAAAAGTGGCAGAAAATGTCGCAAGCCAGAATGTGGAATTGAAAAGTTGCGCACAAAATTTTGTGGCTCCTTGTGCCAGTAGTTTTGTTTTTAAATACGGAAAAATACTTTGGAGACGCGACTTATTGCAGGCAGAAGTGAACAAACTTGTCGATAAATCTGTGGCGCTTGCCACACAAACAGACGGACTCAATGGCGCAAAAAGCATTGTGCAGTTTTTGCTCACCGCTCCGGAATTTTTATACCGCAGCGAATGGGGCACAGATGATGCTAAAGATCCTACAAAAGTAAAACTTGCAGGAAGCGAAATTGCTACTTTTTTGGCAATGACCATTTGGAGGAGCGTGCCAGACGAACCCTTATTAGCAGCTGCAAAAGCGGGAGATTTATACGATCAAGTGCTCTTAAAAAAACAAATAGAACGCATGATAGCATCGCCAAAGGCGAAACGATCGGTCAATTCCTTTTTTGAAAGCTGGTTGCAATACGACCGCGTTAAAACGATTCCAAAAGCTGCCGAGCTCAATATGACGCCCGACTTGCGAAATGCGCTCTATAAAGAATCGAAAGATTTTTTTGAGTCGCTCATTGTAGATAAAAAATCGACAACAAAAGATTTATTTACCGCAAATTTTACTTACGGCGATGCGCAGGTTGCAAAATGGTACGGGGCTGAGCAGTCTCCAATTATGAACGGAGTTTTTACCACTCCAAAAGCAGAAAGAGTGGGCCCGTTAAGCCACGCTGCTTTTTTGGCGTCGCAGTCGAAGCCGTTGCAAACCAGTTTTATTCACAGAGGTGTTTTTTTATTGCGGCAAGTTTTGTGCAAGGATATTCCACCACCTCCGCCCGGAATTAACAGCGCCACAATGTCAGCACTTACGCCTAAACAGGGGCCTATTTTGACTCGAGACACTTTTGTATCGCATTCGGCAAATCCCACTTGTGCCGGCTGCCACAAACTCATCGATCCTGTGGCAGCAGCATTAGAAAACTACGACGCTGCTGGTAAATTTAGATTGCAAGAAAACGGTGGCACCATCGATAGCTCGGGGCAATTACCCGACTTGGGAGACCTTCCTTCTAAATTTGAGAATGGTGTTTCTTTGCTTGCGAGTATTGGAGCAAGCGAACATTTGCAGCAGTGTTTATATACGAATTATTTGCGTCATAGCTTCGGATTTTCTTCGCAGGAGCAAAGAGACAAATTGAAAAATGGTTGCGAAATATCTAATTCGTATCAAAAATTTAAATCGAGTGGCGGGATTTTGAACAATCTCCCTCAAGCATTGGCAGATTTTGAAAGTATTATTTTTCGAAAAAAGGAACTGTTGAAATGAAAGATTTTTCAATTTCACCCTTAACGCGTCGCAGCGCAATTAGGGGAATGGGCCTGGGAGCAATTTTATTACACCCGTTAATTCATGCCGTGCGTGCCAGCGGACAAACGGCAAAAAAAACTCGCTTGCTAATTATTTGGGCAGACCACGGCATTGGTGGTAGAGATCCCGCGTCAACAGTGAACGGACAAATTCAATTAAAAGAATGCATCAGCCCATTCGACGAAATCAAATCGAATTGCGTTTTTGTCAACGGCGTGCGGATGCATTCGCGCGCTAGTCATTTTCCAAAAGATTGGCTCACTGCAAACCTTCCAAACGGGCTCGATGTAGACGCCCATTTAGGCACCGTACGACCACTGGGCCCCTCTATTGATGCATTGTTGCATTCACGTCTTAATTTGCCCGGTGTGGCGCGACTTTGGGTGAATGGCGGCCAAGCCATGTCGTTTGATGAAAACCGCAACGAACTGCCTCCCACTGATGTGAGTAATTTTAATTCGCAGCTTCGTGCACGTATTGGGAATGTGTCATCGACTAATATTGACCCGGTATTAGCGCGAAAAAAAGCGATGATAGACCTGGCTCGTGAAGAATTACAGCTATTTGGTGCAAGATTGAACGGCGAAGAGAAATCGAAAATTGATTTTCACCTTTCACAAATGAACACATTGGCAACCGAGACTGGCCTTAACGGCGGCGGACAAGCGGGGCCGGGCTGCATAGCACCCGCGGTTCAAACTTTAAAAGGATTTGATGCCGACTTAGCCTCAGCATTTGAAAGTATTCGAGTTGGGTTTTCGTGCGACTATCACCGCATTGGTGTCATTACTATGGGAGAAAGCGCGAACAACATACCTTATATCGACAGTAAAGGTGTGGCCCGTATTTTTCAGCGTGAACTAGACGCCAACGGCAACGACAAAGGCACCTATAAAAACGACTGGAAATCTGGCTTTGATTATCATCAAACCATTGCACATTCGTTTTTAGCGCGTGCCAATTCCATGCATCAAACGTGTGCTACATATATCACATCTGGTGGCGATGAACCTTCGTGTCTTAATTTTCCCACTTCTAAAATTGAAGGTTTTTCGTATTTTGACGGGACCCCAGAAAGTTTTATTCGCCGCGAATTCAGCTTTGATGCGCAGGCAGTGTATAAATCACAGTGCAATCAATACTCGCGTAAAGTAGTTGATTTCATAAAAACGCTTCAAACAACTTTAGACGCCGATGGCTCCACACTTTTTGACAATACAATAGTTGTGTACGGGGGCTCTATGGAAGACGGAGATCACTCCACCGATGCACTGCCATTTGTGATTGTTGGCGGTGCTAATACTGGACTAAAAGGCAATAGAATTATTACTCCACCGCGCACTTCAGGCGAAATGCTTCTTAAAAACCTAGGCACCAACAAAGATGATAATTTTGGTTACAATTCATACAGCAACGCTTTAATGGGAGACTTATGGGTGGCAATAGGCCGGCTCATGGGCATGCAAAATTTTAATTCTTTCGGTCATGCAGTTTCAAATTCTACGCCATTAATTTTGAGTTAGAATAAAATTTAATTTTAAACTTACAGTCTCGCTGGAGAGTGCACAATTGAAAACAATTATTCGAAATTATTTATTCATAACAGTTGCTTTTTACTCCTGCGGACCTCAAGAACAGAAAATAAACACAAACCCACAAGTATCTCAATTAGGAAAAGTAAAATCGGGTGATAGTTCCAATTCTGAACCCGACACGGCTTTACAAACCAAGACTAAAATTGGTGCTTCTGCCGAGACCATTACTAGTGTAAAAGCAGTTGAATCTGCTAAATTACCAACTGCAGAAGATTCAAAAATACCAGCCATTATACCACCACCTCCAAAAGCCGAGGTAGTTGTTACAAATCCCAAAAGCTCAACAGTTCCGGCTGTTGTTTTGAACGAAAGTATTCCAGTTTTTATTGCACAGGGCACGGTTCAGCGCACATTAATGAGTTGCGACGGCGGACTCAGCTGGGTGTACGACACGTCTACAGACGACAAATTACGCTGTTTTTCGCCCACCGACTGCGACCACCACCCGGGTAGACCGCAAGGATTAGTGTTTGAAAATGGCAGGTTTTACGCTTCTTTCGGACACGGTAGCCCTTCGACAGTGTTAAGCACCGACGACGGGCAAAATTGGCAAGTAATAATGAAAAACGACGCAGAATTTGGCGGCCTCGGGATAATTAACGGCACCCTTTTTGGCGCCACAACTCCTTTTACCTCTGGCACAAATGAGGGTAAAACATGGACTGTTGCAAAAGCAGACCCTTTTCCGGGCGGAAATAATTCGTATCGCGGCGCATTTGCGCTCAAAAGCGGTAAAGGACGCATATTTTTAAACGGAGATGCCCCCACGGGGCTCATTTATTCGTCGGATTTTGGTCTTTCTTGGACACAAGCCTCTGGCTGGGGCACACAATGTGACACGCGTGAAAGCGCCGTACAAAGCTCAAATGGCATTGCGATTTTAGGCAGCTACAATAAGCCTCCGTGTTTTACTACGGACGGTGGCGCAACTTGGAAGAAATCGAAACTCACTGGGCCGCTCACAACTGCCACTTGGGCCGAAAATAGATTTGTGGGAGTGTCTGAAGGCTCTATTGTGGAAAGCTTAGACGGTGACAATTGGACAATAAGTAAGCTTCCCAAACCTTTGCCTGGCTCCTTTGAGAAAATTACATATCATCCTACGCTTAAAAGATTTGTTGGAGTCACGCAGGGCTGGAACAATTGGTACGAAAATCAAAAATTTTTCTGGAGCAACGACGGGCTCAGCTGGACAGAAGTAGCACCGGGAAAAGTGAAAGGTGGCCACCCTATTATTGATATAATTGCAGGAACAGCAAAACCAAGCACACTTTGCCAATCTCAATCAACCACCTTGAAATAACAAAGTATTTTAATAAAATTACACATTTTCTCAATGTTTCGCGGTGAGGGGGTCGATACTACGTTTAAGGCCAGTATTTGCTAGTCGGTTTTGGTTATTTGATGAAAAAGGGTGAAACGATGCAGAAACTCACTTTAAAAATGGGATTTCTATCTATTTTAGCAAGTTGTTCCAACGGGAACAACACAACTTTATCGGTAAAAACTGCACAGCTCGGAAAAACACAGTCGAAAGAAAGCATTTTAAAAGGGAGTGGGGCCGGAAATAGCGCTCAAAAAGTAGTAAAAACGCCAGACGAAGTCATTAATGCCTCAAAAAATGCAATTCCTGGACCTCTAACTGCCAATGGAATGCGACGTTTATCGCCTCAAGAGTACGACCGTACCGTAAACATATTATTTTCGTTAGACGTAAAGCCAGGCGATGTCACCCGCTCTAAAGTAGGACAAGTGTTTGAAAATGAATCCGCCCCCCTCGACGGTGGAGGTGGCGCAAGCCCAGAACTAGCGCGAAGTATGGCGGGCGATGGTATTTCTGCGGCGGAAAAAGTTTCAGCAGCTTTTTTAGCTAACGCTAAAGTATTCTCTAATTTTGTGCCTTGTTTTGCAGATACCACAACCGTTCCTAAAGACTGTATTTCGAGTTTTGTGATTAAAGCGGGAGAAATGTTGTGGCGTCGGCCAATTACAACTGCCGAAAGTGGTCAAATTATTCAATCAAGTATGTCACTCGCCAACATGATATTGACCGATAAATTGTTCCCAAAAGACAAAAAACCTCTGCATGAAATTGTTTCTTTTGCCCTAGAAGCATTGCTTACGAGCCCCTATTTTCAGTACCGCGTAGAATTAGGAACTCTAGATGCTGCGTCGGGTCAGTACAAATTAGATGCATTTGAAATTGCCTCGCGCATGTCGTTTGCCGCAACGGGAGCACCACCCAATGCCGAAATTCTCGATTTGGCGAAATCTGGAAAAATTTTAGACCCGCAAACCCGAAAAACTGCCTTTTTGAAACTAGCAAGTTCCGATACTTCATCTAAATATTGGCAAGCGTTTGTGGCTAGTTGGTTGCGTTACGACCGGGTTGAATTTCAAGAAAAACTAGGAAAAGAAGCGCGCGTAGAAGCCGATGCAATGGTTGATAACACGTTGTTTAAATCTAAACTCGGATTGACAGATTTAATGAGCACCGAAACCACTTTTTTGCCTGCTGCTTTGGCTAAACAATACAGTATGGACACGACAGCAGCAAAAAAGAAGACTTTTAATGGCATTGAGGTTTTTGAGGTGCAGCAAGAAGGTCAGCAGAAAGCTGGAATTTTGCGCACCATGGCATTTTTGCAAAACGGGACTTCGTTTGGCGAAACTAGCCCCACAAAACGCGGCGTAATTGTTTTAAGTCGCCTTTTTTGCAAGCAGATTAATCCGCCCGAAAACGTAAACGTCGACGAGCCCATTGCCACAAACAGTGCTGCCAATTGCAAAAAAGATGGCTGGTTGCAAATTCGAACACGTGGAGCATCCTGCGCAACTTGCCACAAGGTAATGGATGAAATTGGATTTGTGCTAGAGCAATACGACAATTCTGGCCAATTTAGAACCACTCAGGCGAACAAAAGCTCTTGTACCATCGATGGCAAAGGGGATTTAAAAGTGTTTCCTACGGGCGCTTTAATTGCACAAATCGATGGAATATCTTCGCTGGCGCAAAATTTAAGTAAGAATGCTGAAGTTTTAATTTGCTCAAATGCAATGCTCACAAGTTATTTATCGGCAAAAACAATCGGATCTTTGGACCCTTCGGAAGTCGCTGGAGTTTCGCAGTCCCTTGCAGGTGCAGAAAATAAATTTTTAGATGGTCTCGCAAATTACATTTCAAGCGATATTTTCACCATGCGCAAGGAGAGCAAATGATGAATTCCAATGAATCGCGCCGCTATTTTTTAAAAGTATTTGGTGCTAGCTTTGTGGGGCTCCCTTTTTTAGAATATTTTAATGCGCCCGCCTATGGCGCCACTGCACCAATGCGCTATTTAATTATGCACGCTGGTTGCTCTCTTGGCCGTGACACAGAGAATCATATGTTTAATCCTGCTAAAACTGGATTTGGATACGATTTGCCGCCAGGAATGTCGGTATTAAAAGATCCGACCATGGGAAAAAGCTTGTTTGGTGCTGGCTTTAAAGGCGACCCAGCATTAATTTCTATGATTTCTAATCTTTCTATTCCAATGGTTGCGAGCCCGAATAATCAAAAGTGTGAATCGAGTCAATCTTTTCACAGCGCGCCCCTAACTTGTTCTCATGCCGCAGAAACTGGTCTTTTAAATGGTGGTAGTATTAAATTTGCTGGTACAACTTCGGACAATATTATTCATCCTTTAATTTCTGCCTCGGGCCAGCCATTAGTAAATACGCGAGTTCAAGTAGAAGGATTAGGCCGCGCAAATTCGCAAGGCACCGACGGAAATCGTGCATTTATATCGTGGAAAGAAGCAAAACCGAATTTTATTGAAACTCAACCTTCGGCAATTTTCGACCGGTTTTTTACAGGAGTTGTGGCACCCGGCCCAACTACCGACCCCATGCAAGCCGACACCTATGGCGCTTACATGAGAGCTCGTAAAAAGAGCCTTCTCGATTTAACATTGAGTCAGTCGCAGGCGCTGAAAGGCCGGTTAGGATCTGCAGATAAATCGCGCCTCGAACTCTTTGAAACTGGATTTAGAGAGTTAGAAAAAGACCTTGCCAATCTCGATACGATGCAAAAACCTGGTGCCACAATGGGCGGCTCGCCTACAGAAGTAGCACAAAAAGTGGGTTATGATTCTAAAAACCTTGGCTTTAATCCTACGGCACAAGGCCCGGGTGGGTATTATCGATTTGAAAAAGAACGTGCGCAAGCCTGGGCTCGGTTGTGGGCTTTGCTTTTTGGGGCCGATAAAGTGCGTGCAGGAACGCATCAAATCACATGGGCGCAATCGTTTTTAGATTTAGACAATATTACAGGACAAACAGACACCACGGTTCACGACGTTATGCACAATGCAGGCGGTCAAGGAGTCGGAAAAGGTGGTAGCGGCGGAGACCCTCGCCCTACACTCAATTGGCATGTGGCAAGTTTGAGCACCTTGGCATCACTGTTAAAAGAATTGCCCGAGGGCGCGGGTTCAGTTTTAGACAACACAGCGATTGTTATGGTTTTTGACGGTGGATTTGGCATTGATGCTGACATTCAACAATTCGCGCCTGGAGCATCGGGTTCCCATTCAACCGACAATATGGTTGCACTTGTGGCTGGTGGCGCTGGTGGATTAGCGCAAGGGGTCCATTTAAAAGCGCCGAACGGCACTCAACCGGCACACGTGATTTTAAATGCTATGAAATCGGTCGGTTACACCGGAAACACATTTGGTAAACTGACTCAAGTCGATATCGCCGGCCTTAAAAAGTAAATAAATGCAATTGCGAGTGTACTTCGGCTTGCCGGCCAAAAATGCATATGTTAATCACGACTGGTCTGTCACCAGAAGAAAAGAAAATTTCGTGATTCAACGGAGAAGTGCATGCAGATTTCCCAGCCAAAGTTGGTGGTAACTCGCGAACAACACCCGAAGCTATATCACTTTCTACGCCATCACCCCGAAATTTTTGAGGTTTTCCATAATATAGAAAAAGATCGTCCACTTGACATGGGGGTCATCCTTTCCAGCGGTGATTCTAAAGACATAGTCAAAGTTTATATTGAAAGTTTGCACCTTCCTCTGCTAATGGAATGCAATGCAATAAGGGAAAACGAAAACCGCCAATGTGGTTTCGAAACCCTTGTTTCTGGAATGGAGTATCTTGCCTACGATTCTGTGAACATGGCCACTGTAGCCGCTGACCGAGCCGCTGCTCTCAGTAAGGTCGTAAAACCCACAGATAACAGACAAAATGCACTGTTTTGTTACTATCATGGTCTGGAAGAAAGCGTTCCTGCATCGAAGTCTTTACTCGATCGCATGCGCGGCTTGATTCTGGAACATGCCTCTAATCCTGGGAAGGCCGAGCCCGGAGACGAGGGAATGAGTTTTGATATGATAATTTCTGCGAGGATCTCTAAGTATGAACCTAGTAAATAAGCAATTCTTATTACCATCTTTAAAGGTGGCAATGGTTGCAGCATCTGTAGCAATTTTCGGCACTTGCTTGGCTGGCAGCATCGCAATAAACGACGCTTCGCCCGAAAATGACCTTGTGTACACCGACGATTCCGGCAACCAAACTCCTCTCAAGGTTTCTTGGAAAGAAGTTCAAGCCACTGCAAAAATTCGTTCTTTTTTAGAAAGGAAATTTGGCGCAGCTGCTATCAACTACCCCGTTATGATTGATTGGGATTCCAATTCTTTCAAAGTATTAAACAAGGCATCTGGCGCTTTGGAAACTTTTCAGCTTCCCCGCTAATATTTTACCTGCGGTACCCATCGAAGTGCGTAAAGTAATGTTTGACCAACTCCCTGAGTCTGTCCAACAAATGCTCGTGCTCGTGGGACCCAGGTACTGGCTTTTTGAAAGCAATAAATTCTTCCAAAATTTCTCGTTCAAATTTCATGCGCTGGTCGTAGGGCAAGCCACCCAGCATATTTATAATTTTAATGGCCCAGCGCATTTTATTTGGAACCAAGGTTTCTTCGGGAATACCTTCTCGCACCATGGTAATAAAATTACGCCGGTCGTCGAGCGATACGTTTCTAAATTCGGCCACTAAAATATTTTCAAAATCGTCTATGTCAGAGGAGCCGTCTAATTTGGAATCGTCTAGCTTTTGCAAAAATTCAGCCGGAGCAATGTTTTCGAGCTCTGCAATTTTAAGCAACAGATCGAGAGCAATTCCTTTAGAATTGTCTGTCGTATTTTGTTCGTATTCGCGGTAACGATTGAGCGATAAACCCAGTTTGAGTGCCATTTCGTTTTGCGTCAGCACTTCGCGGGCACGATAACTTGCAAGGTATGCAGCAATACCTTCCATGTAGACACTTATTTTTGCTGTCGACTTCTGCAAGACCATGCTCCAGAAACCCGCCTTTTTTGAAAGCCACGAAACAAGCGGAAGTGTATCATTACCGATTTAGAATTGTCATGGTGCGACCAATTATACCTTGATCAATGTCAGATCATCACGTTTTTTTGACAAGGGAGTAAGCTGCCTAGGCACCGAAAGTGGCTATAATCATTACAGACCATAGCAGGGAGCTCATCAACCATGCCTCACTTGACCAAGCAATACATACCCATCGTACTCTGTGCAGGACTAGGCACAAGATTGCGCCCACTCACGGCATTGGTTCCAAAAACTGCTGCTCCCATGGGCAGCCTACCCATATCTGTTCACTCTATTGCCGCGCTACTCAATGCTGGTTTTGAGACTATTCACTGCAATACGCATTATTTAGCAGAGTTTGTTGAGTCTGAAATTCAAGCTGCGGTTGAAGGCTTGGGTTTTGATAAAATCAGGGTCCGATTTTGGCGCGAAGAAATTTTACTCGAAACTGGAGGCGGAATAGCACGGATTGTGCAAACTCTTGCCAAAGAAACGCCCGAATTAGCCCACAGAGACGTGTTTGTCGTCTCTGGGGATATTTATAGCGCATTGCCTATTTTTGAGCTCTGTGAAGCCTGGAATAATAGGCCAGCGAACACCGCAGCTCTTATGGCTACCATGGCTCTCAATGAAGCACGAAACGACGTCACCTGGACAAATTCTTTAGCCACCGAAGTCATTGGTTTTGGAAAAGACATAGACAGCTTAGAATCCAAATCTGGCGTATTGCGTAGGTTATTTACAAACCATCAAATTGTTTGTGCACAAACAGTTCTGAGCTCGAATATAGAAAAAAAATCGAGCGTCGACATGTTCTATCGAGCTGCTTTAGCTAAAGGGCAAAAAATACTCAACTTCGATTGGTCGCATCAATTGCCTTGGCACAACGTAGGCACTTATGAGGAATATGCTCAATGCAGAAGCTCCTTATACGTGATTGATCAGGTACAAAATTCAAAAATTCAAAAAACGCCTGATCAATGCTTAGTCATTGCTGATTGGGTAAGCAAAGTAACAACAGAAAACAAAAAAAACAGCACAGAGGTTTCACTCTATGCTGACAATTGCGCTACTACTTTAAATCTAGTGCAATGGCCCATTATGTGTGGACAATCACTGCCATTAAACCTTCTCAAAACGTCTCCGCAGCTGCCTTCAGGGGTGCCCTTACTCAAGGTTGCTCAGAAACTTCTTGCCTACTCACATCTTCCTCTGACTAAACTCGTTGTGCACGGGGGCCCCTCCGCACATTCACTTGCTCACTCAACGGTCACGCTTTCGGATTCATCACTCTGCTTTACTCTATCACTTCCTCAATACTCTCTGCATTATCCGATACTCATTCCACTGGAACTCTTACTCACTCTCGATTCACCAGTCACTCAAAACTCTCTCTCAGAATTCAATCTCGAATCGTGCTACAGTACAAGTCAAACCTTCATTCTCATCAACAATCAGAATCTTTATTGAGCACTTACTTCTTCTGTTTGAGCTGTTTCTTCATTGTTGCTGCCTTCTTCATTTAATGCAGATGCTTGTCCACCACGGAAACTTAAAACCATTCCAACTCTAACTACATCAGGATTCTTTACATGGGGATTTTCTTTCCAAAGAGTTCTCCACGCGCCTTCTGTTCCGTATACCTTTAAAGAAATTTTACTGAGCGTATCGCCTGCTGCTACTGTAACTGACTGACGAGCTGCGGATTCATATTTTTGTGCAAAGTCGCGTGCTGAATCGTCAACTGTGTAAAAAATCACATCGCCTGCGTAAATCTTGTTTGGGTCGATAATATTATTGTCCGATGCAAGAGTCTTCCATTTGCCTTGGCTGCCAAATATCTTCTTAGAAATCACTGCTAAAGTATCGCCTTTAATTACATAATAAGCCATTTTAGAACCGCTTTCAGGTACCATTCCAGAACTAGGACCAGCAGAACCTTCCGATGTGCCAGAACTTGCCGGGGCTGCTGGTGCAGGAGCACTAGCAGTTTCGCCGCCAGCTGGAGCTTCTGCTGCTGGAGCTGCATCCGCTGGAGGTGCGATTGCTGCTGCATTAGGTTCTGGAGGAGGCGGAATGGCATTAGCACCAGCGTTTGCCATTGCACCGTCTGCCGGAGGTTGAGCGTTACCGCCAGCATTTAAGCTCGCGTCACCACTACCTAAATTGCCGTCCGCAGGTGGAGCACCGTTTACAGGCGCCGCATTTGCAGGAGCAGAGTTTGCTCCCACTGCTGGCGCAGCGCTTGCGCCGTTGGCAAACGGATCCGCCGCTGGAGCAGCGCCAGCATCTGCCGCGGGTGGTGCACCACTACCGTTGTCGGCAGCAGCGTTTTGAAGCTCCGTGCCTGCAGCGTTGGTTGGAGCGCTGTTGGACGGTGCTGCATTTGCAGGAGCACCGTTCGTAGCAGCTGCTCCGTCGCCACCAGCAGCATTTGCATCGTTTGCAAGCGGATCAGCATTTGTGTTGTTTGCTGCACCATCTTCACCGGCCGCTATAGCAGCGTCTGGTTCAGCCTTATCGCCTGATGAACTGCAACCAATTGCGCTAGCACCCAAAAGGAATGCAGCAATTGCAGGAATTAAAATCGACTTGAGTCTTGATGAAGTACGGAGTTTCATGGATAATCATCTCCCTTAAGATGTTCCTGGTCGAGCCGAGTCACACCCGGTTCCCTAAGCCACAGAGCTGATCTTCGGCCCCTCGCTTCAAATCTTGAGATCACCTTGAAAATAATTTTGCTTTTCCTCACGAATGAGTCAGATCGTTGACGAAAGCAGTACAAATATTCAGTGGCAGATAAAATCTTTCTAGAGGACTCAAAGTGAAAAATAATTTCGAGCACATCACTGTTTTAAAAAACGAAACTGTAATGTCAGGCATTCATTCATGCTTATCTTTATCTGAAAATTCAGATGGAACTCAAAGGAATATTATCGATTGCACCCTTGGTGGAGGCGGTCATACCGAGCATTTTATTTCAACTTTCTTTGATAATTCAGCGATTCATAAAAATGATTCTTTGCAAATTTTTGGCTTCGACCAAGACACTGTTGCTTTAGAAGCTGCACAAGAACGACTTCAACCTTTGTTGAATTTACACAACACCAAATTAAAATTTGTTCCTGTTCATGCCAATTTTTCCGATTTGCGAACTCAAATTGAAGCTTTGAATCTAAGTCACTGCATTGACGCCGTCATGGCAGACTTAGGGGTAAGTAGCCCTCAACTCGACGAAGGAAGCAGAGGATTTTCTTTTCGGCTCGATGGACCCCTGGACATGCGCATGAATTCCCAAACTGCGGTCACTGCAAAAGAAATATTGCTCCATTCAAGCGAATCAGAATTGATCAGTATTTTTTCTGAATTTGGTGAAGAACCCAAATCCAAAAAAATGGCCAAAGCCATTTGCCAAGATCGCACTATAAAACCAGAGGTTTTCAACAATACTTTGACTTTTGCCCAATATGCAAAAGCCGTGTTGTGTTACCCTGAAGGTCGCACTCACCCTGCAACCAGAGTTTTTCAAGCGCTGAGAATTGCGGTCAATAGAGAACTCGAAGCATTGGACACTCTATTAGATGCGCTGCCATTCGTACTCAAGCCCAATGGGGTAGCAGCATTTATTACGTTTCATTCTCTAGAAGATCGCCGCGTAAAACAACGGTTTAGGGCTTGGGAAAAAGGCTTTTCAACGATTGAAGAACTCGACGCATTGCCAGACGACCCGTTTTTTAGACCAGACTTTGTGCCTTGGGGAAAAGAAAAACCTCGGGGTGGAATTACCGCGTCTGATGTTGAATGCAAAAAAAACCCAAGGTCGCGTTCGGCCCGGCTCAGAAGTTTTTATTTTAACAGAGCGCCTAGCGACGGGTTCTCAAAAGGTAACAAATGAAAATTAAGATTGATGCCAGTATAGTCTGTTTTGCATGTGTCATTATTGCAGCCATTCCTGTCACAATTTTAAGAACAAAAACCTATGCCATTGGCTATGAATTGGCTAAACTCAAAGAAAAAGAAAGAGCTCAAAGACAACGAAGCAACGAACTCCAGTCGCTCCTCGCTGCTGCGCAACACAGTGTTCGCGATAGGTATTTGAGTCAAACCGGCAGCTCAGATTTTAAAAAATTAAGCTTGCCCGAAACAGAAGCCGTGTTTAGAGCTGGCGAAAATAAACAAGCAAAGCAAGAAAGGAAGACCACCGAATGAAAGGCTTCGAAATTCTTGCTGCAATAATAAAAAGGTTCAAATCTGAAGACATAAAATTAAGCGAATCTTACCAAGCCAGAGCGCTTTTTATGGGCGGTAGTTTGGGGATTTTATTTATTTTGTTACTTTCTCGCTACGCCTATTTATCGCTGTTACCTAATGACCTCAGAGCATTATTGCGTCAACAAGGCCTGCGACAATTCGAAGTTGACGTCAAATTAGCGCCACAGCGGGCGCCCATACTCGATCGCCAAGGACGCCCCTTAGCCGTGAGTGTTTTGCAACCTAGCTTATTTGTCATTCCCAAACGCATACCAACAGACCTCGACACTTTAAAAATAGTTGCAAAACAAATTGGAATTTCTGCCGACAATTTGCATTCTTTATCGAAAACAAAAAAAGGATTTTCTTGGCTCAAAAGAAAAATGTCCAAGGCTGAATTCGAAAGAATGGGCGATATTTCCGAATGGCACGATTTTTTAGGTTTTATAGACGAACCAAAAAGAATTTATCCTGAAAAAGAAACCGCGGCCCATTTAATTGGCTTTGTGGGGCTAGACGATAAAGGCCTTGAGGGCATAGAAAAAGTCTACGACAAACAATTGAGGGGCCAAGAAAGCACCGTAAAAGTATCGCGAGATGCGAGAGGCAGGCTCACACTCATAACCCCCAATAATGCTGTCAAACCAGAACAAGCCACAGACCCACTTAATTTGTCTATCGATCTTTCAATCCAAAGTTTTGCCGAAGCAGCTTTGCGCCAGGGCGTGCTAAAAGCCCAAGCACGTGGCGGTTCTGCAGTGGTTATGGACATAGAAAGTTCTGAACTTTTGGCCATAGCAAGCTACCCAACTTACGATCTTAATAATCCTCCCGACAATCAACCCGAGAAAAGGCGATTTCGCCCCCTCATGGACGCCCTAGAATTAGGTTCTGTTGTAAAACCTGTGTTTATTGCGGCAGCCCTAGACAAGGGAGTTATTAAACCCGACGAAAAACTTTTCTGCGAAAATGGAAAATTTGCTGTTCCAGGTGGAAAAATTCGCGACGACCACCCGCACGGAACCCTTTCCATTAAAGAAGTGATAAAATTTAGTAGCAATATTTGTACTTACAAAATCATGCAGCGCCTGGGTCGCAATTCTTTTTACAACGCTGTCATTCGCTCTGGTTTAGCTCGCAACGTTGGTACTGGCTTGCCTGGTGAATGGGGCGGCCATATTTCACCACCCGAGACATGGCGCGAAATGCGCTTCGCAAACATGGCATTTGGACAGGGGTTAGCCATAAGTCCGTTGCAAATAACACACACTTTAGCACTTTTAACAGGCGGCGGATCAGATCAAAACATTCGCATTATTACTAAACCAGCCACAGATAAACAAAATTTTGTTGGTCCGGTATTGCAATATGTCACGCCAAAAACGAGCCGCATTATTACCGAAATGATGTCTAGTGTTGTCGAAGAAGAAGGAGGTACTGGCAGCAAAGCCTCCATACCCGGAGTTTCGGTTGCTGGAAAAACAGGTACAGCACAAAAATTCAACACCCAAACAAAATCATATTCCGACCGCATTGCGAGCTTTATTGGAGTGCTTCCTGCAGAAAATCCTAAGCTCGCCATAGTAGTCGTAATTGACGAACCTAAGGTACGCCCTGCCTACGGTGGTACTTTAGCAGGGCCTGTTTTTTCTGAAATCGGATTTAAGACCATACAATATTTAAATTCACTGGGCGTTTTAGCAATTAATAAAAATTCTGAAGTCAGCCCTATGGTTAAGGCGGAATCACACGCACAATGAACAACAATTCACAAAGTAACAACTCACTCAATGCCCCCTTACTCATCGATCCCGTCTATGCTTTGCTGGTTATGGAAACCGAAAATTTACTTTCAGACCCCATCGAAGTCACTTCTCCCTTGCGCAGGCCACATCAAAATAGCTCGCACTGCGTGGCCATTCCTTTATTTTGGGACAGTCGCGATTTACCCACAGCAGCAGAAAAATCTGAGACGAGGCTTCCGCAATTTATTTTTGTCGCACGAGTGGGTGACAAATTCGATGGGCACTCGTTAATTGAAGATATTTTAGCTCAAGGGAATATATTTGTTGGCGAATCAGACAGAATTTCTGATTTTCTCACAAAACAAAGCCGCCCTGCAGATTGGATCTCTGAAGTTTTGGAGCATCCTCACCTCATTAAGGTTACAAGCACCTCACAGGCCCTCTATCGACTTCTCGAAGTCGCCAGCCAACTGCATTGCAATCAATTCGTTTCAATTGGTGTCACCGGAACCAATGGCAAAACCAGCGTCACCCAAATTTCCTCGCAAATGTTAGAGAATTTAACAAAAAAACAAACTCTTCGCATTGGCACCTTAGGAATTCAAATTGGTGCAGAAACCATCGAAGGTTCGTATCCCACTATGCCCGATTATCCTGGCTTTATTCGTTCGGTTTTGTGGGCCAAAAAAAATAATGTTCAAAACATCGTATTAGAGGCGACCTCACACGGTCTCTCTGAAGATCGTTTGGGCTCTTGGAAATTGGATGTGGGAATATTCACAAATCTCACACAAGATCACCTCGACTATCATGGCACAATGCAAAAATACCGTGCGGCAAAAAGTCTACTTTTTGATCAGTGCATTAAAAACACTGGCACAGCAGTCATCAACACCGACGACCCCGAATGGGAATTTTTTGCGCACAAAGCTGCACAGGCACATATTTCCCTCATCGGATTTGGGAGTGCTAAAAACAAAGATAATTTTTTCGCTCTCACTGCAAGGAAAAATATTTCAGCCCGATTTTTATTTCTCAAACAAAAAATGACTTTAAGCGGCGGACTTTCGGGCACATGGTCGTTCGAAAACGACAATAGCCTTCTCGCAGAGGTGCAATACCAGTGCCCTCTTATTGGCGATTTTCAACATGAAAATCTTGCCGCATCAGCTTGCGCTATGCTTGCTCTTGGCTACCCATTAAATCAAATTGTGCAAACGACTTCAACCATAAAAGGCATTCCGGGACGCCTCGAAGCAGTGGTCATTGAAAACAAAAATCAAACGCTGTTACCTTTGGTATTGGTTGACTACGCACACAGCCCCGACGCACTTGAGAAGGCAATTCTCACCCTCAACAGCGTCAAAAAACCTGGTTCACGACTGCGTTGTGTTTTTGGCTGCGGCGGCGATCGCGATGCGTCCAAGCGCCCTATTATGGGAAAAATTGCCAGTGAAAACGCTGATTATTGTATTATAACATCCGATAATCCTCGTACCGAATTACCCGAGAAAATTATTGAAGATATTTTAAAAGGGATTACCAATCGACAAAAAGTAATTGCCGAAGTCGATAGACGAACCGCTATTGTGCAAGCTATTCTAAACGCAGAACCCCATGACATTGTGTTGATTGCAGGAAAAGGTCATGAAAATTACCAAATCCTGGGTCAGAAAAAATATCCATTCAGCGATGTGCAAGAAGCAATGGCGGCTCTCGAACAAAAAGTTGCGAAATAAAAAACGCAATTCCTAATTCTTCTTTCTGAAAGGACTTAAGCTCTAATATGCTTTACAGTCTATTCCAGACTCTTATAAAATATCAGTCCGGATTCAATGCATTTACATACCTATCTAGCCGTGCCATTCTTGCACTTTTGACCGCAATATCACTCAGTGTATTATTGTATCCTCCCATGATTCGCAGATTACGTGCATTAAAACTTGGCCAACCCATCAGAGACTTGGGCCCTGAGTCGCATTACGAGAAAAAGGGCACACCCACCATGGGTGGGCTCGTAATTATATTTTCTACGGTTGTGAGCGCGCTTATTTGGATTGATTTAAAAAATCGCCACCTTTGGACCCTTTTAATAATCTGTATTGGCTACGGATTTGTAGGATTTTTAGACGACTATTTAAAAATAACGAAAAAGAATTCAAAAGGGTTACGTAGCAAATATAAAATGCTTGGGCTCATGGTCTTTGGTTCATTTGCCATTGCTTGGCATTTGTGGGCCGGCGAAAATTTTATTGTAAAAACGGCCTTTTCGCTTTCTAATACTTTAGTTTATGTTCCATTTTTAAAGCATATAGCTTTGGAATTTGGAGCACTCTATGCACCTTTTGCGCTCTGTGTTTTAGTCGGTTCTAGCAATGCTGTTAACTTAACAGACGGCCTCGACGGACTCGTAATTGGCCCCATTATAACTTGCTCAATCGCCCTATTAGTACTAAGTTATGTCACTGGTAACGTTGTTATTGCAAAATATTTATACTATCATTCTGTGCCTGGTTCTGGCGAAATCACAATATTCCTTTCAGCACTCATCGGAAGTTCCATCGGATTTTTATGGTTCAATACTTGGCCAGCGCAAGT
>JAYTOT010000204.1:0-11499 GCA_043747645.1 Pseudomonadota bacterium | reverse complement strand
GGCAGATTTTGGTGCAAGATATGATTCAGAAAATGAGTGACCCAACCTATAAAAAAGAAACCAAGAATTACTTAACTCGCGATTTATTTACCCTCAATTTTAATACACTCTCAGCAGAAACGGCATGGGAAAGGTATTTAGAAATTGTAGAAATTAAAAAAGAAAGATTTAAAGATTCTGATTTGGTACTGGTTGCGCCTTTTGTGAGCGATATTTATAACAATAAAATATTAGACAAAACCCAATTTATCGAGATTTTTGAGAGAGAAAAAAAGACGTTTACTTCAAAATTTAGCACACAATTTTTCGACAACACAGCAGCAAATTACTTGACATACATCGGCGAAAACGAAACAACGACGGCATGGAGGCAATGCGTTTTGACGCCAAAATCTGAAAATAGATTGAGTTGTTTTGCATACCGTAGTGAATCAAATAAGGTGTTTTTGGAAGTGATAAGCACGGGTGGAACCACAGAGAAATTTGAAATAGCCAATGAATCAGACAATGGATTTTTGGCAAAATTCACAGGTAAAACTGCCAATGATGGTGTTGAGATTTCTTGTAATGCGGTAGTGCCTCCGACCTTGAAGCAAATGCCTGACAGGTGCGATATTCAGCGCGACATCATGTTCCAAAGCGGCCATATTCATGATGATTTTTATATCCAGTTTAAAAAAACTAAATGGGTTGTGGCTGGTTCGGAGAATATAAGGATAGAATATTTGTCATGTGATAATTATTTAAAATATTATTAGTGGTGGCAGAATACACCATGGGTCAAGCAATGTTCCTCATTTAACTGTGCAATTTTGGAGAAACAAATGAAAACTGCAATATTTTTAGCTCTGGGTTTTTTATTGTCCGTTTCCTGCGGAAAAGCAAAGCACAAACAGAGCGACAGTTCAAAAGTTAACCCAGTCAGCAACGTAAATCCGGGCAATGAAACCCCTCCGGACGGCGAAAAAACTCCGGGCACTGAGGCAGCTCCTGGTGGTGAAAACGGAACAGGAAATCCAATTCCCGGCGGCAACCCAGCTCCCGTTGTGGCAACAAAATCATTTGAATCTGCATTTGCAGAATTAAATTTAGCGTCAGATCGCGGCGAGTGCGGGCTTATATTGGCTCACGAAATATCAAAAATATTGGCAAATACTCAAAATACCCAAATAAAGATTAAAAGGTGGCAGCTAAATGACGTGATGGATCTTCATTTTTATTCTCTTTCTGAATCGGCAGCGTGGTTAGAATACCAACGTATTGTGCAGTTAAAATCCTTAGGAGTCGTAACAATAGAATATGCTTTGCCTCGGACGTTTTTTGTGGGAGTAAGAAATTTAAAATTTTTAGATCAGCCTCAATTTGCAAGCAAATTTAATTCTGAAAAACAAGTATTTTCAGAAAAAATAAGTCCAGAATTTTTTGGTGACTTAGCATCTATTTACAAACAATATGTAGGAGACCCTGAAGGTCTGGCAATGTGGAGTTCCTGCGCTTTGCCGCCATCGAAGGAGCCAATGCTACTGTGCCGGGCGCATCGAGATGCATCGAACTCAGTGTTTATCAAAGTAGATTATGATGGCGGCAATGCTGCAGTAGCGATGCCATATGTGAATTTAAGTGTGACTTCGAATGATTTAAATCTTGCTCCGGGTGAAATTGAAAGACTCCCTCATGGTGGCTCAATTATTTTTGCAACCCCAAAATTCAATACGGGTGGCCTCAATATCCCTATAAAAGCAATTGCTGCGAACACAAATACCGATTTTTCTTGCCACCCCATTTTGCCGCCCGTGGCCGCTGAGTTGCCTGATAGCTGCGAAATGCAAAGGGTGAGAATGTTGGTGGAGGGATTCAATGATGCTGAAACCTACGCCCGGTTAAAGAAAATGAATTGTGTGGAGCTGATATCTGAGAATTATTACGAAGTATCAACTTGCGAATCTTTTTTGAGTTACTGCGGTAAATAAAACTCAAAATCACCAAAAATCGTTGCTAAAAAATTTAATAATCGGCATCAATATCTTCACAGCATATTCAGCCAGATTCTCTAGGCTGATTGCTGGTGTTTTAACCAAAAATTGCCCAGTGCCAACGCCTAAACAGCGCCCAGAAGCTCGATGCATGGCGACGAGAGCACTTTTTGTCTCATTCACTCAATATGTGGTCGACAAATTGGTGAGTCCTTTAGCGTGTTTAAATTTATTTTTATGCACCAGCGGTCAGCGTATTGCGGAATTTTCGACTCGGTGTAAAGTCCGCATTAGCGAGTTGAAATTTTGATATTTTAGATGATAGTTCAAATTTTTCTGCCAGATTATTTCAGAATAAAATATATTGGAGACACCAATGAGTAAAGAAGTCGTCGCCGAAATGGTGGATATTTGGTTAGCAGAACGACCAACACGCTCCATTGCTAGTTTGTCTAAGTTGACCGGAGTGGGCGAGAGCACATTGCGCCGTGCTCAGTTAGGTTCTACCAAACCCTCTCTAGATACAATTATTGATATTGGGCGCGCGACTGCTAAAAACGATTTGATGTTGAAGGCGGTAGAAAAGTACTATCCTGGCTGCGTTGCGGCAATTGCAAAAACCAAAATGGCCGAAGGGCGGCATCTAGAATCCGACACCTCTGAATTTTTTGAAGATGGGTTCAGTACAGCTCAATTTATTTCTTTGTTTGCCAGAAAAAGCCTGACTAAGTCATATTTGTTTGAAAATTATGGCAAAAAGGGAAATGAAATCGCAGAACGATTTGTTTCTTTAAAAATTGCAGCTGAGGATGCAGATGGAAATCTCATTCCAACTGAAAAATGGTATTCTTATCGCTCCTCAAGTGAACTTCTACAAGCAATATGAAATTTGAATATGAATTTTGACAAGACCTTATTGGGTTCAAATTTTGCTAGAATCAATCTTTTGACTGAGTCTGTGAACGAAGATTCTGCGACTCGTATTCAGGCTATTGTTGATGAATCTATCATTGCCATCCGAAGAATAATGGATGATCCAAATTCAAACGGCAACCATGTTCTGGCTGTTTCAACTGTAATGCAAGCTATAAAATAAAAAGGAAATCAAAATGAAATTTACAAACGGTTTTGCGGCGTCATTTTTATTCGGTGCCAGTATGTTTAACATCGCTCTTGCTGGGACAGTTGGAACATATCGCGTAGGCGAAGATGACATCATTTCTGTGCAAGGCATTTCGACCGTCATGAAAGTCACCATTTCAAAATCTACTTTAGCTCCGATTTTAAAGAAGGCTAAACCAGGGGAAACTCTAGTTTTGGTGGATTCAGAATGGAATATTTTAGAATCAAATTTGGACAAAAAAACTTTGTCACTTGAAGACAAGTCAAACGCAGAGAATCAAATTGATTTAATTTCTCAGGATTAATGTGCAGTTGGTTGCGAGCAGTCGTTGATAACACTTAAAGTGCATCGTCTTGCCCCAGTTATTGGACTCTCGATAAAAATTCATCCCATGGCAAGATCTGAAGCGGGCATTGGCTGCACATTAATACTAAAATGACTTCCATTGTTTTTGACCTCGGAACAGACCGTGTGACTGCGGCCATCAATTTCTAAAGCAGAATACTGAATAGTTTCATTAATTTCGAAATTTGAATATGGAATTTCGGTTTCTTGTTTGAATTCGATGTTTATCTCTTTTTTGAGATAATAGTATTGGCCTGCGAAATAGAGAAATTTAGCGTCAACAGTACTTATTTTAACAAATGCATCCTTTTCCGAAATCGTGGATTGGCTGACTCCATTGACACGACTGTCATCATAATATTTGAGTCGGGCGCGTTCTATAAAAAGTTCCTCTTCGGTGTGGCAGAGTTCGCTAACCCACAGTAAAGCTCCGTTGTTGAAAACTTCTCAAAATATCTGGCTTATTCTATTTAATAAATTAACGTTAGGTAGTTTCTAAGACGTAATTATTTGCACAAAAAATGTCTTGGATATTTCTAATATCTTTGGGCTTCCGATTTCACCGAGCCGTTGTTCAAATTCAAGCTTCTTTTGTTCAAAATCGTTCATATGTCACCTTTAGTTATCAAATTTGAAAGTTCGTTTTGGGAGAGTTCAGAGAGCGAATTGCTTAATTCGTCTAAAAGTTTTTTGCTTGAAGGAGAAACTTTTGCACTGTAGCGTTTCTGAACCCACGTGTCTTTTTCGGGCAGATTTTTGAGAAAAGAATTAAAATTGTCGCTCGAATTAAGTTCTGTTATTTGTATTTGAAGAAAATAGGCTTTGAGTTTTAAATTGTGCCCAAAATTTTTGGGGTTGAATTGACCTGGAAAAGACTTTGCTTTGTTGTTGTCTGTCACAAGTTTTTTAAATTCTCTCAAATGAGTTTGATTTATACCTTGCGCATTTCTGAGTAAACAAAATAAGTCATTGAGCAAACATTCGATTCCCAAAAACAAGCTATATAAGGCACCTTCATAGTAAGGTGTTGGATGGGATTTTAATAATTTTGATTCGCCTATATGGAGAACAAATGCTGGATAAAGGCCTCGCTCTTCTATTTCGTCATCATTAGTCGGACGACTATTTAATTCAGGCCTCATAAGTTCTTTAATTGAAATCATTTTAAATGCCGTTGCGCGCAAACAAATTCTCATTGGTGACCCTGAGTGGATTCGAACCACTGTTCCCGCCCTGAAAAGGCGGAGTCCTGGCCCAGCTAGACGACAGGGTCTGGGGAAGCAAGTCATACATTCTACCCTGCCTTGTGGTGATGTGAAAGGCCTCTTGCTAAGCTCTATTTTTCACTTTTGCCAAGGAGTCAGAAATTCATGTCTTACATATTGATTACCTGGATTTTGTCTGCATTTATGTTTTTGGCCATTGCGCGCCTTCCCATCGGTGTGCAAATTGACGGGTTCGGAACTGCCTTATTATCGGCATTGGTATTTGGTCTTTTAAATGCCTTTGTGAAACCAGTTTTACAATTTTTTGCGTTGCCTTTTACAATTGTTACCTTTGGATTGTTTTTATTTGTGGTCAATGCCATTGTGTTTGCTTTGGCCGCAGCGATTGTGCCAGGATTTCGATTGCGCAATGGTTTTGTGAGTGCATTATGGGGCTCTTTGGCCTTGAGTGTTATGAACTGGGCGATTCAATTTTTATTTAGGCATCGCGTGAGAAATTTTTAAATTAGATTTTGTTTATGTCGAAATATTAAATACGAGGAAAATGATGTCAGATTTATATGTCAAACAAATGTTATTAGGACCAATGGAAAACTTTGTTTATTTTATTGGAAACAGCAAAACTAGAGAGTGCCTCGTGGTCGACCCGGCTTGGGATATTGCAGCAATTATTGCGGCCGCTGAAAAAGAAGACATGACTATTAAAGGTGCCTTAATCACACATTATCACCCAGACCATTGTGGGGGGCATTTGTGGGGGCATAGCATTGATGGCGTTGCGCAATTGATTGAAAAAATACCGATGCCAATTTATGTGAATAAATTTGAACTCGATGGCGTGGCTCAAGTGACGGGAATTTCTAAAAGCGATTTTACGGTGTGCGAAGGCGGCGATAAAATTGCCATTGGCGATGTTAACGTCACTACAATCCACACGCCGGGACACACGCCTGGGAGCCAGTGTTTCTTGTGTGACAACGCCTTAGTTTCGGGCGACACGCTGTTTATTAGCGGCTGCGGACGCGTCGATTTGCCCGGTGGAAGCGCAGAGCAGTTATACCACAGCCTCACCACCACCTTGGCGGCCATTCCTGGTGAAACTATTTTGTACCCGGGCCACAACTATGATTCAAAAAAAATGATGCCCATGCACGATGTTCTCAAGCACAATCCGCTCATGAAAGCAGGATCACTGTCGGAGTGGAAAAAACTCATGGGTGGTTAAAATCCACTACCAGAAAAATCGAAAGCCCCAGGGCAAACAAGTTGCACTGGGGCTTTAGCGTATGCGAAGAGAGCACAGTATGGTGACCCCAACCGGATTCGAACCGGTGTTACCCCCGTGAAAGGGGGGTGTCCTAGGCCTCTAGACGATGGGGCCGTGCACTTCGTAGTGCGGTTAGGTAATTAATTTGGAGTATGCTGTCAAGCATTGGTTGAAAATTTTCTTCGTGCTTTTTAAAAGTGCTAAAATATTGAAGTTCTAATTCTGTGGGGTTAGGTAGGAAGTGCAAAGTGCTTACTTCTTCGTTTTAATATCGGGTACGAATTCAAAATTGTATGAAAGGGTTTGTTATGATTCAAGATTTAGCCATGATTAAAAAAGTTTATGCAAATTTTCCAACGCGTATTGGGGCTGCTCGCAAGGTGCTCAACCGGAGCTTGACCCTCACAGAAAAAATTCTTTTTGCTCACTTGGGTTCGAACGTAAATGCTTCTCAGGCTACGGAGCCCAAAAATTTTGGTCGTGGAAAAGACTACGTCGATTTCTACCCCGACCGCGTAGCCATGCAAGACGCCACAGCTCAAATGGCGCTGTTGCAATTTATGTCTGCAGGTATTCCTCGCGTTGGTGTGCCTTCTACGGTGCATTGCGACCACCTCATTCAAGCCGAAGTGGGCGCGCATAAAGACCTCGTTGTTGCAAACACCGAAAATGCTGAAGTTTTTGAATTTCTTTCAAGCGTATCGCAAAAATATGGCATAGGATTTTGGAAACCAGGCGCTGGAATTATTCACCAAGTTGTCATTGAAAATTATGCATTTCCTGGTGGAATGATGATTGGTACAGATTCCCACACGCCTAACGCTGGTGGCCTCGGAATGGTCGCAATCGGAGTGGGCGGGGCAGACGCTGTAGATGTTATGGCTGGAATGGCATGGGAACTCAAATGGCCAAAAGTCATTGGTGTGAAGCTCACCGGTGCGCTTAAAGGCTGGACCTCGCCTAAAGATGTCATATTAAAATTGGCCGGAATTCTGACTGTAAAAGGTGGAACAGGTGCCATAATTGAATATTTTGGTACAGGCTGTGCTTCGCTTTCTTGCACAGGAAAAGGCACCATTTGTAATATGGGTGCCGAAATCGGTGCAACAACTTCGGTGTTTCCTTACGATTCTCGCATGGGCGATTATTTAAAGAGCACGGGGCGCGCCGAAATCGCCACACTTGCCGATGGTTTAGCTGAACATTTGCGAGCAGATGTTGAAATCGAAAAATCGCCCGATAAATTTTACGATCAAGTTATTGAAATCGATTTGGACACACTCGAACCTCATATTAATGGTCCATTTACCCCTGACCGCGCGCATACTTTGTCAGAATTTGTAAAAGCAGTAAAAGATAATCAATGGCCTGCGGAACTTAAAGTAGCGCTCATTGGTTCGTGTACAAATTCGTCGTATGAAGACATTGATCGCGTTGCAAGCATTGCAAAGCAAGCCGTTGCAAGCGGTTTAAAGGCAAAATCGGAATTTGTAATCAGCCCTGGCTCCGAGCAAGTGCGCGCTACTATTGCGCGCGATGGCCAGTTGGCGGCCCTTGAGGCTGTTGGTGGTGTAGTAATGGCTAATGCCTGTGGCCCTTGTATTGGCCAATGGAAACGTCACGACGTAAAAGATGGCGTTAAAAACTCAATTATTACGTCTTTTAATCGCAATTTTACAGCTCGAAACGATGGCAATGCTGCAACACATGCATTTGTTGCTTCACCAGAAACTGTAATGGCTTTGGCACTTGCTGGCAATTTAACTTTCGATTTCACCAAAGACACTCTTGTGAATAACAAAGGTGAAAAAATAAAACTCGAAGTTCCTACGGGGCGCGATTTGCCGTCTCTCGGATTTGTTCCCGACGCAAATGGTTTTTTAGCTCCAATTGCCGATGGTTCAAAAGTTGCAGTGAATATCAACCCGCAAAGTGATCGTTTACAAGCCTTGGCGCCATTTACGGCACCGTCATTGGAAAAAGATTATTCCGAATTGCGATTGCTCATTAAGGTCAAAGGTAAGTGCACAACGGACCATATTTCTGCCGCAGGAAAATGGCTCAAATACCGTGGGCACCTCGATAATATTTCGAACAATTTGTTAATCACTGCCACCAATGCTTTTAACGACAAATTAAATGCAGTGAAAAATCAGGTTTCACCTGGCAAGGAAATGGGCGTTCCCGATGTGGGTCGCGATTATAAATCTAAAGGAATGGGCTGGATTGTTGTCGGCGAAGAGAATTATGGTGAAGGTTCTTCTCGTGAACACGCAGCTATGGAACCCCGTTATTTAGGTGGTCGTGCCATTATTGTAAAGAGCTTTGCTCGCATTCACGAAACCAACTTAAAGAAACAAGGCATGTTGCCTCTCACGTTTGCAAATGTTGCCGATTATAATTTAATTCGTGAAGACGACACATTTGCATTAAATCCTAAAGATTTATCCCCAGGAAATCAGCTGACTCTTACATTAAAGCATGTCGATGGGAAATCAGAAAACATAATGCTCAATCATACCTTCAACCAGCAACAAATTGGTTGGTTTAAAGCTGGTAGTGCTTTGAATTTGATTGCCGCAGCTGGCACGAAGAAATAACAAAAAACGAGTTTGAGCCAATCGTCAGACCTTCTGGATTCATCGCAATTTAATATGCTCATTATTTCTAATAAAAACTATTCAAAATTGTGGTTTTCTCAGTCGGTCAGCCTCATGGGCGATCAGATTTTTTTATTGGCTTTGCCATTAATGGTTTATGCCATCAATAAATCTGGTTCCGAAATGGCCAAAACATACGCCTTCGGAATGCTGCTATTTTTAGTCTTTAGTTTTATTGGTGGTGGTTTATCCGATTTGTATTCTAAAAAATCGATTTTGATATTCGGGAATTTGTTTTCTGCAATTCCACTCGGGATTTTATTGTATTTAAATTATACAATCATATTGGCACCGTGGCATATTTACAGTATTAATTTTGTTTTGTTTTGTCTTGCATTGCTGCTCTTGTGATGCCAGCTTGGGAATCGAGCATACCTCATATTGTTTCGCGTCCCGATTTGGTAGAAGCCAACTCAATGGGCGAAGTTTCCGTAACAGGCAGCCAGCTCATTGGCCCTGGCCTCAGTGGGTTTTTAATTGGCGCATGTGGAGCAGATTTTTCAATTTTATTGAATGCGGTATCTTTTGTTGCTCCTGGAATACCGGTGTATTATATTCAATTTTCGGATTTCGGCATTGCAAAAATCCAATCTAAAAAATGTTCATTCAAAATCCAAACTCAAAATATTTTGAAAAATATTTTGAGTGGAATTCAATATGTGCCCCAGCACAAAATATTGCGTTGGGGTGTTTTTTTGAGCACTTTCGGCAACATTGTTCTCGGTGCATATGGTGCACTACTCATTTTTAATATGAGCGAGAGATTAAAAATGAGTCCTGCAGCCATCGGAGTTTTTACGTCGGTTACTACTGTTGTTCCAATTGTATTTTCAATTTTTATCAGTAAAAAATTGGCGCAATTTTTAAGTCGCGGAAAATTAATGATTTTGGGATCGTTTTTTCAGGGCATTGGTGTTTGCTTGGTTGGGTTTTCGGAGAATATCTATAGCTTGATGGCTGCGCAGTCGTTGTATTTATTGGCAATCACTAACTTTCAAATCAATTGGAAAAGCCTGCGGCAAGAAATCACTCCCATGCATTTATTAGGCCGAGTTTCGGGGGCATGCCGTGCCATAGCATACACGGGTGCAAGTGTGGGTGCCTTTGTGAGTAGTGCACTCATCCACCAAATGAATGCCAATTCTATGTTTGTTGTGCAGGGGTTACTCATCGCTAGCGTGGCATTATTGGTTGGAATTTGGAGCCCGTTGCGATTAAATGTTGGTGACAAAGTGATTTCGTGATCTAATATTGAAATGTGAAATTTTGAAAAGATTATTATTTTTTATTCTACATGATTCTTGGCTATTTAGAATTATTTTGCTGTTCTGAGATGTCTTTTTCGCCCAATGAGCGTAGCCATTCTTGCCAATTTTTAAATCCGCGTTCTTTTGCTCGCATACTAAAGGCCAGAAATAAGTTCTCGCTCAAATTGAAAGCCACTGGCTTTTGCTTGTCTGACGGATTTTTTCTGGGTCGCCCCATCACGCGGATTTTTGGGTTGCCCATGTTGTCAAAACCTTTGGAAAGCAGGGCATGCTCTTCACGGGTAATTCTACGCGGCTCAGACCATCCTTCTGATTCCCAATCACTGTCATTCCAAGTAGGTGCGGCGCTCTTGCCGGGAGGCCGGCCATGCTGAGATAATTCGTCTTGTTTTTTCACGCCACGTATAAACGACGGTAATGATGCTTCCAGAAGGAACTTGTCCGGTGAGTTTGAATCGGATTTCATTTCCTCGTCTTTGGGATTGGGTGAATGCATTCGCGTCGAGGAAGGCCTGGAGGCATTCCTCAAATCTAAGGCCTTTTTCGATTTCATTTCTGTTGTTCTTTTGGTCGTCCCTTTCGAAACCATTTTACATCCCCCCACTCCTAGTACTTTCGGATCATTCAAAAGTAAACTAAAGTGAAACAATGTGTCAACGAAATCCGGCGGACCCCATGTTATGGCCTCAAAAACGCAAATCCGCTCACTAAAAATGGAATAGTAACTGCTGGCGGGGGTGCCACGTCGGCAGCTATTTTGCCCGCGGCAAAGAGCTTCTGGTAAGTCGCGCCCGTTGTGCCATCAAAAAAATACAAACCACCTCCTCTGGGGCACGCAAAGAATTCGCAGTTAAACGAAATGGCAGCGAGCTTGCGATTGGCACTCATTTGCAAAGTATCGCTGCGCTCAAAGGCTGAAGTTTTATCTTCGATGTCGGAAGGTTTAATCACTAAATTTTCTAGAGTTCCGTCGGGGCCGAAATTGCGATGAAAAAAATGTGTCGATTCCGTAGGTGTCGCAGTGTGTTCTACATAAAAAACGCTGTCGAACTTGTTACCAAGAGCTAAAGTGCCTTCAAACGCTGGGTTTTTGTATGTGTAATCGACGCTTAAATATTTATCGCTTTGCGGATTTAAATCGATTCTATTTTGCGAGCCGTTGTTTTTGTTTGGCGAACCAATGCAAGTGACCCACAATTTTTGTCTGAGTTCATCGAAGTCCATATTGAGGTCTGGGTGCTCGCCTGGCAGTGGAATGATTTTAATTATTTTTGAAGTAGCAATGTCTATTACGGCAAGTGAACCTTCTTTATTTTTAGAATCGGTGCGATCTATTTGAACAAAAAGTAGGTTTTTTTGCAATGAAAGTTTATTTAAGACAAAATTCTCAGTCACTGATTTTGAAAGATCAATAAACGGAACAAATTTCTGAGTCAAGTGCTCGTATTTGTAAATTGATTTGCTCGAAGGTAAAGTAACTAAAAAATCGCTGTTTTCTAATACTAATATGTCTGGGCTAAGCAATTTGCTAAATTCAATATTGAACTAACCCGCCTGCGGCGCGAGGTTTGAAGAAGACCGTACCTATAGCACTTGTTGCATTCCATGGCAAAAAAATTAAATACCCATCGAATTCA
>JAYTOT010000203.1:0-3913 GCA_043747645.1 Pseudomonadota bacterium | reverse complement strand
GCTGGGCAAAGCAACAGTTTAAGCGCTGTCGCATTCTATCAGGCAATGAAGACTTGTAGGATCGATTGCCTGTGTCGGTATTCTGACCGCACAAACAATGCTACTGATCTCTTACGGACTCACTTTAATTGGCCACGTGTTTCATGCATCCCAACGTGTAGACGAAAGCATGGCGCCCGAATATCTTGTGAGCTCGATTCAAATTTAAAACCAAAAGAGACTCGCATGACCAAAAAAGAAAATCGAAGCGCGTTGGGTCTTCCCAAAAACGCTCCATTTGAGCGCGCAATAACTATAACAATAATTTCAATTATTGCTTCTACATTCAGCTTAAATTCAAATACTGTGCGTGCTAAAAATAATGGAAATGTGTCTGTTGTTCCCAATGGTGAAGTGAAAGAACCGAGGCAGGCCAGGGTTAGTTTTTCAGAATCCATGCGGGTGCCAGAAGCAGAAGATCAAAATCCACCTGTTACTTTAAGTTGCAGCCCCCATAAGGGAACATGGCTCGACGATAAAACTTTTGCGTTTACATTTTCGGCTCCGTTGTCCGCAGGTATCAGTTGCAACTACGATTGGAATAAAACTTTTTTTACCTCTCGAGCATTGCCCATTCCCGCGCCAAAATCCTTCGACACAGGAGGCCCGCAAATTGCAAACACTGTTCCTGCCACCTATGGCCCTTGGTCTGTAGAAGGCTATTTTGCGGTAAAAACTACCGCGCCGACCAATCCCGAGAGCCTTAAAGGCAAAGTTAATTTGCGGGTAGACGGTATCGCCACCGAAATTCCTGCAGAACTTGTGCAAATGTCAGAAGCTGAACGCAATAATTTTCATAATTATTTTGGGTGGTCAAAAGACCTCGCAAACCAAAACAGAGTTTTCTTTTTTAAAGCTCAGCACGCCATGCCCGAAGGCACGAGTATTGCATTAATTTGGAAAAGTGGAATTAAATCTCTAGCAGGAATTGCAACCAAGTCCGACCAGATTTTTGGATTTAGAACCCAAGAAAGTTTTCAAGCGACTTTACGATGCCAGCGGGAAAACGAAAAATCGGGCTGTGTTCCTTTAACGCCTATTGAGCTCAATTTTAACAGCGAAGTGAGTTTTAAAGTTGCCAAAGCAATTCGCCTTGTGGCAATTCCAAAAATCGCCAATTCTGCTGCAATAAAAGCTTTAAAATCGGACCCTTTGTTGAAATCATCTTTTGAGCCCGACCTCCAAGAACCTTCTGCACCGGCCGATAAAGCCACTGTTAAAAGCTTGGATTTTAAAGGTCCCTTTGCAGAAAATTCTGAGTGGCAGGTGGTGTTTCCTCCGGGATTTGAAGATGTCGATGGCCGAAAACTTCAGTCGACAATTAAATCTTCATTTAAAATATCTGTGGGCAATGCTCCTTTGCTTGCAAAATTTGTAGGAGCCTATGGAATTGTTGAAGCAAGCGACCCTGTTGTGCCTATTTCGGTGAGAAGCCTAGACCACGACGTTATGTTGCAGTCGCTTCAATTAAGCCCGCAAGAAATGGAAGCAAACCCTGTCGCTGCATTTGAATGGTTACATAAGGTCGATTCTGCCAAGCGAGAAATGTCTATTTTTGCGCCACAAACCACCGGATTGAGAGAGCGAAAACTTTGGGATTCTGTCTCCAATGCAACGACCAGCTCTAAAGAGTTTCAAAAAAAACAGCTTTTGCAAAGCAAAGAGTCGCTCACTCTGGGGCTGCCGCTTGCAAATGAAGGCCTCCATATTTTGCAACTTCACAGTCGTTCTATGGCCAACCGTTTGCTCGATCAGAAAGTATTTAAAGACAGTTCCATGTATGTTTCGTCCGCAGCACTGGTGACAGATATTTCGCTACATGCAAAGGTGGGCTCAGAAAAAACTCTTGTTTGGGCCACACGGCTTTCTAGCGGTGCTCCGGCAGAAAACGTTAAAGTAACAGTTCTGAATTGCTTTGGCGATAAAATTGGTCCAGTACCAACAGACTCACAGGGGCGTGTTAGTTTTCGCACCGTCGACCTTCAAAAAGCATGTGGTTACCAAGCTAAGCCCAATAAAAAAACCCGCATTTTTAATTCAGCAACGCTTCTTTTTTTTGGGACCGACGGCAAAAATATTGGGCTTTTGAGTGAAAACGAAACTCAGGGGCTCGAGACTTGGAGATTTCGTTCAGAAAATTTGGAAGGAGCACGGCCCGAAATTCCCTCTCCTTATGCAATGGTGCTCGATCGTACTTTGTTTAAACACGGCGAAACCATGCAGGTGGCTTTTCATTCCTGGGGCAAAATTTCGGCCTTGCCACAATGTTTAGTGGCCGAACATTCGGGAACAGGGCAGCGTAAAACTGCACGCATTAAGTGGGGAGTTGAGGGCGTGGCAAGCGTTCAACTCAAATGGGACGAAAATCTCAAAAAAGGACTGTACCAAATATTTGCGCAAAAAAAGTGCGGTAGTAAAGAACAATCTTGGGGCGTTTTTCCAATTCATTTTGTGCGCCTTGAAGATTTTGTATTGCCTACGGTGCAACTCACCTTGCAACTTCCTCCACAGGGAACATTTTTAGACGCACGTAAGCAATCTGGCTTTGCTCAAGTCAAATTTTTATCGGGAGGTTTTGCTGCCGGGCAGCCTGCCCAAACTCATGTTCAAATTGATAACTTAACAAGCCTTCAGTTTTCGGGTTTTCCGGGCTATTTATTTTCTATGCCAAAAGTTAATCTGGGATTGCAAAAATATAACGATAATGTGAGCGAAGGAGAATACAATAGTGAATCCGAGGGTGGCTCTGCAGATTATTCCTCTGGAGATCACGAAAGTGCCAAGGGGAAAGAGAATTTAGCAGCCGGCACAGTTAAATCACTCACAAAGCTTGGCTCAAAAGGGGAATTAAATGTTGTTATTCCCGAAATAAAGACTCAGTCAAATGACACCACTGCTGTGAGAATTGAGGCGCAGCTCCAATTTACCGAACCCGGCGGCGTTTTAAAAACTGTACGTACTGCCGAAAACTACAGCTTAACTCCTGTTAATATTGGTCTGCTTGCCGATTCTAAAACCGATGAACAGGGCAAAAGAAAATTTTCGGTGGCCATGGCAACTGCAAATGGCAAACCCCTTGAAAAACAAACAGTGGAGGTAAAAGTATTTCCAATTCAACGGTATTCAGTGCGTAAAAAAATATTTGGCGGAGTTTACGTTTACGAAACTTTTCAAAATATTGGGGCCTCTGTTTTTCGCTGCGAAACTCAAACCACCGAAAATGGAATGGGTTCTTGCCTTTGGGCAACGAGTCCTGGCTCGTTTATTGTGGAAGCGACTTATTACGAATCCAAAAAACGCATCAGTTCGGCTTCAACAGAAATTTGGGAACCGGGGCTCAGTGCACGCAAAAATGTTGAAGCGGAAAGCGACCGATTAGAACTCAAACTAGACAAAAAAAAGTACGCCATTGGCGAAACAGCCCGACTCGAGGTGGTTTCTCATTGGGAAAAATCGACTGCGCTTGTTACCTTAGAGGCTTCAAATGTTCTTAAGTCTTATGTTGTAGAACTCCGCAAAGAATCACCGTTTATAGAATTTCCTATTACCGCCGACCTTTTACCCAATGCCTCTGTAGGGGTTATTATTGTGCGAGGGAGGCCAAATCAAAAAGAAAATCCTGCAAATAAGATAGTGGGCGAAGTAGACCTCGGAAAACCTTCGTTCCGCTTTGGGCTCACGCATTTTAGAGTCGACACGGAGGCGAGTCGCATTCACATCAATTTGACCACCGGTAAAAATTCATACAAAGTGAGGTCTGCTGCAGAGCTCCGCATAAAACTTTCAGACTCTGCCAAAAACCCTGTTCCACCAGACACGCGCCTCACCGTATTTGCCATAGACAAGGCCATGCTGCAGCTTGCGGACAACTCTT
>JAYTOT010000202.1:0-2317 GCA_043747645.1 Pseudomonadota bacterium | reverse complement strand
CGACTAAATTTTTTAGTTTTAGAAATACCTTCGACTCAATTAGCCCAAAAAAATTTGTTTGGTTTGGAATTTCAAAATCCCTAAATTAAGAGCATTGGGGGCCACCTGTTGCACAGGAAAAATTTTCAGCCTTGCACACGTTACCTGAGGCAGTTTATAATTCTATCAATTAAAAATGCACATGTGAGTCAAAATTGGAAACTACATCTGGTCAAAATTACAAAAATAAAATTGACCTGCTGCTCAAGTGCATGCTTTTTGCCGTGGGCATTGTGAGCGCTGCAGTTCTTTTTTATGCTGTTTGGTCTTTATTTAGAACTCCTTCTGTTGCCCGCACAATCATTCCAAGAGATGTGGCTGTGGCATCGAGAACTCTTGCGCAAACATTTCAGGAAAAAAAGCCCGTTGCAGGAGAAACCAGCGGAAAATTAACCGAAGTGCCGCGAGCATCTTTGGCTTTAGAATTATTGATGAGACCCAATTCCGATGTGTATCTTTCGTTTAATGCTGATTTTGTGCGGCCCAAAAATGTTATAGCTGTTCCTTACCCGCATTTTGAATCGGTCGAAATGCGTCCCGCGACTTGCGGCGAAAAGCCATTCAATGCGCCCCAAGAACGCTGGCAAAAACTGAGTGGATACCAAAATGGGTCCTTCTTTTTTGAAGTGACTTCGCCGCTAAAATGCTTTGAATTTAGACTAGCCGGTATTTGCACAAAGAATGTGAAAGTAGAATTTTTCGATTCCATTTCTGCAATGGAGGGCGCTCGAAAATTTGAAGTCTTGGCGGTTCAGGTGCCCTATTATTCGTTTATTGCTGTAATTTTAATTTCTTCTATTATTGCTCTTGCTATTACAAAAGACACTGTTTTGCCAATGTATATTTGCTATGTTTTAACCATCAGCGGATTTTCTTTTTTGATGGACGGAAACGGTTATGTTTTTTTTAAAGGCTTAAGTAGAGCTTATGCGATTTACGGATATGGCAGCGCTTGCTTTATTACTGTTGCCATGATGGCCTGGATGTGGATGCAAATATTAGGAAGGTCACGCTTATTCGTTATGGCATCCTGTATTGCTTTTCTCAAGATTTTGATTGGCCTCTTGTTTTTAAGTGAGCCCGTACTGCGCCTGGCAAATATTGTCCTGTTTTTATGCGGTGTATTGATGATCACCGGCGGCGCTATTAAAGTAGTTCAATCCTATGCTGATAAAAAGACGCGTTCTAGCGCAATTTATATGTTTTTAGGTTTAATCGTTTTTTATATGTGTGCTTCTATTTGGATTTTGCAAAATCTTTCTTTTATCGAGTCGACACTCTGGACTCGCAGTTCTGTAAAAATTGGATTTATTTTTGAATCTTCATTTTTTATGTGGGCAATTTCTAATGCATTTCGCAATAGAATAGAATCTGCAAAACACGTTTTAGAGCAAGATAAGGTCCAATATTTTGAGGCAGCAGAGCGGTTTGTGCCGCATTTTTTGCTCGAAATTTTAGGCAAAGACGACATCCGAAATATTAATGTAGGCTCTACGGTGGAGCTCACGGGCACCATTGTTTGCATCGACATTAAAGGATTCACGCAGTGGTCCGAAAATCGCCACCCAGATGAAATTTTATTTGAAACCAATAAGGCCTGGGCGACTTTAATTCCAGAAATTCATAAAAATAAAGGAGCTGTGGCAAGCTTTACGGGGGATGGATTAGTTTTACTCTTTCCTAAAAACCCCATCGATGCTTTAATATTTCTGGTTTCTACCATGAATCGCAAAAAAAATGATCCCACTTTTATTGCTAATTTTGAGTTTGGAATGGGTGTACATTACGGGTCTATTATGTTTGGAGCAGTGGGCCAAAAGACGCAAATGTGCCTCACAGTTCTATCGAATATTGTTAACACTGCCGCCAGAATAGAAAGCGTGACTCGCGACACTCAGAGCATGATTGTGGCCTCGTCCTCGTTTGTAAAAGCCTGTGGGATAGATAAAAAATCGACTTTGCAAATTCTCCCAAAGGGCTACGCGCAATTAAATTCTGAATCTGTATTTTTTGATGTTGGCATGCGCTTTTTAGGCTCCCGACTTTTTAAAGGCAAGCGAAATGTCATGGAACTTTTTGATATTTCTTTTGTGAATAACACTGATGAGTATAAAAGAAGTGTCGATTTCATTAATAAAAGTGAGATTTCGAAAAAATCTATGGGTGGCAACAAAGAAATGTTGCAGAATGGTTTGTCTGAGGCAGAAAAAGTGTGCCCTGTGTTGACTCATTACATAAAATATTCAGAGAATTTAACCTCCAATCGGAGGCCTGCTGT
>JAYTOT010000201.1:0-3312 GCA_043747645.1 Pseudomonadota bacterium | reverse complement strand
AGGCAAGGCAAGGGCATTTTTTCACTCCGGACAGAGCATGGATTGGCATTTGGAATTCTTTGCGGTGAAATTCCAAAGGTCCCTCACTAGCAGAAATTAACGTCAGATTCGAGTAAAAAATGGCCTGAGTTTGAAATGGCTGAAAATTATTTTACAAAATAGAGCTCGATTTTACCCAGAAAACCAGATTTGAATACAAGACTAATGCTTATGTAAATCAAAATAAATGCGCAAATGTATTGCAGGGCGCGTTTTGCATTTGCAGAAAATGACGACCTCATTGCCCCTATGGCAGTGGTTAATCCAATGAACCAAATAATAGAGGCGCCCGACATTCCGCAAACAAAAATAAACAGGTCATTGCTGGCAAGACCAGCTCTTTGTCCACCTAAAATAATAGTCCCATCAATTAAAGCGTGTGGGTTCGCCCAAGTTAATAAGAAAGCCCTTGCAACAACTCCTTTCCAAATAGAATTTTTGTCATCTAAATCAATTGAAGTCGCATCCGATAGAGGAGTTCTCAAAAGTTCAATGGCTACCCAAAGTACATAAGCCGCCCCAAATAACGCTGCACTCAGCCTTAGCGCAGGAAAAACATTTAAAACCGCCCCTACGCCAAAGAAACACGCCAGGCCTAGGGTAACGTCCATAAATGCCACTGTTGCGGCAGTGCGAAAAGATCGCGGTATTCCCTGTGCCAAAGCAGTATTGATAACAAAAATATTTTGGCTTCCCAGCGGCATTGCAAAGGCAAAGCCCATTAAAAGACCATCAAGTAGAATCACAAGTGCTCCTCAAAATTAGGCCAGGCATTCCGCCGCTAAATTCAGCTCTTAATTTATTGCGGTTCTCGCATGTTGAAATATTGCAGTCAAACTCAAATGGCCCTTGCGTCTGGCGTATGTTGTTTTAGTTAGTGCAAAGTATCGTGGTTGAGATCTCTACCAGATGACCATAGCGAGCCTGGTCGGCTTAAAACCTGAAGTGACGTTCGGTAAATCGGAGGCCAATGCTTCAGCAATTCGATTTATGACTGCAAATGCCGGCCGGCTCGTCGGTGTGCAATTTCCGCAGCATATTTGCGATCGCACAAAGATTTACAGCGTCCATCTCTACAAGACAATAGGAGAACTCTGTGGTGAACTCACTGATTCTAGGTCGCGCACAGCCGCCGTTTTAACAATTGGCAGTTCAAATGAAAATGCGATTGCTACTGCGGATGAGTTTAAAGCGAACACAATTTTTACAATATTGGAGGCATAACAGTGGGAAACTGGATGGTGCAAGTGGAGTGCCTTTCAACGGGCGCTGGTTTCGAGAGATTGCGTTTTGCTATTGGAGATGGATTTAAAGCCTGTTTTTTGCACGAGCATCAAAGAAAAATCAGCAATGATACCTGCTGATATAGAAAAAATATTCGAATTGAAATTTGCGATATCAAAGTCTACCAGTCGTTGAAGACCAAAATTACAGAGCTGAATTCTAGTGAAGGTATTGCTGGTATTCTTTGCGCACAAGATGATTGTACCGAAGATGTGGCAAAGGTTGCAGCGTCGCTCGGATTTCCCTTTACAAGTGATGGTGCAGTTAGATGTTCTAAAGAGAAGCAGCGCATGAAGGAATTGGCACGAATAATGGTCCGCTGGTAAGTGTTGAGGCTATTACTGTGAACGGTGTCACGGAAATTTTAGGATTGTCCGATAGGACCCTTGGGGCTTGTTGGGAAAGGCTATTTCCGAAGCCCTAAAAATAGATGTTTACGCTATCCAGGTGGATTTCGCTCTCGGAAAGCCGGTTAGCTTTACGCATGCACTCCCAGAAATCGCAGTGTGTATGTCCATTACGTATAATACATCAACTCTCAATTCGTTGCACAATGATGAACTAATGCAAATTTTAGAACGCCATCCAGGTCAAAATACATTTCAATCAAATCTAAATCGCAGCGCTAAGGCATTAATGCAAATATAACTCTATAATTATCGTCGCGAGAAACCACGATCAGCTTGTGAGGAGTTCTTTCTTCAGCAAATGCTCGCAGGCCTTTTAAGTTTTTTGGTTGTATTAATTCAGTTGATTTGACCTCAACAGCTATACTTTCTCCAACCAAAAAGTCAACCTCGTGTGAGCGTGTTCGCCAATATTGAAGTTGTTCTCTTTTTCTTTTGTAACTTAAGTAAGCTCGAATTTCTAATGCAATAAAGTTTTCAAATGCTGCACCATATTCTTCAGAACCTTCAGATAAAGTGCTTCTATTTTTTAAATTACCCACCACACCCAAATCGAAAAAATAGAATTTGGACTTTCCTGCAGACTTCCTAATTTCTTTTTTTGAATGCCAAGGTGCAACAAAAAAGCCTAATAGTGTGTCTTCAAGTACTTCAAAGTGATTTATGACTGTGCGAGCTGGTATTCCGCAATCTGAAGCAATTGTACTAAAATTAATTTCTTGTCCGTTGGAATGCCCTGCTACTTGCAAGAATTTCGAAAAACTTTCTAAATTCCGAATCAATGCTTTTGCGGCAATTTCTTCTTTTAAATACAAACCCAAATATGCTGACAATTCCAGATCTAGATTTTTAGAGTTATAAAATTGCGGCAATCCTCCGTGTGTGAGGAATGAATTAAAGTGGAAATCCTGTCGCATTTCGGGCCAAACGAGTGGAAATAATGAAGCTGACCTCAGATTAAGGAGTAGTTTGTCGAATTGTCTGGGGTCGAGCAGGTCGTACTTTCGGGCATTTGGAAGCGAAGCGGCAATTCTCGCCATGGTGATGCGAAAATTGTACAATTTTGGCCATAGAGTTGCAAGAATTGTCGTTAGCCCTTTGGAGTGCGCATTAAGAAAATTTCGCGAATGCTTTGCTTTAGTAAATCACGGTTTATGAATTCATGTCCGCCAGGGATTTTTAGATAACTCCCAGGCGCGCCGCTTAAAAGTGATACAAAATAATCAGTTATTTTCTGCCGAATAGTGTCGTCATCCGAAGCTTGTATGATGTGAATATCTGCTGGGTTGAGTTTTTTTGCGATTTCATTCATCGAATTTGTCTTAATAATAGTGTCAATATCTGCGATTATTTCTTCATCTGTTGTGTGTTCTAAGAGCCAAGGCGTAAAGTCTCGCCATTCTTTAACCAATTGCTCAAGTGAAGAATTTTCGGGAATAAAAGTTGCTGGCGACATTAAAACTAATTTGCCACGAATTTCATCTGGCAGCGATATAAATGCAGGAAAAGCAACTTGAGCGCCCCAGGAGTAACCTAAAATTGCGACATTTCTGTATCCCTGTTCAAGTGCCCAATCCAATAC
>JAYTOT010000200.1:0-1372 GCA_043747645.1 Pseudomonadota bacterium | reverse complement strand
GCAATGGTCTCGCTTTTTTGCGGCAAAAGAATTGAGCGAAATTCTTGCGTTGGCAAACGAAGCGCCTATTTTTCAACGCGCAATTTTGGGCTTAATTGCACTATCTGCCGAAAAAGAAATTCAATATTATGCTCAAGGCAGGCTTGAATATATAATGGATCTCTGTTCCGAATATGAATCAAGCGTCCGGTTGGGCGGAGGCCGGGTCGAAGCATTGACAAAAGCCAAGATTGTGGGCGCATTAAGAAGCTGTTTTCTGAACAAATACGAGAACTTGTCAGATGAAATTAAAAAATCGATGATTCACCTTTCAGTGAAACAAGTCGATATTCTTTGGGACCATTTCTTTGATTATCCAGACCAAGAATTTTTAGAAGGCACAATTCAAATATACACCGAAAAACAGAAAGCACGCTATTTATATCTGTTACAAAAAATGGAGTCCGAAAAGGCGCAAGAAGAGGAGTCAAACGACGTGTGCAGTGACGCAGACAACTGAGCGAGACAACGGGCACTCTTGCAGACATCTATCCAGCTAAAAGAGGGTGATTGGCTCAAATGAAGCTTTTTCTCCCCACCGCTGAGCAGAGGAAAATTAAAATTTAATTCAACAGTTTTAAAACAATTGCAGCGACGAATCCTCCAATTATTGAAACTACAGCTGCGCCTCCAACTAATTTCCAATGAAATTTTTCCAATGGAGACACTCTATTTTCAAGGTGATCCGTTCTTTTCATATGAAGCTTGAGCGACTCTGTGTTGACAGCAAGCGTTTTAGATATTTCTTGTATTGTGCTCGTGTTCGAGTTTAATGTTTTCGATACTTCTTGAAATTGGGACTGGATCGAAGAAAATTGTCCATCATGTCGGGACAAAGCATCTCTAATCGAAGAGAGCCGTTCGGTCTGACGGGCTTCTTCAATACGTAAGTTGCCCACAGACTCACGAATTTGTTGGATATTTTCTTCAGTTGCCTTTAATCTTTCAAATGACATTTTTCACCTTCTGGGCAGCTTTACTGCATTATATCGACTTCTCAAAGCAATACTTTAAAAGCCCAGGGCGGATGAAAATTCTTTGGCAGAATTATTCACCATTATTTCTGATTCCCGAAGAGTGACTCAGTGCGGCACCGTTGGTTTACACAAATAAAACTGCACTCACCCGCATTTTTCGAACACTTCTCAACAATTTTGCCACAATTTATTCCCAATATCGGGCGCACATCACCCATCGCGCCCAGCATCCCACCCATCCACAAAAGCGGACGGGTTCCCCAACTCCCCAGCGCCCCAAACACACAACCCCGCCAAAATGTCCCTCGAGATTTATTTTCGGCACTGATAAAAGTACATTCGTAACATTTTATCAG
>JAYTOT010000199.1:0-1391 GCA_043747645.1 Pseudomonadota bacterium | reverse complement strand
GTTTAAGAGTTCGGTAGTCAATTGTTTACGGAAAACCAATGTGAGCATTGAGGTTAGAGCTGAACTTTCGACTTTGCTCACATTAAATTTTCAGATTTTTAAAGAATCCCAGCTTCTGGCCGCGTGAAGTATAATGGAATTTCTGCCACCGCATTGTTTGCCAAAATTTCAAAATCATTTTGTAAATCTGTTCTCCAAATTGGCTTTGGCCTGCCCGGCGCTCTGCTTCCGAGTCGCGTATAAAAAAACTCAGCATTTCCTTTTGCAACAGTTGCATGGGACTTATAATAATGGCTGAGTTCGTGAGAAAGTATCCCCACAGCAGCAATTTCATCATCTAAAAGTGAAAACAATGCAGAATTTACAATAATGCGATTTAAAGTAGCTGGAAAAGCAAAAAAGTTTGAATTAACTCCCGGCCCATTTGTATCGCATTTGCCTGTAAATGAAATGCCGCTGTCCGATTTCACTAGCCTACAATCTACCTGCCCACCCAATTGTTGATTATACTGAGTCACTACTTCGTTCAGCGAAGCTTCATCATTTCTAAAATATTGGCATCCCTCAGACAATACATTTCTTCTAATAGTAGTTTTACTTGGCCTAAATATATTAACAATTGCGTTATTGAATTCCGCTGACAACGGATTGACTGTTACCTTAATTGGGTAACAAACATTTACTGAAGTGACGGAAGCATTCGCATCATATCCCTTTATTAAAATCAATTTTGGCTTAGGAACTCCTTTAAAACTATCAGGATTTGAACTGCGCACTTTTGTATCTATTGCATCAATCCAAAACTGCAATCGCAGCGCCATGGGATGCGAATCCGGTAGAATTTCACCTGGTGGCAACTGCGGCATTTTAACGTCTTTATTAACTTCTAACCACTGCGTCGGAGAGCTCGACTGCAAAAACTCATTTGAATTGTGCTTTGCATTTGAATCATTCGCAATTTTTTTGGTGAAAAACCGACACCCTGTTGCCATTAAAACAGAAGTTGATAAAAATGAAATGCCGAGGAATTCAAAAAAATGTCTGCTACAAATCATCTGCTCATCCATATTCAAAGTTTTAGTTTTTTTTACGTAGCCATTCTATCGGACTGCATAAAGAGAACTTAAGATTGAAGCCAAACTTAGATTTCAAAAACTGGCAAGCTAAGTTGCTAAAAAGTTTCAAATATTAACGTCTTATTAAATATTTTCTCAGTTGTACCGAAAATGCCAAAACCGTGAACAATGGAGGAATTCAGGTTGAGAAATATTAAAGTGTTAGCGATTGTTACCGGCGTTGTTGCGTGAAACCAATATCGGTCCGTGAGTTTTAATAACACTTTCAACCGTATTAATGCCCCGGCAATATCCCAGCATTAGTAGCAACATTTT
>JAYTOT010000198.1:0-5763 GCA_043747645.1 Pseudomonadota bacterium | reverse complement strand
AGCTGGGGAGAAATTGATTTGTCGCAGCGCAAAGGCATGGGGGTTCTAACGCTTCCTACAGTGCTAATGCGTCATACTGGTGCCGATGGCGCATCGCCTTTTCACTCTGGAAAATCACTCTCTGAAAGGTTAACCTGCACAGTTATTAGCCCACCGCCACCTGGTGCCGATGCTATGGCTCCAGGCATGAAAGTGGACGCCAATTTAACACTTCGTGACAGTCTCGAAAAACGAACTGCTGCACCCGTGTGCCAAAGTTGTCACACTAAATTTTCACCTGTTGGATTCTCAATTTTAGGCATTGACCCAGTGGGTCGATTTTCTGCCACAGATCCTGTTGGCAAACCTTGGAACACAGCTGGAGTATTAAAGCTCGGTTCTGGCGAAAGTATAAATTTTTCCGACGCAACAAGTTTTGCAACAAATTATGCGGGGTCTTCTCAAGCTACCTCTTGTTTAACACACTTGTTATTTAGGTGGACATTTGGTCGTTCAGAAAACGCTTTAGACGCAGATTTACTTGAAAAAGCACGTGCTGCAGCTAAGGCATCTGGTGGAAATTTCGACTCCATTCTCGAAACATTTGTAAAATCTGAAGCTTTTGAAACAGTTATATTGAGGTGATGTGATGCGCCAGTCGAATCAATTTACTAAAAATTCACACCCACTTTTGCGCAGACGCGACCTCTTGGTGCGCGCGGGGCTGGCAGGCCTGTTGTTACCTTGTGTGAAATGGGATTTAGGATTGGCACAAGCCGCGTCTCCCAAGCGTATTATTTTTATGTTCAGCCCTTGTGGCCCGTGCGATATTGAAGGTCCAATTTCTAGTGGTGTAGGTGCAAATTTCACTTTTCACCCCTGGTTTAAACCGTTAGAAGAAGTTAAATCAAATTCTTTAGTGGTATCTCGCATGGGTTTACCAGGTTTTTATTGGAACCAGAATTCAGATGGTCCCGGCCACGAAGTGGGGGTGAGTTTTCTCACTGGCACGAGTGGACACGGAATAGATGGCCGGAGAGCCGCATTTGGCCCTAGCATCGACAGAGTGATTTCAAAATCTTTGAATTTAAAATCCGTCTATTGGGGACTGCAAGGCAGTGGTGGCGGAGCTAATCCTTTTTTTGACGACAATGGTCGTTATTACGATCCGCAAACAAATCCTCAATCGGCATTCAGTTCTCTATTTGGAGGACTTCCTGCTCTGGCACCAGTGCCATCTGGAATTGTAATTGATCCTATTAAGGCACCTCCAACTTTAAATTTAGACTTGCAACGAAAAACTCTTTTGAGTCGCGTGAAAAATTCGTGCCGCGAATTTTTAGGTGATTTAGGCAAAGAAGGCAAAGAACACTTTGAAAATCAGTGCATGATTTGGGAAGAAATGGAAGCTCAAATAAAGGTCGACCCCACATCGCAAATGGGAAATCCTGTGGTTGGAAAAGTAGCAGCGTGTAGCAAAGCAGAAGTGAAATCTCCTACGGGCGCAAACCTTGAAGCTCCAGAAAATCGATCTGCGCAAATGGCCGCGTTTAGAAAACAAATGGTCGATGCCTTACGTTGTGACCTTGCAAGAGTCATAGGTTTTCAATTTGCTGCCGAAGCCGCTCGGTTCGAAATAGACGATAAAACCATGCCAAGCACATCGACAATGAATTCGGGAGACTCAGGCCCTCAACACCATGCCTGGACCCACAGCGGCGACAGTGGCAGAACCGAAGCATTGTCCAAATTTTACAACTGGTATTCTAGGCAAGTTGCATTGGTTGTAAAAGACTTAAAAGAGACTCTCGATGCCAATGGCAAGCCGCTCATCGATTCAACACTTGTGGTTTGGACTACGGAACTCGGCGGAGGAAATTCCATAGCAGATGGCGCTCACACGACTACAAATTATTTTGCAATGGTATTTGGCTCTCAACAAACAGGTGTGGCAGTAGGAAATCACATTGAAAGCAAGGCAGAGCCCGCTGGATTTCGCGGCGCAGATGCCACAAATGGCAACAAGGAAGGCGCTCGTGATGCACACCGGCTGCTTGTTTCTTTAGGTCAATATATGGGAGTGCGTGATGCAGGTGGAAAAATAATTTCTAAGCATGGTATGACCGATGTATCAGGTAATTTGCCTGGTTTTTGGCTTCCGGGAAAAGATCCCTCAGTCTAATTTTTTGTTTGTTATTTTTCCAATATCTACTTTAAAAAATTGCGATTGACAAAAACTGTGGCCTGCATTGTTTCGTTAAATGTGCGGTCTGCAATAATGGGTGAGGTGTTAAAATATCCAAAATTTCGGACGCTCCAAGAACTTGGGTTCTGTAAATTCGAACCAAGCCCTGTGCTAATATTTCCACCGGCTGAATCATTATTTGTTAATTTAAATGCAGATGTAACAGACCGTCCCAAATTTTTTTGGTTGCTTGCTTCCCAAGAAATACGCGCGGATGTTGTAGAATGACAACTGGCACAATCCGTATCGCCCTGGCTCGTCAGCAAGGGATTATCGATTGTTAAAGTAACTGCCATTTGTTTTTCTGTTGCATTTGAAATACCAGATTGAAAAATAGAAAATAAATTATTTTCAGAAGTCGGTTTGGGATCAATCGTAAATGATGAAGAAGTCGGGCTTGGCGAAGTAGAAGTAGAAGATACGAAACCTAGGCTTCTAAATTGTTTGGCATCTGAAATATTACTCCCATTTACATTTACAAAAAAGAAATTCCACGGTTCTATTCCGCCTTCCAGGCCCATAAAGGCCACTTGTTTTAAATTTTGCAGACTCATATTTTTTGTGACAAATGTGGCAAATTTATTGTAAAATTCGCTCTGCATTCCTGCAAACAAAAGGCCAGGGTGAATTCCCAATTGCACTTTTGATGTGTCTACTGGAGACGATTTTGAAAGATCTAAAAGTTCTTTCGCCACGCGCCCGCGTTCAGAAAGTGAAATATGATAAACCAAATGCATCGAAAAATCGTTTGTGTTTACAGCGCCAAATGCATCAGATACGGGCTGCGCCACGAGGCGTAATTCTACAGAGTCGCAGTCGTTGGGAGAATCGAATTTGGTAAATGGAAAACAGGGGTCAAACCTAAAGCCAACTATTTTCCACGATTCAAAAGCATCAACAGTTTGGCTACTGAACGAGATTTTTTGTTTTTTTGCAATTGCTTTTAATTTGTCAAAAATATCCGCATTTAAAAGAGTGTATTTTTTAGAGTCTATACTTCCGCTTAATGCTAGCATTTTAGAGAGATCTTTTTCATTTTTTGGCAGTGGGCTCAATATTGTCATGTCGTTAAGGTCTAATTTATTTTTTGTAGATGATGGAGGATTGCTTTTTACGGTTTGAGGTGAATTATTTTGTGCAGATTGGAGAGGAACAGTGGGTTTTACTTTCGCGTTCTCTGATTGAACAGATGCATTTTTAGAATCCAATTGACAAGCAGAAAAGACAAATATTGATGCGAATAGAAATATTTTCATGTGTTTCACTTTTCTATAAGATGCCTCGAGCTTTTTTTCCAAAGAAAAATTTTAAAGCGGAAAAAAATAATTCGACTTCATATCGTATGATTTTCATAAAATTCTGAGGAAATTTTTACCTTAAGTGTCAAAAAAAGGCACGCAATAATAGGGTTGCCTAAAAGAAGTCTTAAAAAGTGTCGATACAACCGCAAGTGGCCAAGATATTCTAGAGGGAATATGAAAATTTTTTTATTCAGTTCAATGTTTAACACGAAAAACAACTTATTGCTGCTTTTTATTGCAACAATGTATTCATGCAAACAAAACGACAATGCAGATGTTCAGAGTTTTAACACTGTTGAAAACTATGGAGACAAAGGCTGCACGCCACAAATGATTGAATCTCGTGCACGCTCAAGTCGGATGGCTGGAAATCCAATAAATTTTAGCAAAGATCTAGCATTTGGCGATATTAATTCTGGGAGTGGAACCTTTGGCTTGGTGGAAAACAGCAAAGAGCAGCAAAAAGATTCAGCTTGGGCAGGTAAAACGACGAAAGACCCCTGTTCCGAGATCATTGCCGCAAAAGCGAATAAAATTGAAATCAAAACCATTCAGAATGGAATTGTAGCAATTGCTTGGCGTTGTTCCGGTCGCGGAAACCAGATTTCTGGTGGATTAAAACAAGATGAATACTGCGAATGGGAACGGGTTCAGCGAGAAAATAATTCATCTCTAAAATGCCAATTTACAAGTTCTTTTGACCATTCTCGGAAATATTTTCTGACGAAAAGAGAAAAAGACAGTCTTTGGGCAGACACGCAATTTAATTCATTTGCATTTTTGGCAGGTGGTAGTGAAGTAGATGGTTCGAAAAAGCGCCGCGGAATAATAAATCATTGTATGAAAAGAGCCTGCGGTGCATCTGACATTGATAATGAAAGTTATTTTGGAAATTGTGTTCCCGATCGTGCCTCGGACCCAGAAATATGCAACACTTTAAATGTGGCAGTAAGTAAAAATAACTGCACAGTAAATGCAGTTACCTCTGAAGTGATAAATGCAAACTCAGTTTTAGTATCTTCATGGGGTGCAAATTATGGCGATAGGGCGTTTAAATTAATGCTCCACCCCGACTCCGATACCTTCGCAGGAAAATACTGCAAACATATTATCGATCCCGCTTTTGAGCAGAAAAAACCTTTTGACCCTGCTGAAGAAGCCTCATTATTAGAATGCGATATTCCTGCTTCTGAAAAGTCGGTTAGCTCCTGCGACGATGTTGCTCAGTTTATTGTCGTGCGTGCAGCAGTGAACCTCAGTCAGTGTAAATAGAATTTATGATGAAATCTAGCAAGCTTGTTTTGATTCTATTTAGTTTTTTTGTTGCTCATGCAAATGCGCAAAATTCGACAGCTCAGAAATATGTCCATGGCGGCATGGAATGTGAACTTCAAATTGGACCAATTCGAATTAAATCAACAGAAAAACTAAGAGAGTATTTGGTCACAAAATATAATTTTTTAAAATTACTTAAAAATATTTTTGAAAATAGTGATCTTGGTGATACAAGAAATGTCAAAGTAAAAAATTCGTACGCAATATTCAAAGATTTCTCGAGTGAAATATTGCGTGTCGAAAATTGGACACCTCTTTTAATTGTTGCAGATAAATTAAATGGTAAAAATAATTTATTGAAAAATGAGTCAAATAAATTTGAATTGAGAATGACCCTTCAGCTGATTTCAACCGATGCCAAAAACATAAAATCTTTCCAGGAATCTGCAATTCATTTGATTTTAGAACCCGTTGAAATAGATGAGCTAGAATTAAGACAATCAGGCGATAAATGTGATTTGTTATCAAAACAATTTTTTAGGGGAAAAATAACAAAGGCAAATTGGTATTCTGTTACCTTAGGTGGAAATGAATGGATTTTTGGTTCAGAAATTTTTGAAAATAAAAGATGGAAGACTTCTAAAATACTCGGAACACATTTATTAATCAGCTTGTTAGAAAAAACAAATATAAAAGGCAGAGAATTTTTGAGCAACGGGAATAAAATAAACAAAGACCTGTTTAAAGACTCAAATTTAAATGCAGAAAATTCTGAATGCACCAATTGCCACTTCAACCGCTACGAAATTTTGCAACAGGCCGTTGGACCCACAAGGAAAATTCATTCTGGAAAAAGATTTTTGCTCGAACATCAGCTTTTTAATAGAACACATAGTATTCAAGAAAGTCAAAAATAATTTGTGAATCCAAACGGAAAAGCAAAAACTCCGCCTTTAAAATTTC
>JAYTOT010000197.1:0-3230 GCA_043747645.1 Pseudomonadota bacterium | reverse complement strand
TTCAAATTTTAAATTCATAAATCCGCCATTGCCGAGATTGAAAATCAACAATCTCACAGGCGCGGCTAAAAATAATTCAGGCCCCGTTCACCGCTTACGGTATACAGATGAAACGCAATTAAAAACTGAATAATGGCAAACCCGCAGCAAACATAAAAATTCTCGATGGAAGGCATTTGAAAACTGACTGCCAATCCTGAAACCAAAGAAAAAAGAAAAAGCGCTATTGTGCTGGCACCGCTCAGCCAAGTTGCTGATGAATTGTGGGCGATTACGCCTAACGCAAGTGAAGTTGCGCCCCGTGAAATTCCGCCAGCAAGAACTGAAATCGCAATTGCACAAATGGAATTTACAGCAAAGTGGATGAGCTCCGATTGGGCAAAATGTGAAAATAGTGCATTAATTGCAAAAAGAATGCCTGTTGATAAAATCCACAGCGGGATGTGTTTTTTCGCACCGACGGTGGTGAGCTTTGGATAAACAACTCGTGACACCAATATGATGGTAAATTGGAGCCCAATTGCGCACAACATTCCGCCAAGCCACACGTAACTATCTGGTATCCCTGAAGCTTGCAATAATGCAAATGAACGAGCCAGAAAATACATGCTCGTTGCCAGTTGCGCCAAATCTCCCGCCACAAACATTGCTGTTAACGATGGGTTTGCCAGCAACTCTCGTTTTGCAGTCATAGCCAACTCGTAAAACGAATTGGCTGTCTTATGCGGATTGTCGTCAGATGACGGCAGAGTTTTTAAATCTGAAAACACCTTTGCAATAACAACAAATCTCATCATAAAAACGGCGAATAACAATATTGCGCCCATGTATTCAATTCGCATTGCGGAATGAAAGGATAGCCACCATGACCCCAATGCAAAAGCCAATGGAATTGCCATGCGCAATGGCACTCCATATTTGAAACTCGCCAAAAAAAGCGATGGTGCGTTTTTAGGGTCAATGTTTCGCTGCAAGCATTCCTGCGTGTAGTGACGCGAAAAAGCGGCTTGGTACGCTCCATTGATGAATGAATTTGCAAATGCATCGAGTGTCGCCTCTAATGCTAGAAATATATATGCAGCGCCTGTATTTTTTTGAACTGCAAAATAGAACGAAACTGCAAAAAAAAGAGTCACAAATACTTTCAATGAAAAACCTAAAATAACTGCATTTTTATGACCATATTTGTCGGCTAAAAGGCCGGTAGGAATTTCAAGTACTGAGCTAATGAGAAGCTGAACAAAGCTGCTCAACAAAATACCCGAAGGACCAAAACCAGCTACAAGGGCAATAAGAGCGCTTGAAACAATGTTTCCAGCCCAAGCAGTGCTCCGATATAGTGCGTCGGTGATTCCAAATCGAACGATGATCTTGTTCACAGCAAATGTAATTTTCATCTCATATCCAAAAAAAAACGCCTTTCGGCGCTGAAATCAGGTAAACCTGCAGTTTTACTCATTCCTAGACTTAATAGCCGTCTCTGCGCAATTCACCGAAAACATCTTCCAAGTAAATATCAAAATCGAACATTTATAAACTCCTAAAATAATTAAGGATTTGAATTGGCAAACGAAACGTTTACCAAACTTGGACTGAATCGAAAATTCTGAACATTGACAACTAAATTATTTCGACGTAGGGCGAAAATGCTTAGCTTCCAGCCTGGCGCCATCAGCATCTGGCGCTGCAGCTTTTCATTTAAAGATCGAAAGTACTCAGCCCTTTTGGTCCAATCTCCTTCTGCCCTAGCGCTTTGATATAATGGAGCTAAAGATCCAAAATAGATTGATAGATCAATGTCTAAAGTATTTGTTAAAATTGGCAAAAAACCTTGGGGATCATTAAATCCTCCCGCCCAGGCTGTAATCACCACGTCAGGTTTAATCTCCATCAAAACGTGCTTATTTGCTAATTCAAAAGGAAAAAAGCTGATCCTGACTTTTTCTGACTTCCGCATTTCATCAACAGCCGATGCATCTACTACAACAGAATAGCCACTCTTTATTACCGCCACTTTGATTTCAAATTCTTGAGAAGCTGGTTTACATTTTGGCAAATCGTCAAGGGGCGTAGGTAGAAAACCCGCAACACCCTCAGGAATAACCCCTGTAGCGATTTTAAATCCATTTGCCTCAGCTCGCTTGCGCAGATATTTCTTGATGGTGCAAATAGCAATTATTCTTTTCGCTTCGTTTAAATAATGCACTCCATGTGGATACCACCAACCGGAAAGTTGAGAGTAATGACGTTCTTCTGCAATGGTGTAGCTCCTTTGAATTTCTGGATGGAGCTTCCTAAAAGCTGCCAATGGAACAGACATTGCACTTGGCATATAGTCAGGAACTAAGCCTTTTGATATTTCTTTTTCTGGTTCATCGGAAAGCAAAATCTTCCATTCAGGTATTAGCGAGGGCTGCTTTTTTCTGTAATGAGTGTTCATCACGTAATGCCAACCGTCGTTTCGTTTTACTGCTCTGTAGGGGCCAGATCCAGTATAAGGCTCGCCACTTTGTTTATTAAAAGCCCATCCCTTGGGAAGAACACCTAAATGATCGCGGCTCAGGGCCTTGATGAGGGCGGGCTGCGCCTCGTTCAGCACAAACTCTATTTCGGTTTTGGACTTCACATTAATTATTTCAATACACTGCAGATAAGGCTTCGACTGAGAATTGCTCTGCATGTGCCGTTCAATACTAAACTTTACATCTTCTGCTGTTAAAGGTGCGCCTGTTGAAAAAACGAGCCCAGGTTCCAAAGTAAACATTATTTTCTTGGAGTCACTTGAAAATTCCCATTTCTGTGCAAGCCCAGGCGCTACGTTGCCTTCTTTATCCGTTGAAATGAGAGGTTCAATCACTTGCCCTAGTGCCACATGTTCTAAAAACAGGTTGATTTCAATTGGGTCCCGAGGAAACACGGCAGGAATGAATCCAAAAGATGGGATCTCGTTTAGTGCAGCCAAAGCTTTTCTACCCCCGAATGTGAACATTGTGCAAAAGAAAAAAAGATTAAATAGATTTTTCATAAATTTCCGTGACAAGAAACCTCCCAAAATCGGTTAACCCATGCAGAGGTATCGATTGAATAGTCTGCGAAAGCAGCTGAACACTTGGAGTTTCGCATTGCAGATTCTGCTGTTTTTCGAACTGTGCCATGCGAAAGAGGGCGTGCGCAGAATGAATTCTACCAATCAGGGGACGTTCTTTTTTTTGTAATGGCGCGTATGCGAC
>JAYTOT010000196.1:0-1901 GCA_043747645.1 Pseudomonadota bacterium | reverse complement strand
GTTTTTAAAAGACCCGCAATATTTTGCCGATGCCTTTTTTCTTAAAAATCCAAATAGGGTCATTGCTCTTGTTACGGTTATGACAATTGCGCTTTTGCTTTATTCGCTTTAGCAGAGAAGACTAAGATTAAATCTTACAAAATTGAATAAAGAATTACCGAACCAAAATAGAAAAGGAACTTCAAACCCAACAATTCGTTGGGTCAATATGAACTTTGAAGGCGTCGACGTAACAGTGATTCACCGGAATAATAAAGTAGAATATTTCTTTCACGATATGCTAGACTTTGTGCAACGTACATTGGATGCACTAGGTGATAAATATGTAAGGCGATATTCTATAGATTGCCTTACTTAAAGTGATGAATGTGGGTTGAACGTCTGATTCAGTTTTTTTGATACATGCCGAAAGTAAAATGAATAAAGTCATAAATACTGATGTTTTAGTAAATGAATTCGTGGATTTTGTTCTTTTGTACATACAAATTCTCTTCATTCTGGGTTGTGAATTTACGAACATTGCTTTTCGCCACCTCAATATCGGTTGATTTCAAAATTAACGGAGTGTCAGATTTTTTTAATTCAATTTGTGACAGTCCATGGAGTCAATAAAATCGCCCAAAATAAGTAAATAATATAAAAATAATAGCCTGTTACCTATTGTTTTGCCGAAATCCCCATATTGTTCCTTGCAAAGTCCCCTAAACCTCGTTAGGGGACAAAAACACAGTTCTTGTTACATTTACTGTAGTTTTTAAGTTGGTTTGAATTTTTTATTTACTTTATGAGAGTTGTTCATGTTTAATGGGAAATCTTTGATTGCACTGTCATTTTCAGTATTGACGTTATAAGGCTGCGGCACTCAAACGCAAAAAAATGAATCAAATGTTAAGTCCACAGGGTCAGTTTGCGAATACAGCGAATCATCTTCAAGTGCGAATAATACTATTTCGTTCACATTAAGTTTTGATGATGCTATTGAACAAGCTACATTAGTTTACACAATTAAGCCTGCTGGTGGCGGAGCTTCTAAGTATGGACAAGTGTATTTAGGACTGGCTTATGTAGAACCAGGTAGCCCCACGCTTGCTATTTTCACTGGCGAAGGAAACGGATTGAACGTAAATGTTCGCGCTTCTGTCAGCCGCAATGCTGTAGCAGCTGCTCGCATTGAAATTAAGTCTGGCAACTGGAACCCTGCGTATTTTGTGGAATGCAACTGAGATATTGCTTCACTAGAATTGATTAATAGAATTTAATTGTTTCCCGCCCCAGCACATTCCTCTCGAATGACTGTTGAGGGCTTTTTTTTTGAATCGGTTTCAGATTTTGTCAGCTCTACTGGGAAGCAGTTGTTGACATATCCAATTTTTAATTTCCGGCAAACAATGAAAAAAATGACGATTTCAAGAGAAAATCATAAAATATGCGAAATCTGACGGAGTTGACAAAATTGTGAAAACACAATTAAATCGTCTGCGTTTAATGTTCGAAAATGGTTCACATCTTTCAAAAAAGGAGATCAGCAATGGTCCGTAGTTTTTTAGTTGCTTCCGTTTCACTTTTGAGTGCTCAAGCATTTGCAATCAGTGGTCAAATTTTATACGTTCAAAATAATGTATATGTGGCTCAAAATTCTTTTAATTCTCAAAAAGAATATGGCGAAGATTGGGATCAATGCTTTCGTTGGAAGAACGATCCCGTTGCTATTCAGCTTGGCCAAGTGCGCAAATGTGAAGTGAAATTCAATCCAACTCAGCCAAATCCTCCACAGCCTTTGCCTCCACAGCCAAATCCTCCACAGCCTTTGCCTCCACAGCCTTTGCCTCCACAGCCTTTGCCTCCACAGCCTTTGCCTCCACAGCCTTTGCCTCCACAGCCTTTGCCTCCACAGCCTTTGC
>JAYTOT010000195.1:0-22032 GCA_043747645.1 Pseudomonadota bacterium | reverse complement strand
CGACTTTGCAAGCATTAAAAACTCCCTTGATTTGCGGTCAAAAAGGGAGTCTTGCATTTTTTAATTGTGTTCAAAACCTGCCGCGCGTGAAGCGCTTACTTCTTGCCTACTTGAAATGACGAATTGTTTGGTTTAAATTTAATCTCTTGATTGTGTTAAAAACGGAGGAGCAATGAGTTTTCGAACTGGCATTTTGATTTCTGGGATTTCGTTTTTTTTAATTTCATGTGGCAAAAAAAGCACTGAAAAAAAGACAGTTTCTTGTGTAGATTCCGCATCAAAATTGTGTGTAGAATTTACAGCAAATTCCGATGACGCTGATTCTATGTTGGCCGATTGTGAGTCACCAAAACTCAAAGGTGCTGGCGCGTGCACGCGTACTAATGCCGTTGGCATATGTTCGGAAGTAGAAGACGATAAAAAAAACAAAGGCAGAATGATTTACTATAAAGATTTAAGTGTTGATACCGCGAAAAATAACTGTTCTGCATTAAAAGGAGTTTGGAGTGCGTTATAATCTTGTGAAGAGTTTGATGATGTCTGGGGTTTGTCTCGCAGTTTTGGGTGGCTGTGCCACTGCAAGAATGGTGGAATCGGAGCCAGAAGTGGGCGGAGTTGTAACAATTGCTCCTCAAGGTAACGAAGAAGCGCGGCAGAAAGCCGAAGCTTTAATGCGCCAAACATGTGCGGGCAAAACGTATAAAATAGTTAAAGAAGGAGAAGTGGTTGTGGGCTCGCGTACTGAAGCCAAGCAAAATGAAACTCCCAAAGAAGATAAAAATTTATTTGGCAAGAAAACGAAAAGTGTTGAAACCTCTAGCAGTACTTCAACAAGTAACGTAACAGAATGGCGCCTTACCTTTAAGTGCCAAAAATAATTAGAATCTTGAGAATTTAAATTCTGCCAGCCTCGTTCAGCAAGTATCAAACTCGAAGAGCACAGTCCGCAACTCAATCAAATTTGACCTTCGGATAAATTCCCTAACGCCATTGAGATGAGTTTTTCTTGCTCCGCCAAATGTGCTTTTTCGAGGCCCACGGAAGGGCTGGCGCGCACTGTGCGGCCAATGTATCCCATAGGTTTTGCTTTCAACCCAGATTGGCTTAGGCAGGCTTGAAGTCCGTCGCGCACAAACATCCAGGCACCCATATTTTTGGGTTCTTCTTGAACCCAGCATACGTTTACTGCGTTTTTAAATTTCTTGAGTAAAGTAACAACTTTTTCTGAAGCCAAAGGATACAATTGTTCGAGGCGCAAAATTGCAACTTCGTTAGCTTGAGTTTTGTATTCAGGTTTTTCGAGAGCATCGAATAAATCTAGGCTTATTTTACCACTGCAAATTATAATTTTATTTACTTTTGCTGCTGCGATGTTGCGATTGTCGTCTAATATTTCTTCAAAAGTACCTTCGGCCAAATCGTCGAGAGTAACCGCCGCACGTTGAGATCTTAAAAAACTTTTTGGGGTGAAAATAACAAGTGGTGTTCTGCTAGAACGTACAACTTGACGTCTCAAAGCGTGAAACAATTGACCCACATTAGAGAAAACGCAAACTTGCATATTGCCTTGGGCGGACAATTGCATAAAGCGTTCAATGCGTCCGCTGGAGTGTTCTGGGCCCTGGCCTTCATAGCCGTGAGGTAACAATAAAGTAAGTGCCTGTGTTTGGCCCCACTTGCTGTTTCCTGCTGCAATAAATTGGTCGATAATCACTTGGGCGCCGTTGCCAAAGTCGCCAAATTGCCCTTCCCAGAGCACCAAGGCTTTTTCGTGTTGAAGCGCGTATCCGTATTCAAATGCCATGGCAGCAGTTTCAGACAAATGAGTGTCAATAACCTCGAATCTGGCACCATGCTCAGCACAATTTGATATAGGAGTGATGTGAGAATCGTTTTCAAAATCAATGAGAGTAACGTTGCGGTGGCCGAAAGTTCCGCGTCCTGTATCTTGCCCAGCGAGGCGCACGCTGTAACCTTCATTTAAAAGGGAGGCGTAACTCAGCAATTCACCCATACCCCAATTAACAAGAATGTTTTCGCTAATCATTTCTTGCCTGTCTGCAAGAACAGTGCGAGCTAATTTTGGATTGGCATTAAAATCTGCGGGCAATTTAAGAATTTTTTGACCCAAACTTTTAAGAGTATCTTTTGTTACTTTAGTATTGACTGGCGCTAAGAGTTCTTTTTCTGAAGCACTTTTAATATGCTGCCAACGCTGTGGGCGCGGATTTTTTTGAATTGGATAATGTTCAGCGCGAACGGTCTCAATCACTGCGGTCATTTGAGATTTAAATTCGTCGTATTCTTTAGATAAAGTTTCGGAGTTGAATTCGTGGGCTTTTTGCAGGCATAAATATTGAGCGTAATCTTCGCAGGGAGCCTTTTTATTTTTTATTATTTTATACAATCCAGGTTGTGTAAAATTTGGCTCATCGTTTTCGTTGTGGCCGTGGCGCCGGAAGCAAACTAAATCGACCACCACATCTTTGCTGGTTTTTTGCCGGTACTGTGCAGCAAGATTCATGACATTGTGAAGAGTATCGATGTCGCTTGCATTGACGTGAAAAACTGGCGCACCAAAGGTTTTTGCCAAATCGGAGCAGTATTCCGTCGATCGAGATTCGGAAGGATTTGTTGTAAATCCAACTTGATTGTTTGCAATTAAATGCAGAGTTCCGCCAACAGCGTAACCCTTTAGAAGCATCATTTGAAAGGTTTCGTAAACAACGCCTTGTCCCGCAAATGCTGCGTCGCCGTGCAATACTATTGGGACAACTGCTGAAAAAGAATCTATCGAATTTAAATTTTTTAACACTTGTTTTGCGCGGGTTTCACCAAGAGCCACGGGAGCAACAAATTCTAAATGACTCGGATTACACGAAAGTGAAATATCAATGTCTGTGCCATTGCGAGATTTTCGATGGCATTCAAAACCATGGTGATATTTTACATCGCCGTCGCCATCTAATTCAGGATTGGGGTAGCCTTCAAATTCGGCAAAGATGGATTTTAAAGGTTTTTTAACAACATTTACTAAAATATTGAGCCGCCCTCGGTGGGCCATAGCTAAGCAAAATTCTTTGGCGCCTTGTTGGGTGGCAGCTTCGATAAATGATTCGAGAGCTGGAATTTGCGCATCAGCTCCTTCAATAGAAAAGCGTTTTTTACCAAGGTATTTTATACCAATGGTTTTTTCGAGAGCATCGGCTGCTGCCAATTCCGAATACATTTTTTGCTGAGTGGCAGAATCAATAGGAGCATAAATTTCTGAAAATTTATTTTCGAGCCACTTGCGTTCGTCGGGGTCAGATATATGGGCATATTCTATGCCAACCGAACCGCAGTATGTTTTTTCGAGACGAGCAATGAGGTCTGCTAAAGTTAAACTTCCCCATCCAAACGAAATACCTGCTGACGTATTTTTAGCAAGATCGTCTGATTTTAAGCCATGATGATCAAGGTTTAAGGCATTTGTAGAATTGCGTTCAGTATAAAGTGGGTTAATGCGTGCTTTTAAATGCCCAAAGTTTTTATAACTTTGAACCAATAAATGGACATTAAGTTCAAAAGTAAGCCCTGCGGTTGAGACATTTTGAGCGTCTTTTTTTTCAATTGTCTGCGCAGTGTTACTTGCCGGAATATTGCGGTCGGCATTCAAAGCAATTTGAGTCAGTATTTCTTGCAACTCAGGAAGGTTTTCTGCCAAGCGGGTTGCAGTGCCAAAACCTTCGTTGAATCCTTCAAACCACGAACGCCATTCCGGTGCAACAGATTGCGGGTTCGCGCTGTAGCGTGCAAACATCTCTTCGACATATCCGGCGTTCGATTGAAAAATAGAATTCATTTCAGTGGACACAGAACTTCTCCCTCAGATTCTTTTAACGCTGCATGAACCAGCGTTTGCGCAAATTTTACTGTGAGTTGAGAGTAATCCCTGCAAGGGTCTAAAAACAACACAATGAAACCTTTTTGCACCACGTGTAAGTGTCGTCAAGTTTCGGCAAACAGGAGATCTTTTGCAGCATCGTACGACAAGAGGTCCACGTGTCGCGTCCACTTCACGAGTGCTTCAAATTGAATGTCGGGGTCTTCAAAAGGTAAAAGGTTGACAATTTGAGCCATAACTTCTGACCTTTCTAATCCGTCTTCTCCATGTTCTTTGACGATTTTTTGGACCATTTCTATGAGCGGAAGGCTAAGGCATGCTTCACGTAATAGCTCTTGGCGCGCCAATGGGTTTTGTTCTGAAGCAAAAGAACGTCCCAGGCTCGTCAACACAAGTTTTGTTCCTGGTGTGGTTATAAAATCTAACATTTCTGCACTTGCCACGGCCGGAAGCATTTGGTCGACACTTTGGCCCATGGCTTCGCAAAGGTCGTACAAATCTTGGTCTTCCGTTTCTTCCCAAAGTCGGGCGAGTAATCCTTCCATTAAAGTGAGACCAGTGTTTATGAGCGGCTTCACTCGTTTTCGAACAAAAGATGCACTTAAACTTGGCAATGGCAGAGCTAAATCGTGAACATTTTGTGAATCATTTGCGCCCCATTCGCCCAAATGCAATTCACCAAAAGCCCTTTCGACGTCTGCCTCTAAATCTTGATATGCTTTTAAATGAGGGTTGCGCGGCCGGGCTAGGGGGACATCAAAACTCTTATAAATGCGCCCAGGATTCGACGACAAAATAATAATACGATCTGCCAATTGAAGTGCTTCAGAAAGGCTGTGAGTCACCAAAACAGCACTGCGAATGGCACGGTCTGGCTGCATCCAAAGTCGCCCCATTTCGGAGCGCATCGATTCGCCCGTAAGGGCATCAAGGGCACTAAAGGGTTCGTCCATTAAAAGTAACATGGGGTTTCCGACCATGGCGCGGCAAAGGCTCACACGTTGTTTCATTCCGCCCGAAAGTTCGCGGGGGCGGCAGTCTTCGAATCCGCCTAAACCAAGCAAATTGAGCATGCGATCCACTTGCGCCGCACGATCTGCGCGGGGTGTTGCTTGCATGGCGAGTTCAACATTTTCGCGCACTGTGAGCCAAGGTAACAAGGCAAAATTTTGAAACACAAATGAAAGGAGCTGAGTTGTTTTTTTGGGAGGTTCTGCAAAGGTTACGGTGCCACGATCGGGTTGTAATAATCCGGCAATGCAGCGCAATAAAGTGGTTTTTCCGGAGCCAGAAATTCCAACCAATGCCAAAAATTCACCATCGTGAATTTCTAAAGAAATACCTTCTAAAACGGCAAATAAATTACCATTGGGTCGGTGAAAATCTTTGCAAAGGGCGCGCACCGAAACTAACGATGCACTTGTTGACTGCGATTTAATAGCCATAAGTTTTCTCTGATAAAAGGTGCAGTCCGCGCCAAACAGTGCGGTTTATTATAATGAGAGCGACGGTTTCTACAATAACTGCTGCACCCAATAATGCATAATTGCCAGTCATAGTTGCCCTGGTGATTTCGGCGCCGATGCCTTTAGCTTGCATCACCCCTCCTGGGTACGTTACGAGTTCTGCCACAATACTTGCATTCCAACTTCCTCCTGCAGCAGTAATCCAACCCGTGACAATTGACGGAAACAATGCTGGTAAGTAAACAAGTCTTAATTTTTGCCAAAGTGTAAGACCGTACACCTGAGCAACGGTTTTGTGTTCACGATCGATAGCAGTAGCACCTGAAATAATGTTGAATAAAACGTACCACTGATTTCCAATTGTCATGAGCAAAATGGCACTCACTCCATCTGGAATTTGCCATTGTATAAAAATCATTGCAAATATCGGAAACAATACGGGAGCAGGAAACGCAGCAACATTTTGAATAATTGGCTGTACATATTTAGCAACTTTCGGGTTAAGTCCAACCCATAATCCCAAAGGCAAAGTCCATGCGGTAGAAATAATAACCACGCATACAATTCGTAAAAATGTGTAACCCAAGGCGTTTGTCAGTTGAAGCCAGTCCGATTTTCCAACTAAAGAGAGAGATTTGGCGAGCTGTGGAATGTAGGGAAGGGCATAATAAAGTAACGCTCCACCACATAAGCTAGCCGCCCAACGCATGGAAAATCCGAATCCTTTGCGCAGTCTTTTTGGTTTAGATTCACTTGAAAATGCCCAAGAATTTAAAAAATGATTGCTGGTGCTTCTGGAAAATAAATTTTGCGCTATATTAAATGCGCGCGATTCTTTTCCTAATATTAAGCCGTCTATTATCTTATCAAATAAAATTGTGAGGAGCGAAATGAGTTTTGCTCTTTTCATCATAATCAAAAAAAGACTTTGCTTGGCAGGTTCTCCAGAATTTTGTCCGTCTCCAAAATCAGAAACCCAGGCAATGAGAGGCCGCCAGAGTAAAAAATCTACGCCAATTATGGTCGTTGCCAATGCTCCAAGCCCCGCCAAAAAACTTGTAGTATTGTGTGCTTCAAAGGCAACCGTAAGGTAACTGCCTAATCCGGGTAAGCGAAAGCTTTTATCATCTAGCGTGTAAGCTTCGCAAAGTGTGAGAAAAAACCATCCACCAGCCATAGACATCATGCCGTTGTAAATCAGTGGCCGCATTCCGTTTGGTAAATCGAGCAAAAGGAATTTTTGGCGAGAAGACAGACCATAGAGCTTTGTAACTTCGCGCAATTCTGGAGTCATTTGCTTTTGAGAATCGTAATATGCAAAAACTAAATTCCATGCTTGACCTGTAAAAATCATGAGAATACACGAAATTTCGAGGCCCCAACGGCTGCTTTTAAAGATCATTGTAAGAGTTAAAACGAATCCGGGCAAAAAAGTAAGCACGGGCAAGCATTGCAAAACATCGAGAAGTGGAATTAAAATTCTTTCGTGTCTGGGGCTCCTGGCGGCTAAATTTCCAAATAAAACTGCAAAAATAAGGCTAATTGTTAAAGAAATAAGGCTTCGCATTAACGATAATAAAGCGTATCCGGGCAACGCAGAGAGGCTTGTGTCAATGGGCACTGCAGCTTCAAATTGCGCACTTCCTGCCGTTATGAATGAAGCAAAACCCAAGCATAAAAGTGCTATCACGCCCAGCGTGACAATTTCAGCAAAAAAATAGGACGCGGAATCCTGCTGAATGCGCAATCTCATAAGCAGCTCTAGGAAAAAATGGGAAAATCAAACACAACTCTACAGACTAGGGTGTCTGTTTAATTTTGTCGAACGTCAAGGTTCAATCTTGAAGCGATGCAATTGCAGAGTGGAGCACAATCGAAACTGTATTTGAAAGGTTGAGGCTACGCACGCCTCTGTTAAACATAGGTATGGTGAGGTGCTCATAACGGTGGTTCAATTTGAGTTCATCCATAAGTTTATTAGGAAACCCAAATGTTTCAGCTCCAAATATAAGTAAATCGCCAGCTTCAAATTTAAAATTATGAGGCGTCTGATTACCACCCGTTTCTACCACAAGGTAACGCCGGTTGGGTCGGGTAGACACAAAAGACTCCCAACTTTGGTGCACTGTGATGTCTACAAATGGCCAATAATCGAGGCCAGCACGACGCACTGCTTTTTCGCTGAGGTCAAATCCCAGTGGTTCTATAAGGTGCAAGCGTGCACTTAATGCGGCACAAGCCCTAGCGATTGTGCCGGTATTTGGCGGGATTTGAGGCGCAAACAATACGACTTCTGGGTGATAATCAAGCAATTCTTTTGCTGATTGTGGCGTAATATAGCCTTCTTTTTCGTGAGAAATAATTGGTTTTTCAGTTTTAACAGTGCGCTGGGGCGCTTGCAAATGCCCTGTGCCCGAAATTCCGGAATGCCTCGGAAGTGTGGAAGTTTGAGTAACCAGTGGCTTTTGGCGGACAGATTTATCCGTCGAGTTCTCTATCTGATTGGAATCTTTTTTAACGTGATGCCTTGCTAATGACTGTATTGCAGAAATATTTAAGTTTTCTTTATCAAGTTTTAACGCGCGAGTTAACACAGAGTCCAGCAAGCCTTTTATTTCTGAGGCAAAGGTATCTCGTGGTTTTAATGGTTGATGTTCTTCAAGAGTGGCAAGCAAAGACACTGCTGAGTTCATAAAATTATTTCGAGCCAGCAGCTCCGATTCTCTGCGGATTTGTGCTCGGTTTTTTTTTGTTACTTTATTAATGGAGCTTGATGTTGATTGCGAATTCACTGAATTATTCCTATGGAGTTTTCAAAAAATCGCGGATGCCGCTGCTGCCGGAAGAAAAAAACCATCCCCCTCTGAAATTCATGCTCCAGTCTTCGGTGCGCAATCCAAGTGCATTTCCTAATGAAACAAATGCTGTAATGGGAAGCCTGTCGCGGTCGTCCGGCCACTGTTCGCCCCCAGTTTTTAATAAATCTTGCAAGCCAGAAAGTGGATTACTGTGCGCCACAGTAGCGTTATATCTGCTAATAAGTGTCGATATTCCAGAGTTTTGTTCTGTTTTAATTTTCTCTAAAATTTGCGGCGATGTATTGGCCAAAAATGTCAAAAAGGCTGGTTCTGCGCCGTTTAACACAGGACTTGCACTCAAAATGACTTCTGGGTCTGTAATTGAAGTTTTGAGCCATTCTATTGCTTTTGGTTTGTTCAAATTTCGCACGTTTGCGGCAATTCTCTTAAAATTATTGGTGGCTAAATTTATGGTAAAAGCGGTGTTGTGCGATGCTCTCAAATTGATTGCTTCGGAGTCTGGTCGAGAAAGTGCAGCAGAGTCTTTCGAAAAATCGAGCGATTTATAGCGCGATAACTGAGGGCCTCTTGTTAAAAATTCTTTCCACATATGCCCCTCAACGGTCTTGGCTGCAATGCCCGCTGAGGTATTAAGAGAATTAATTGCAGAGCCATAAACACCGGGCCAATTGGGGTAGGGGTCCCAATTAGGGCGTAAAGATGGTGTGTGGCAAGTGCTGCACTTAGAAGGATTGAGTTCGATGCGTCCTTCAGGAAAGCGGATTTCTGCAAATTCAAACTGAGATGTTTTAGAATTGAAAGAAATAATTTCAACATTATTTGACGATTGATCGGCTTTTTCTAAAAATGAAAATCCGGAATAAGCCATCAAAAATGATGCGTCTGAGTTGTGTAATATAACGCGAGGCCGGTCTTGAGAGGCGGGTTGAAGCGATTTAGATTCGTAAAGAAGTACGAAATTTTCACGAATTTCAGGCGCGCCACTTGCAACCAGAGTTTCAATATTTGCTGGCTTATTAGTATTTAATACTGAAATTAAAGTTGCCAGTGAATTAAAGTTCAAGTGGTCTCTCCAGCATGCCAGACACTCCTGTCCAGAGTTCAGAAAGTCCGGTTCTTTTTTCGACACTTGTAGAAACAATCATTCCTGGTGGCAGGCCTAATGCTCTGGTTTGCTTCAGTCGGGCTTGCATCATTTGGCTTTTATTCACTTTATCGCACTTAGTTTGCACTGCTAGTACGTTGAGGTCTATGGAGGTTAACCAGCGGCATAAATCAGCGTCCTCTTTTACAATGTCTCTGCGTGAATCGACTAAAAATAGCACTCCAACCAAGCCTTCGCGGCTGCTGAAATATTCTTCTAGGGCGCCTGCCCAATGAGCCTGCGCTTCGCGCGGAGAAACGGCGTAACCGTAACCGGGGAGGTCGACAAAATGAAAGATGTCTCGTTCGGCACTGAATATGTTAATCATTTGCGTGCGGCCAGGAGTGGAGCTCACACGGGCTAATTGACGTTGTCCGGCCATGAAATTTAACAACGAACTTTTTCCAACATTACTGCGGCCAACCAATGCGATTTCAAAGCGGGACGATGCTGGTATTTCCGTGATTCTTGTACCAGAAGTGAGGTAACTCATGTGTAAAGGTGAAGTGCGCTCGCGCAGTTCATTGATAAATTGCACCGACGGCGGTGTAATTGCGCTTTCATTATTTGTGGAAGGCTCTGAACTCACTTCAACTTCCCTCCTCGGGAGGTTTAAAAAACAGTTTGCGCTAAGGGTGCACGGCCTAAGGTTGCCTTTTCTGATGCTGGCGTCTACAACTTTCGCCGTGCTGGAAATCGGCGGATATTGACTCAGGAGATGGCAAATGTCTACAACTTACGACGTGGTAGTGATTGGAAGCGGTCCCGCAGGCTATGTAGGCGCAATTTATGCGTCACAGCAAGGTTTAAAAACGGCTTTGGTTGAAAAATCCAAGACCCTTGGTGGAACCTGCTTAAATATTGGATGTATTCCGGCAAAGGCCCTTTTATATTCTGCAACCATGTACGACAAAGTAAAGCGATTGCCATCTTACGGGATTAAAATTGCGGGCCTCGATGCGCCCGGCGCTGTGAGCATCGACATGCTCCAAGTAAACAAACGCAAAGATGAAATTGTAAAAAGCCTCACTGGCGGTGTTGCATTTTTAATGAAAAAAAACAAAGTCGATGTTCATAATGGACACGGTAGACTCGCTGGTAAAAACACAGTTGAAGTTACTGCGGCCGACGGCACCAAAACAACTCTCACAGCCAAAACAATTTTGTTGGCAATGGGAAGTTGTGTGCGAGAACTTCCGCACATTAAATTAGACGGCAAAGACATCCTCTCTTCAGACCACGTTATGTCCCTCGATAAAGTTCCTGAAAGCATGTGTGTTTTGGGTGGTGGAGTGATTGGTTCAGAATTCGCGTCTTGTTACGCGAGATTTGGTTCTAAAGTTACAATTCTTGAAATGGCTGAGCAAATTGTTTCTACAGAAGACTTTGAAGCTTCAGCAGAGCTTGCAAAAATGCTCAAAAAACAGGGTGTCGAAATTTTAACTTCTATTAAAGTTAAATCTATTGTATCTAAAGGTGGCAAAGTAGAAGTTCAAATTGAGGGCGAAAATGCGCCTCGTTACTTCGAAAAAGCTCTCATAAGTGTGGGTCGTGCTCCCGTGACCAAAGACGCTGGCTTGCAAATTGCTGGCGTAAAAGTAGATGAGCGCGGATTTATTCCTGTTGATTTTAACACATACCAAACAAATATTCCTGGAATATATGCTGTAGGCGATATTATTCCAACGCCACAATTGGCACACACAGCTTCTGCTGAAGCTATGTTTGCTGTGGATATTATTGCTGGTAATAAACGAACGCCGATTAATTATATGACTAATCCGAGCGCAGTTTATACCTATCCCGAAATCGCAAGCATTGGCTTTACTGAGCAAGCTCTTAAAAAAGATGGCCGCGAGTACAAAGCTTCTAAGTTTCCATTTTCTGCCATTGGTAAGGCGCGAATCGACGATGCCACTGACGGATTTGTGAAGCTTTTGGTTGGTAGTAAATATGGTGAAATTTTAGGTGTGCACATTGTGCATGCCAAAGCCACAGAGTTGATTGCTGAATTCAGTTTGGGCAATAATCTAGAAATGACAATCGATGAACTGGCTTCTACCATTCACCCGCATCCCACATTGTCGGAAGCAGTGCTCGAAGCGGCGCATATGGCAAAAGGTCATGCAATTCACATTTGAGGATTAAATATTATGGCTAAAATTGAAGTTCGTATGCCTCAAATGGGCGAGTCTATCAACGAAGGAACTCTCACTCGTTGGCATAAAAAAGTTGGCGACAAAGTCGCAATAGAAGAAATTCTTTTTGAAATTTCTACCGATAAAGTTGATACAGAAATTCCTTCTCCTGCAGCGGGAACTCTAGTGCAAATGATGGCTCCTGAGGGTGCCGTAATTACTGTAAATTCCGTAGTCGCAATCTTAGACGACGCCGCAGGCGCCGTTGCTGCAGTTAGCACACCAGTTGTGACTGCTCCAGCCGAAGCACCTGCAGTTGTTGTGCCGTCTCCCGCTTCCGCGCCCGCAGTTGTTGTGCCGTCTCCCGCTTCCACACCTGCAGCTTCTGTTGCTCGTGCCGAAGGTGAACGCCTTTTGTCGAGCCCACTCGTCCGCAAAATGGCTGCAGAACATAATGTAGATTTGACACAAGTATCTGGTTCCGGTGAATCGGGCCGCATCGTTAAAAATGATTTGTTGAATTTTATGGGAACCCAATCTCAGGTTCCAGCGCCTGTTGTAGCTGCGGCTGCAGCTCAAGCAGTGGCGCCTGTGCGCACTGCACCCGCAGCTCAAATGCGAACCACTGGTGGCGCTGCTGCTGGGTTGGTTGATGGTGTGCGCGTAGAACGAGTACCCATGACCACCATGCGCCGCAAAATTGCTGAACATATGGTTATGTCAAAACACACAAGCCCCCATGTTACGAGTATTATTGAAGTCGATATGCAAAAAATTGTCGATTTGCGTGCTAAATTTAAAGACAAATTCGAAACAGCTCATGGCTTTAAATTATCATTTATGCCGTTTTTTATGGCTGCAGCTCTTGAGGGAATTAAAGCTGTTCCAGTTGTCAATTCCAGTGTTGATGGCGACGCTGTATTGTACAAAAAAGACATCAATTTAGGCATTGCCGTGGCACTCGATTGGGGCCTCATTGTTCCAAATATTAAAAATGCAACCGAACGCAGTTTTGTAGGCTTAGCACGTGAATTAAATAATGTGGCCGACCGTGCACGACTTAAAAAATTATCACCAGACGACGTTCGTGGCGGAACATTTAGCATTTCAAATTATGGCGGATTCGGAACAATTATTGGCCAACCCATTATCAATCAACCGCAAGTTGCCATTATGGGCGTGGGCGCTATGACCAAAAAACCTGTGGTTATTAACGATGCCATCGCCATACGTACTATGGTTTATGTGGTATTAAGCTTCGACCACCGTGTGATTGATGGTTCCGACAGTGGTAAATTCCTATCTACAGTTAAAAACGCGCTTGAAAACTGGACTGCACCTGTCATTTGATAAGAACCAGTTAGTCAGGCTGAAGGCACTGATAATTCATGTTATTGTCTGGGCTTGAACTCTCGTGCGCAGTGAGTTCATTGAGCCAACCTCCAAATTTGAAAATTAATTCTTTTTCAACAATACCGTTATTTATTTTTAAGCATGTTGCCACCTCAAATAAAGTATTTGTCGGCGGATTTTCGTTTAAATTTAGTGCTTTGCATTGCCAGTTTTCGGTGCCAAAATCAATTAAAAAATGGCCCGATGCTTCTTGGGGGTCTGTTAATATTTGAAATTCACTTTTAGAATTCTCTTCATGACACATAACAAATGATTGTAATGACTCATGAAACTCAACATTTTCGCCGCGCATTATTTGGTATTTTACACAGAAAATAGTAACACATAGTGGTAAAAACCATCGGGTTAACATACGATTCAAAAGTTGAAATTGCATTTAATCATCCTCAGTCATGGGAGTTTACGCACCTAAGGACTCGGTTTTTAGAAACCAAGCTTGAGAAAATATTTCGTCTATTTTTATATTTCAGTATTCCAAAGGTAAGCGGTTTTAGGTCCACTGCCTTGTTTCGTTATTTTTCCTTTGGCAATCAATCCTAATAATATTCTGTTTGCACTGGCTCTTGATATTTTGAGTTCAGCTTCTATAATAAATGGCAAAATGCATTTCACATAGCCATCTCCTTCCTAAATTAAAATACGGAAAAAATAAAGAACTCTTCGTACAATCTAATTTGTTTTCTGCCAATCATGCGCCTGAAAATCTTGATTTTAAGTACACTTATGCAGAATCCACTGCTCATGCGAGGCGGCAGTTTTGGCGATTTAGAGCAGAAGATCCCTTAAATACGTATTTTTTCTTGAGGGGATTTGCATTGCTGAATGTTTTGAAAGCCATCCTTGATATCCATGAACGAAGGGAAGAAGGAAATATTTATTGGCAACAAAAGTACGCTCTTAAAATTAGGAATATTTTAAAACGTCGCGTTGAAATAATGATTCTACAACACATGCCTAGAGTTGACTTGCAAAAAGCAGCTAATTATATCATAAAAAAATTTGAAGAACTGACTCGTTACCTTTATGGTTCTTGATTGCATCCTACTAATAATCCCATATGCTTTCCGGCTCTAAATGCTCGCCGTTGTGAACAAATAATTCAGAATTTTAATTCCATGACGCAAAATAAAATCTCAAGAATTTTTAAATTCAAATCATAGAAAAATTCACTTGACGCAGACGCCAAACGGTGGGCTTGCGGTCGAGCATTGACTGACGTCAAAAAAATACGGGAATGAAAAAAATTCAAATCTACCATTTCCAACTGCATAAAAAACAGTGCTATAATTTCATAGACACTGAAAAGAAGGCGACATTTGGGTATGAAAGATGGAGAAGCTAAACTAAAAAGGAATTTTAATGTGCACACTTAGTCGCAAACTTACTATCTTGTTTCTTTGTTTGACCGTTTTTTCTTGCAAAAGTAGAAATTTTGGCACGTCCTACTCCAAACAATCAGAAAAAAATTCAAATTCAAGCTCAATGGAACAAGCGGCAAAATTTTGGAAAAATTCACCCAACTCTCAATTAGAATTCAATCTAAAAGCAAACCTGTCTAAACTTTTTGACTCTGATTTGGACGAAGAAAAGGAACCAGGCGTTGTGACAGTTACGACAAGTGATGGCTCCGTCAAATCCATTGACGTGAGCGTTAAAAAGCGTGGAAACACAAGTTTGAAACAGTGCAAATTCAAAAAACTTAATATTATATTTAAATCTTCAACTGAGGGAACACCCTTCGAAGGTATCAACAGCCTTCAACTTGGTACGCATTGCGATCTTTTGGGTCCGGCCGACAATTTGCGCCTGGGAGACGAGCGTGTTGTTGCAAGAGAATACATTGCCTATGCCATTGCTGATCTGCTTGGTGTACCAGCGAATAAAGCACGACGAGCTAAAATCAGTTACATTGATGAGGGAAATAAATTCACAACGACTCAACAAGCCCTGCTCGTAGAAGATCATGATGATGCAGCTGCTCGTTTGGGAGGTCGAAGATTAGATTCTCACGATGATAAAGCGCTTTTACTCACGCTAAATCGCTCAAAATTATTGGGTAGTGATGCTGCTTTACAGCATTGGTTTGAACTTTTGGTAGCTAATAGTTATTTTACCTTATCCGACTTGACGGGAACATGCAGTTTCCTGTCAGGAGGTTTTTACAATACGAAAGTCTATCAAAAACCTGATGGATCTTTTGGAACCTTTGTTTACGATTTTGATGTTGCCTGGCCGGTGCGAGAAACGAAAGACAACCGTGATGCCATTATGCAAGGACTTGCTGGAATGACAACCGATGCGCTGGCACCGGGTAAAAACTCCTTGGTACGTTACGTTTCATTATGCGCACAGTATGCACGAATGCGACATCTTCGCACAGAGCGTGAGGCAGCACTTTCGCTCATTCGATCCAAGAAGGGAGAAATTTTTGAATTGATAAAAAGCATTGCAATGGACGAGGAAGGTCGATCGAATTGGTTATCCTAGATTCAATTTTTCTTTGATGCAACATCTGCAAAACTTTTTAATCTGGACTTGGTACGCCCATCTGTAAAGGCATTTTCGGATGCTGCACTTACGAAGCCTTTGTGTAACTTTAATTCAGTTTCGTATCCAGTTTCGATAAAATCACAAACAACAGCCAGTGCCGAGATTATGGTGATAGAAAATAAATATGATTCAACCCGCGCTTGCACAAATTCAGACGGAAATGCTTTTGACACGATGTTTGTGGAAAGGACGAAGGTCGCTATTGATGTTCCTTGAGAAAAAATGTGGCATTACCCAATTTTAGGCACTATGCCGGAACGATTTTTCACAGAGTTATCCCCGGATTCATGGTCCAAGTTGTTGTGATGGATGCAAGCAACATGCGCATTAACTCAATGCCGGCAATTGTCCTTTGAGCGGGAGTGTTCGATTCTTCAGGCAATTCAGACATTTTCATTTAGCACCCTGATGAGGCTGATGATATTGACGAATTAAATCTATTTTTTATCTCGTCAATCTCGTCAAAGCGTTGCGCAGATCATATTGAGGTGTACGATTCACCTGTCAATGAGCATATTTGTTTCAGAAAATAGAGAGAAAAGTATGAAGGATTTAACATCAGTTTTTATCATTCGACATGCCGAATCGCAGCCCGATGCTCAAGTACCCGAACCCCTGTGGCCCCTTTCGAAGCGTGGCAAAAAACAAGCAACTGACCTGGTTCCATTTTTAAAGAAAAATAAAATTGGAGTTCTTTATTCCAGACCCTATCCAACTGCAATTGACACTCTTCAGCCCTATGCCGCTGACCGTGATTTAAAAATAAGTTTAGAAAATGATTTGCGCGAAAGAAAACTCACCGAAAATTTCTGAACCGATTGGCAGTCCATTTTAATTCGCGCTTGGTCAGATTTTGACTATGCATTAGAAAATTGTGAATCGAGCCGCATTGCACAATTGCGTATGGTGAGTGCTGTAAAAAATTTTGCACTTGCACACAAAGGTAAGACTGTTGCAATTGCGTCGCACGGAAATGTCATTGGTTTATTGTTAAATTCCATTCATACTGAATTTGGATATGATGACTGGAAAACAATTCGCAACCCAGATGCCATGCATATTGTTTTTGATGGCACGCATTTGCAATGGGATCGCCAGCAATTATCTTTATTTGAATAGTAGAGGCTAAAATTCACCTCAACAAAAGGCTTTGTATTATGAAACAATTCGACAAACATGCCGACGCCTACTAAACCATTCGCGCAAAAATTAGCTATCCAGAAAATCTCTATAATATGTTAGCAAACCAAAGTCCTGCGCGCGATGCAGCACTAGATATTGGCTGCGGCAATGGGGTTTCTACTTTTAGGCTCAGAGAATATTTCAAGTTTGTTGAAGGCCAAGATTTGGGCGAAAAATTAATCGAGCATGCCAAAAAATCGTATCCTGAAGTTTCTTTTTCTGTGTCCACAGGAGAAAATTTAAAGAGTGATCATAAATTTAATTTAGTGACAAGTGCCACTTCATTTTATTGGATGAATCGTGATGCGGTGTTGCCACTCATTGCAAATGTGCTCACTGCCAACGGTATTTTTTGCGCCTACAAATACGATTTTCCTGTTGTTTACGGACCTATTCGGAAAATAATAGAAAACGATTTGGCAATGCGTTGGTCGCGACACAGAGACGACAGGCTCATTGATTTCGACGACACACTGCAAAAAATTGAAAATTCTGGCTCTTTTTGTGATGCAGAAAGATTCATTCTTTCGAATATTATCGAAATCACACCACAGCAAGTGGCATTATTTTTTCTGTCTACAAGTTATGTTACTCGTTACATTGATGCAGAAGGTGGCCCAGAGTATGCCAACGACTTTATTCAAAGAGTTTGTTCTGCTACAACTCAAGATAAAATTTATGTGAATTTTGATATTCACGGTTTTAAAGCCCGAAAAAAATAAACTTAGTTTAGTTAATATGAAAACTAATTTAGTGAGAAAATCAGAAATGATCATGGCGCAAACAAAAGTTTCGAATAAGTCTGAATTTGCATCAACGTCAGAAAAAACTGCAGACCGTCTTCAATTTAGCGCAATAAGAATTGAAACAGGTCGGCTTGAAGATCTCAACGCAATATCCAATTTTCAACTTGCAATGGCCTTAGAAACGGAGAATGAAAATCTCGATTTAGAGACGGTTTGTAAAGGTGTATTGTATGTTTTTAACAAGAATAATTATATTGAATCCGATTCAGCAAATCCCTTTTATCTTATTGCCCGGCACGCTACTTTAGGGCCAGTTGGGTGCCTAATGGTGCAAAGCGAGTGGAGCGATTGGCGCAACGGAAATGTTTGGTGGATTCACAGTGTTTATTTAAAGCCGGAAGCTCGTGGCATTGGTTTGTTTCGCGCTTTTTACACCCATGTCGAAACTCAGGCTAAATCTTTAAATGTGCGTGGATTGCGATTGTTTGTAGACAAGCGAAACACAAATGCGCAAAAAATATATACGGCAGTTGGAATGACTGCAGAACATTATGATTTGTACGAGCGTTTGTTTTAAGGATTTAAATTAGTAAAAATATAATATGTTGAATATATTTCGAATATTTACATGCAAAATGTATTTTCGGCTTGGCGCCCAAGCTTGAAATTTAAACTCAATAAAGGCACACTCCGTTTAAACTGGAGGAATGTGCACATGTCTACAATTCGCGTCATATTTTCTATTCTGAGTGTCATTGGCTCTCTGTTGAGTGTTTCTGCCCAAGCTCGGCTCACTGATTCCTGCAAAGCTTTGTCCGATCAAATTCAATCGTTGAAAACCTTGAGCCAAGCTCAAGATGTTTTTAATCTCAAAAAAGATGCTGTGGCATTATTGGCAGAAGTAGATTCAAGTACATCTGAGTCATTGAATTCTGCATACATCGAATTTTCTGCATGCATTTTAAATTTTAATTCAAATTTTATGGTGTTATTAAATTCTGAAAAGCCTCAAATGCACGCACAAAATGTAAATATTATTGCAGGAGTGTTAAAGGCTAGCACTGCTATAGTATCGCGCATGCGTCCCGTTGGCGAATCTTTTTACGGACAACAAGATATTTTAAATATTGCATGCGACGAAAACTTATTGGCTGGTTTTTTAAAAAGTCACGCTACGGTATTTTTAAATCGTTGGCTCGACGCAGCTTCGCAAGGGCCGGCACAGGGCTGTCAAGCAGGCCTTATGGCCATGGTTTCGTCTATTGAAGACGTATTTTTAAAAGCTGAAAACCCCTATTCAAGTTTAAAGCGTTTTGCCGACAACGTGGCAAAAATTAAAAAACCTGAAAATCAAAAATTAGTTTTAAAGGCACTTGTTCAGCACATGATTCGGCATGGTTTTTTATTTTCAGGCAAAGGGCAGACTTATTTAATATCTGCAATCGATGCGCAAATTCTCAATAACCGGGAATTTTTGAATTCACTGATTCCTGGAAGCCCCGAAGCCCAAGGGGTTCAAGTGGCATTGGCTGCCCTGACTTCAAAACGCGCAAATTTGTCGCAGGTTACCTTTCGTTTGAGCCTGTTAGAGTCGCGCTTTAGCAGTGCATTAAAAGCTCTAGATGTTAAATTCGATAATTTAGAGCTTTCGAATATTTTTCAAGATGCTTGGGGCAATCAAAACTATCAATTCGAAACTTTCGGAATGCGCTTGCGCCAAGGCGATTTGTGGTTGTTGGTGAGCGAAGATGGCCCTGGAGAACTTTTTAGTTCGTTGGCACAGGTGCCAGATTTTGTGACTCATTCTGGGGTTTTAATAAAGGATTACGAAGATTCATTTGCTTTTTATTACACTGCAGAAATGAACAATGGTTTGCAATTGCGCCCGCTCGATACCGACAGGTCTACGCGAGTTTTTATGCGCCCTAAATTTTATTTTGAAGATGGAATGCCCCTCAAGGCAATTCAAAAATTAGCTCAATTTTCAAAAGTTTACTTCGATTCGCGCTTTGAAGACGGGCTGTTTGATTCATCGGGCAAGGTGAGTTTGTATTGTGCCGAATTTATTTACCATCTTTATAACGACGGTTTTGGCGCATTTAAAGGCCCATTGCAGACTCCTTTTGATTTTACAGATTTGTCGTTGCATTTTACAAACCCGCTTACTCTTCAAAATGGAGCGGCCATCGGATTTAATTTATCCGGTCGATTTTTTATTCCAGATCGTCTACTTGATTCACCACAACTAAGCCCTATAGACATATTACCTTCTGTGCCGTCGTGGGTGCGCACTCAAGGCCCTGTAGATGAATTTAAGAAAAAAATGAAATTGCAATTTAATAACGATTTAGCAGCGTTGTTTCATGTCAAAAAACTAAAAGATGTGTCTTTTGTGGAACAACGAAAAATAGATTTTGTTTTGTGGGCCCAAGGATTGCGTGGTTTGGGAATTAAAACCTTGGGACGAAAAGACATTCCCGATTTGACTGAACTTGAAGATGTCAATTTGCCGCAGCACGATGCCAAATATCGATTTCTAAAATTTTACCAGGTTTACGCCCAAGCTCACAATTTAATCAATAATACTTCGAGTACCGATAATGTTGGTAATCCTATAGAAAACTGGGATGCTATTGCGCTTAAAAAATACGAAACCGAAATTATTCCAGCACTCAGGGTATTATTTGTAGAGTAATTTTTGTTACTTTATTTCATATATCTGTTATTTTCAACTTAAAACAGGGCATTAATTTTGAAATATTTTACCCCAACTCGAAAATTATTTGTTTTTTCTTTTACTTTTTCTCTCTTTTTATCTTGCAGCGCTGTGAGTTATATTGCTGGTAATTTTGGAACCAAAAAAGCAGACAACAAAAAAAATGGCTCCGATGACCAAAATGGCGATGCCACTCCAGTCCCTGACGGAACAAAGGGGCCTCCAAATTCTGATGAATACGGTGTTGTTGCCAACGGTAAAACTTATTGCCAATTCAGTTGGGAAGATAAGCCAGGATATGCCGATTACACAACAGTCGATAGCTATGATGTTTCTCAGGGTATTCGCGGTTCTGAAAAAGTAGATCGCACTCAAAATGAAACTTTGCAGGGGAGCAATAAACTTTCAGAAAGTATTTGTGGCAACGCTAAATTACTTAAAGTTTGTTACCTTAAAGCCGTGAAGCACGATAAGGCCGGCAATGCTACAGATTTAGTGGCTTGGGCTCAAAAAAATTCATACGATTTAGCACTTATTAAAATGGCTTTTGGGTATCAAGAAACCCGTTTAGGGTCTCTCAAAGACAGCTGCAGCGGAGGCAGTTGCAATGGTATAGGAATTGCTCAAATCATCACTGCAATCAAACCAAATGGTGGTACTTTAAGTAATACAGACCCCATGTGGAAGGGAATTACGTTTAATGTGCTCACTAATTTAAGCTATTCCAGCCGGGTGCTGCAAGAAAAACTCCGCGAAAGTGGCAGTGGTGTCGATTTAATCACTCTGGCCCGCAATTACAATGGCAACCCCGATGCGTCGGTGCGTTTGCCATACGGGCCAGCAGTTAAAAAATGGTACGAAGAATTGTTACGTTGTCAGTAGTAATTTTTTTACGACTCAGTCTTGAGTTCCAACGGGAATAATGGAGTTTAATTCTCCCGTATGTTTGAAAACGGGGATTTTCTGAGCTTCTGGTTTACTCTGGCTTGCCTGTGAAGTTTGAGGCGTCTGTGCGGTTTGGGAAGGTGTTGACGCTTCATATGTCCAGCAACCAATATTTTCAGGTAAAAACTTGGCTTTTAAATCGATATTGTCATCGGGTTTGATGGCCATAAAATGATTCATGTCCATGTCGTTTTGCATCATGGGCGAATCTATTTTTGCAAGTGCCATGATGTGGTCTTTTTTATGCATAATCGCTCCAATAGACTCAATCGGCTCTGCAATAATTTCTCCATTTGTGTCATGGCACGTGTCCATTTCTGGTTCTAATTTGAGTCGCATGTCTTTTGTTGCATCAGATTGATTCACACTTTGCGAGACATTTGTGCTTGCCGAATTGGAACCCATTCCCACATCAGATATAATTATTTTACCCATTTCTATTGATGTTCCTGGCTTCATTGCTGGTTCTGAGCGTTTTTGTTGTTGAGTCTGGCCCGGCAGGTCAGGCATAGATTCTAGTCCTGTTCGAATGATAAAATAGTGTTCACCTGTGATAATGAGTTCTTCTTTGAGTGCGATTGACTTGCCTTCAGGCCCTATTTTCTTGGTGCGCAACCAAATTCCGTGGGCTTCTGCTATGTTTTTATTTTCGGATGGCAATAAATTTAACATGCATTCCATGCGCATTTTTTGAATGTAAGTAATTTGCATTGCTATTTTTTGTTCGCGCAATTCTACTTCTTTTTCCATTGTAGATATATTGCCTTCCAAAACTGCGACATATGCTTTGTATTCTTCTATTTTTGCCTTTAAAGCTTCACTCGCTGTTCCTGCTTCATGAATTTCTTTATTGAGGTCTGAGATTATTTTGTTTGTTTTTTCGAGCTCAGCTTTGCTTGATTCGAGATCAAGATTTCGAGCGTAAAGATCCGATTTGAGCGCCTCAATTTTTTCTTGCTGAAGTTTTATTTCAGCTTCTTTTTCTTTGATTATTTTTTCGTAATCAATGGCGGGAGAGGTATCGGGG
>JAYTOT010000194.1:0-5402 GCA_043747645.1 Pseudomonadota bacterium | reverse complement strand
TTACTAATGTTTGTTTTTAAAGTCAATTTATTGACGACACTTATCTATAAGTGATCGATATTATGTCGCTTTTTAAATGTTGAAATTATTAAATCAGGTTTGCGGAGTGTGGGTTCCAAGTTCTTTTTTCACTGCATCCCGAATTGCATTTTGTTCTGAAACGCTCAATCTCATGTTGGTAATTTCCCTTTTAATGCAAGCAAATGAGGAGTGTAAGTTAGCACTTCTTCAAATAAAATCTGCAGGCGGGAGTCTTCGTATTCATGCGCCATGCGGTTGCGCATTTCGCGAATAGAGAACCAAAGGTCCGGAGAGTCTATAAGGCCATTTTTGTGAGCAACGTTTAGTATGTCTCTAAAAGAGCCTTCAAAGCCAGGGTCTCTACTAAGTATCCATGTGCGTAAATACCGCTGCAAAAAAATTTCCGAAACGCGAGAGAATCTGGCAGTTAAGCTTTCCCAATTTGCCAATTCTTGTTCCGACATTTTTTCGGGCTCTAAAATTGAGGAATCTATATTTCGATAAGAATAGTCTAAATGAGAGATAGGTTTTTCTAGTTTAATTCTAAGGGAGTCGAGTAAAATTAAATAATTGGGATTCATTTCGGTCTCCTATAAATATTCGAAGTGAAGCATTATACTACTTCTCCAAATATTTAGAGACCAGTTGAGTCAAAAGGAGATTGCGGACGCCCGTAACACTATGACCCTAAAGACCTTTCATCCTAGATCGCAATTTTTCTGACTAATTTGACATACATGTTGATTTGGTCGAGACTAAATCAACATGCACATTGATTTAGTCAGGATTGGTTATAAGTGCGCTATATAAAACAAAAAATTATTGGGGATCTGGAACGCAAGACTGTCTTTTTGGGCGGCCCCAGGCAGGTTGGCAAAACCACTTTAGCAAAAGAAATTTCAAGCAATTTTCCGAGATTTCAGCCTCATTACCTCAATTGGGATTTTGAAGATGACCGCAATGCGATTCTCAAAGCACAATTTCCATTGCATCCATCGCTAATCGTACTTGATGAAGTTCATAAATATCGAAAATGGAAAAACTTAATAAAGGGATTTTGCGACAAGTTGAGTGAAAGGCACAAATTTATTGTCACTGGAAGCGCGCGGCTAGATGTCTTTCAGCGTGGCGGAGATTCTCTTTTGGGTCGATACTTTTATTGGCGTTTGCATCCTTTTGGCCTTGACGATCTTCCTTCTGGAATAAGTTCACAAGAAGGATTGCAGCGTCTGTTAAAAACAGGAGGATTTCCCGAGCCATTTTTAGGAAATAACGGTCGCGATGACCCGAGATGGCATAGACTTCGCACTCAGAAAATAATCCGTGAAGACATACGCGATTTAACCCTGTTAAATGATTTCGCAACTATGGAGCTGTTTTTTAAATCGCTCCAGCTGAGGTGTGGCGGACTTGTCGTCTTGTCTAACATTGCGCAAGATTTGCAGGTAGCTCCCAAAACTCTTGAAAGGTGGCTCGAAACATTTGAAAGAATGTACCTCACATTTTCAGTCAAACCTTTCGTTACTGGTGTGCCTCGCAGCCTTCAGAAACCTTCAAAAGTATATTTTTGGAACAATGCCGATGTCGTTGGCGACGAAGGAGCCGTCTTCGAGAATTTTGTTGCCACTCAAATCTTAAAAAAAATTCATTTTGCCGAAGATGCTTTTGGTGAAATTTATTCACTTCACTATCTGCGAGACAAAGAAAAAAAAGAGGTCGACTTTTTGCTATTTAAAGATGGCAAAGTAGATACGTTAATAGAGGTAAAAACTTCAGATAAAAAGCCATCAACTTCACTTAAATACTTTGCAGAAAAATTGAATCCAAGAAGTGTTATTCAAGTGGTCAAAAATCTCGATCATTCCTTTGAAGAAAATAATATAAAAATCATGAATGCAGTTGACCTTTTTTCCAAAATTGAGGTTTTCGTTTAGTTTTCAAAGTTAATGAATCTGTAAAATCAAGCTAAAACAAGACTACAACTTCGACTCAACAATTTTTGCCGGCGCTGCCGCGTCGAGAATAAGCCTTGCGGGTCGCTTGTAAGTGACATAGCTCCAAACCCACTGGAGCAGAACCTTGAATCGGTTGTGAAATCCAATCAGATACAGAATATGAATAAAGAGCCACATGTGCCAAGCGATAATGCCTCTGATTCTTAATTTCCCAACTTCGACCACTGCTTTTTTGCGTCCAATTGTCGCCATTTGGCCCTTGTCCAGATACACAAAAGGCTTGATGTCATTGCCCTTGATATGAGATTGCAATGCCTTTCCAAGGTACTGGCCTTGCTGCATGGCCACCGACGCAAGCCCTGGCAAAGTGCCACCACCTGGGACTTCAAAACTTGCCATATCGCCCAAAACATAAACATCTGCATCATCGAGGAGCTGAAGATTTGGTTTCACCTTTACCCGGCCGCGCGCGTCGAGCGAAGACTTCAATTCAACGGCAAGAGCGCTTGGTTTAACGCCGGCCGCCCAAATAACCGTAGACGCTTCAATCCACTGCCCCTGCACGACGACACCCCGCTCAGAGATCTCGCTTGCAATAGACCCCGTGCGCACTTCAACTCCAAATGTCTGTAAGTCTACTTTCGCCCCTTCTGAAAGACTTTCGTGGAAAGTAGGTAAAATGCGCGGACCACTTTCTAGTAAAATGATGCGCGTTTGAAGCGGATCAAGATTGCGAAAATCTTCTGCCAAAACTCGGAGACTCACTTCACCAATGGCACCCGCCAGCTCAACTCCGGTGGGACCTCCGCCAATAATCACAAAAGATTGCAGCGAACGCCGGCGCACAGCATCTGTTTCCCTTTCGGCCAGCTCAAAGGCACGCAAAACCCTGCGTCGGATGTCGGTGGCTTGTTCTAACGATTTGAGTCCCGTGGCATGCGCGGCCCAAGCATCGTGGCCAAAAAAATTATCAACGCATCCGCAGGCCACAATCAACTTGTCGTAGGTGATGGAACCAAAGTCGGTGGTCACAATTTTGCCCACCCGGTCTATTTTTTGAGCCTCACCCATCAACACTGTTACGTTTGAAGCTGCTGAAAGTATCGACCTCAAGGGCGCGGCAATTTCTGCTGGACTCAGCTGCGCCAGAGCCACCTGATACAGCAACGGCTGAAACACATGATGGTTTTTTCTGTCGAGCAGAGTGACCTTTATGTTGGGCCTACCCGCTAAATTCTTCGCTGCTGCGAGCCCTGCAAAGCCGCCGCCTAAAATGACAACGTGAAATGTTCTTTCCATAGTTCAAAACCCTTTTGTAGAAAAAACACAAAATTCTGCTGAACTCTCAGGAACTCTAAACGAGTTGCCTGCATCTGTCTCTCAACGCACTTTTCAGCTCTTCAATGATAGGAATCATTCTGATGGGTAAATCAGCATGTCTTGAATGGTAACTCAAAAAAAACCAGTTTTTTGCCAGTGTGAATTTGCCAATTCTCGCTGCGCACAGAATTCTTCAATAATGCTTTCATTATAGAGCGGATTTACGAATGGGTTAACAATTTAGGCTCCAATCAAAGTGATGCTTATTCCATAGCATCTGACGAAGTTTTAAAAAGGTGAATTTTTATGTTACCAAAATTATTTTCTGAGGCATTCTTTATTATGAAGAAAAAATGGAATCGAAAAGTGGCAATTTTTTTTTTAATTTGCGGACTTTTAGCTATGTGGGGCTTTTTTTTGGAGCCTTCAAGTATCCGACAAACTCAAATTGAATCAAAAAAATGGAAATTAAATCCTTTGCGAATTGTGTTCTTTTCTGATCTTCATGTGGGATCGCCATTCGTTACTCTCGGAGCAGTCGACAATTTGGTGAAGCGCATAAATGCGTTGAGCCCAGATCTTATTCTTATTGGAGGCGATCTTTTAATAAATGGAGTTTTAGGCGGAACCTTTCAAAGCATTGAACTCGTAGCCCCAATTTTAACCAGACTTAAAGCGCGATTGGGAACATTTGCTGTTTTGGGAAATCATGACTGGTGGAATAATGGGCCTCACATACAGATAATACTTGAACAACATGGAATTCGAGTTCTTGAAAATCAAAGTCAAAAATTTGTGCAAGATAATGGTGCCGAATGGTTTCTCATTGGAATAGGAGATCAAATGACTGGTCATTCCAATTTGAAGAAAGCATTTTTTAATGTCCCAAAAGCCGCGTCAAAAGTCGTTTTCATGCATGACCCCGGTTCTTTATTAGAAAGTCCACCAGAATTTGATGTGGCAATGGCGGGCCATTTGCATGGAGGGCAAGTGTACATTCCTGGGTGGGGCGCACCCATAACTCCTGGTCATGCTCCAACAAGTTGGGCACAAGGCTGGGTAGAGCTTCCTTTAGGAAGGCTTTATGTCAGCAACGGAATAGGAACTAGCATTCTACCTGTTCGCATCGGTGCACCTCCTGAATTTGTTGTTCTTGATTTAGGATACTTCGAAACTAACTAAACTCTGTTTCTTGGGTAAATTTTAAAAATATCAGCCCCAAAAAGCGGGGGCACAAAAACTCCTCAAACAGATTTCACCATGGAACTAGGCAACGAAGTTACTCTATTTTTCGGTCTCACAAAATTCTTGCCATCCATTTTTTAAAAACGGCCCTAGTGGTTCGACACGAATATTATCGGCAGTAGTGTAGGCTCTATCTGTAAAGAAAAGCAGTATTTTTTGGCACCGCAGAAATTCTTCACCAAAAGCCCGAAGGCCTTTAAAATGTTCCGGCTTTGGCTGAATTGTAGATTTTACTTCAATTGCCAGCTCGGGAATGGTATCGCGGGTGACAATAAAATCGACTTCTTCTTTTGATACAGAACGCCAATAATGCAATTTTCTGCCACGAGGACCATAGCTGCACCATCCTTGCAAATGAGTGAATACTAAGTTTTCTAGCGCAGATGCTGCTTCGGGCGTGGATAATTCAATACTGTATCTGCTCAACATAGCATTCACTACGCCGCAATCGAAAAAATATAACTTTGGAGCGCTCATAGATTTGCGTTTTATAGTTTTAGAAAAACAAGGCAACAACACAGCTACTAGGGTGTCTTCTAAAACTGTAAACCACTGCGCGATGGTTTTTTCAGACATGCCTACGTCGCTTGCCAGCGAGGAAAAATTAATTTGTTGGCTATTGCAGAGTGCTGCAATTTCAAGAAATCTCGAAAATCGATCCATATTTCGAGACAGTCCTTCGGCTCGTATTTCTTGGTCGAGATACAGAGAAATGTAAGAATCGAGTTGAAGTCTTTTATCTTTGGCAATGACAACGGAAGGCAGTCAATGCTCTTAATCTAAGAAAATAAGCGCAATAATATCTTGATTTAAAGACTAATTTAATATATAAATAAATTCAACTTATTTAATCATACGGAG
>JAYTOT010000193.1:0-4860 GCA_043747645.1 Pseudomonadota bacterium | reverse complement strand
CCAATGTGAGCATTGAGGTTAGAGCTGAACTTTCGACTTTGCTCACATTAAATTTTCAGATTTTCAAAGAATCCCAGCTTCTGGCCGCGTGAAGTATAGCAGTGACATTGAAGTTAACCAGAGTCAAATTCCGGGCGGCAAAGAGGTAGCATGACGAGGTCTAAAAATTACGTGGTTTTGTCCGATTACCATTTAGAAAAAGAGTCATTGTAAGTCCAGGAGGCCACAATGTTGGCCCCTAAAACATGCCTGTTACTTAAAAATGGAACATATGAAATTCGCAATGCGCTTGGTAAAGGGCGCTTTGGCGAAGTCTTTCTGGCCATTTGGCACCACCCTGAAGGTCCTCGGAGGGTCGCCATTAAATGGTTTTCATCTGACGTGCTAAAGAGCAACGAGTTAGGTTCAAACAACCTACTGCACCAAGAAACGAATATTTTAAGTGCGCTACAGCACGACGCTGTTGTTAAAATTCTGGGGCTGGAGTCCGAAGGCGAAATTGCATATTTGGTCGAAGAATATTTGGCAGGCGGCAGCTTGCACGATTTTATTGTCAATTCACATTCAGAAGAATCAGAAAATAGAAACATAAGTCCTTTAAAATTTGTGAATATTGCATTATCTTTGGCTCGAGGTCTAAATGTCGTCCATTCTCGGGGTTTTTTTCATGGCGATATAAAACCAAGTAATATTTGCTTTAGAGACCCTCTGCACACTTATGCTGTTTTAGTGGATTTTGGTCATGATGGGATTTCTGACGCAGGACTATTGGGTCGCAGCGGTATTAATGTGGCCTCAACTCTTTCGTATTTACCCCCTGAACGCACAGGATATTTGAAAGAAATTGGAAATGCTTCAAGCGATTTATATTCACTTGGAGTTTCTTTATATGAGCTGATTACCCGTAAAACACTTTTTGACGGTAAATCGCCAAGAGAAATTGTAACTAAAATATTGTGTCAAATGCCGATATCTATTTCACAATTGCACCCCGATTTTTGCGAACAAATTAGTGATATTCTATTAAAATTGATGCGCAAAAATCCATCTGAACGCTATCAGACTGCCGTAGGTCTTGTTGCAGACTTAGAAAGATGCCAAGATTTTTTAATTCAAAATAAAAAAATAATTCCATTTGCTTTGGGGCGTCGCGATAAAATAAGAGAATTGAATTACAAAATACCAATGGTGGGGCGCCGGAATGAGCTTGAGCATCTTGCAATTTTAATGCAACAAACACTGCAAGGTAGCGGAAAAACCGTATTTATAGGTGCACCCTCCGGATCGGGAAAAAGTAGACTTGCGGGTGAATTTTCTTATAGAGCTCGTTCGCACGGTATGCGAATATTGTCGGCTAAATTTTCTGAATTTGAAAGAAATGTGCCCTTTAGTGCAATTGGTGTTGCCTTGCAAGAATATGCGAGTTGGATGCGAGGCCAGTCGCAAGATATTCAAAATGCATGGCGTGAAACATTGTTTAAAAATTTGGGCAGCAAGGGGCAGTTATTAAGTAAAAGATTGAGTTATTTTAAGGATATTTTTCCAGAATTTCCGCCTTTACATAAAATGCAAAAGGAAGAAGAATACGCTGCATTTTACGATGTGTTAGCAAAGTTTTTAAGCGTGTTAAATGCAAATTCTACGGGTTATATTATTTTTTTAGACGATCTTCAGTGGGCCGATGCTGAAAGTTTAGAAGTTGTAAAAAGACTGCAAGATTTAGCAAATTCAAATGATTTGGGTTCTACTCTTTTTTTGGCAACATATCGCAGCGATGAAGTGGCGGCAGATCACCAATTTCACATAAAAATATTGTCACATTTAAGTTCGTTTGATATAATTCATTTGGGCCCATTTAACTTTATAGAATGTAGTGAGCTTGTAAGATATTTGCTTGATGAAGAAGGGGAAGAAGTCGATAAACTAAAAGAGACGACTTTTAGACTGACACAAGGAAATCCATTTTTTATTTACGAGTATCTAAAATCTGCAATATCGTTGGAAGTTTTCGCACTTAATTCAAATGGTACAAAGTGGATTTTTAATGCGTCACTTGCAGCATCTGTTGCTATGACGCGTGGTGCGGCGAGTCTTATTGCCGAACGCGTTAAAAAATTGCCAATGCCAGTCCTAGAGTTAATTTTGACTGCCAGTGCGCTTGGAAACAGTGTAGATTATTCGAGTTTAAAATTTGTTTTTGTTAAACATATCGCTCGTAAATATGCAGTAGAGTTGCATGCTGATTATAATATTGAATTTGCACAATGGATGCATGAAGGGCATTTTGCGGCAGATGATTTTTTGGCGTTTGCCTGCGATAAATTAACTAGAGATCATTTGATTGCAGCTTCACCGGCTCATTTTTGTTTTTTTCACGACAAAATTAGAGAGAGTTCATACGCTCTCATTAGCCATGAAGATAAGCGGAATATTCATCGTGACTTTGGATTGTTATTGGCTCCAAAATATTTAATGGGCGAAAATTCTCCTGAAAAGGTCTCGTCAAGACAGATTTTTGAGTTATCATTTCATATAATTCAGGGGTTTGACACAAATGCAACGCAGGTTGAAAGGAGCCTTTTATACCTGGCTGCTGTGCGTGCAGTAGAAGTGTTTTCTTATGCCAAAGCAAGGGAATATCTTGAAACTGCGTCACAAATGTTTGCGCAAGATATTATTTCTGCAGATTTAGTGCAATGGATTGAAGTGCATGAATTATTAGCTGAGTGCCTCGCACTTTCAGAACAAATTGAGCAAGCACTGGAACTCTACGGCAAAGTTTTAGATTTAGTTGTGGAGCCACTGAAGAAAGCGGAATTGTACGGAAAAATAGCTCAATACAATATGGCATTGTATAGATATTCAACGTCGCTTCAAAACGGAATAAAAGGCCTAAGCATAGTAAATACAAAATTTACCAACTCCGAAATATCTGCAATTATTTATATTTGCGTATCTATTCCAAAGCTAATTTACATTGTTTTGATAGGAATTATATTTGGTTTTGAGCAAAAAGAACTAGAAAGCAAAGAAAAAGAAACACAGGTGAGGTTATTCACTGCTCTCTTGATTCCCTCCTATTTTTCGTTGCCATTGTGTGCCATAGCCAATCTGATTAGCTTAACCTTTCAGTTGGCAGCTTATAAAGAAAGCTACTACAAAGGTATCATGTATTCTTATTGGGGTGTCCTTTCTTCGTCTCTGGGAATAGGGTTTTCTAGTCGTTTTTTTTATTCCAAGGGCATTGAATATTTCGACAGATTTCCAAATCCAGTTGCAAAGGGATACCTGAATTTTATTTGGGGGTATTTATTTGATTTTCCATATGGAAACTTAAAAGAATCCCGCATGAGACACAATACGGGTTATGAAATGTTAGCCGGTGTTGGCGAGACATTTTGGAGGTGTTTAAGTTTGCAGGGGCTTTCGCATATCGATGTTTTCGGCCTTGGGTCGAGTGATTCTTCGGAGGTAAATGCCCAGCTTATTCTGTTATGGAAACGTGTAAAATTTGAGCCCTCTATTGTTGGTAGCGTTATAAAAACTTTCTTGCTTGAAGGTCGACATTCCGAAGTTGATGAATGGATGAAAGTTACACTTGATGCAGCAGCAAATATTAAAAAACAGGGATTTAAATCTCTTGATTACTGTTATGCAAATTTGGCTCCAGGCGAGATTTATTTACTAAGAGAGGAAAATGAGCTTGCGCTTCCTTTGTTAAAAGAAGCATTTTGGAATCATTTTTTTCATTTCCATAGAGTGGCGTATGGCGCTTTTTCTCCTATTCCTTTAGCAATGGCATACATACGATTGAAAAAGCCGCTGCTCGCCATTTTTCCTTTGATTGTGGCCTGGATTAATTTGCTTTTGAATGTAAAGGTATTTAAGCCTTACACACTATACACAACAGGAGAATTTTTCGCAGAAATAGGATTGTTGCGATTGGGTCAGGCGTTGCTTGAATTGGGGATTTCAATTGCGGGAAAAAATGGACGCCATCCTACTCTTGCTGAAGGCAGGTTGCGCTTAGGAAAGCTGTGTTTAAAATCAGATCCAGAATATGCAGAATTTCTAATTGATCGTGCAAGGCAATATTTTCAAGAACGTGGACATGTTTTTTTAGAAGATAAATGTGAGCAATTATTCAAATTAAATGAGGCTAAAGACTCAAAGAATGTGAGAAATTTCACAAATTTCACTACCAGCGATGGAAAGGTGGTTCAAGGGGCTCTGTTACGTCAAAATATAGAAACTTCAGCGCTTTTGGAAATATTTTTACGACTGAGTTCACTGACTGAAAAAAGTCAACTGTTGCATGCTGTATTAGAATCGCTATGTGCTTGTACTGGTTCGGACGTTGCAATTGTGTACTTAAAGCAAAATGAAATGTGGATGCCAAACATTTCTTTAGGGGTATCGCTAGAATTCTTGAAAGAAGGGTTGTATGGCAAATTAGCTGTAGACAAAGGATTTATTGATTATTGCATAAAATTAAATCAGGAAATACCTGTTATTCGAAAACCTTCTGACTACGTATTTTCGGGGTCCGTTGCTGGCTCTGTCATTGTGCTTCCATTGTGCCATAACAATCAGATATTGGGTTACTGCTATTTGGCGAATTCAAAAATAGACGACCTTTTTAACTATCAAAGCGTCGAAATAGTTGCGCCTATATCTAAGCAAGCAGCAATTTCTTTACATAATATTTATTTGTTGTCAGAAATTGCAGAAAAAGCTGAAATAGATGCAGAATTATTGGGAGCAAAGGCAGTGCAAGAAGCTTTGTTACCTTTGTCCGATTGCGAATTGCCGGGTATGCCTATATCGCATTGGTATCAGGCTGCGACTTCGGCTGGTGGC
>JAYTOT010000192.1:0-5599 GCA_043747645.1 Pseudomonadota bacterium | reverse complement strand
ATTAGAAATATCAGTATGCCAGTGTTCATTCGCAATCAATGGCTGTTCAAAACCAGTCCCTTTTTTTGATGGCTTTAGATTTCTATTGTCTAATACGCCGGCTTCTTTTAAAACACGATATACTGATGAAGGACTGGCGCAAACAATGTTCCGGTCAACCATCATAAATGCAAGTCTTCGATATCCTTCCAATGGATTTTCCGCGTGAAATTGAAGAATCGCTTCTCTTTCGCTCTCATTGAGCCAAAAATCACGAGGGATTTTGCCGTTATGTGAATTAATTTTTCCGTAACGCAGCGTCCAATTGTAAAATTTACTTTCGCTGATTTTTAACCAAATCAAAAATTTACATTTTGAAACACCTGCTTTATCGCTTCAATCTTGTACAAAATCAACGACAGTGTCTCGAAGATCCGGGGGCACCCATTTGCCATTTAACTCAGGCTGCGCGCCCCGGTCCTAGTTTTTTTTTAGTCTTAACCGGGCCGCGGTCGGATGTTCTTCCATTAATTCGAACAAAACTTGAGTTTTATAATTCAGTTGTCGTTTCAATTCTTCGTTTTCGGCTATTAATTTCTTGTTAGCTTGATCAGAAGTATTACCAGAAAAAATGACTTCTCCTTTTTCAAATAGCTCTTCTTGCCACTTGTAATATTGAGAAGGTGCAATTGCATTGTCTCAACAAACTTCAGAAACTGGCTTCTTTGAGTTCAAATGCTGCTGTAATATTGCCATTTTTTCTCTCCCGCAAATCTTTCGTCGCGCCGTTATTCGTCTTGATTCCAATTGTACCACCTCAATTTAATTATTTAATTATCAAAAATCTTTCACAAAAATTGTCGGCTCAAGAATTCAATTTAGTATTTTTCTAAACTTTCACTTCACTGCAGATTTTTCGCAGCCTCCATTTCAGGCTGAACCAATACAGACAGACACTAATTATGATTGAAGATTTAATGCTGTCGCAGATCGATCTTTAAACACAAGTAAAAAAAATAAAGAAACAAAAACGAAGACTAGGCTCATGCCTATCACTGCTGCATGGGTTAAATCTTTCGATTCTCCTGCCCATGGCCAAAGAAATCCCCCAAAGCCAAAGCCTAGAGTTCTTCCTGTCATATACCAAGCCGTAGCTCTAGAAGTGACACTGGATAGCACACCAGAGGCTCCTGCCAAGGCAGGAAAGAGAAGCATTTCAGCAAAAGTATTGAGAATTACAAAAGAAAAAACGGCCGCTGTCGCATTTATCCCAGTAAAAAAAATCAATATCCATAAGGAAAGAATGGACGTTCCGAATCCTAAGCATATTCGCCATTTAAGGCTTGGCATAAAATTTTGCACGAGCATTGAAACCGGTAACTGAAAGACCAGCAGCAAAAAGGCATTTGCCGAAAAAAGCTGCCCTACAGGAAACGTACTCACTTCGCGACGAGCAAAAATTGGAGCAAGATAGTTGATGGCAGAGAATGACAACACGCTTGCGAATGCCACCAGAACGAAAACCGGAATTATACTTACGCCAAACAATGGTGCGGCCAGATTTAAAGCTTGTTCCTTTCTAGTCTCCTCAGGGGAATGCACTCCGGAAATACGAAATGCTTTAGCACAGGCGAGAGTCAGGAGAAAGGCACAAAAGTATCCACATAAAGCAACAACGACTCCTCCGCTAAAGTCTTCAGTCCCGAAATGATCGGAGAGAAGACTCCCTACTATCACCGCACTTGCATTAATTGCAGCATGTAACGACAGATAGATGGTTGATTTCTTTTCCTCGGTCCGAGTCAGTACATAATAAAGCGACCAAAGCCAGCCTCCAAAACCAAGACAGAAAAAGAACATACCAGCAGAAACTGTGACAAAATTTAGGGCTCCTGAGAAAAAGAACAAACCCGCCATGCCAAAAATTATTCCCACGGCTGCAATGAGGTGCGGTGATTTCAGCTTTCTATTGGCCGCTGAAAATGCATGTCCAGCAAGAGCAGATGTTAGAACGCTGATGGCGATCGCAACATTGAACTCTTGGCTCGTGCCAAACTGTTCCTTTAATTTTAAGATAAGATACGGATAGACAATAAAGGCCGCAGCCTCCAGCAAGAAATTGATCAAATAAAAGGGCCACGCTTCTTTGAAGCACAGCGCCACATCCCGTAAACGTTTCACAATTCGATCTCCAATTGCATTGGTAAACTGTCGAGAGGCACCCTAGTTTTTATGGTGTGAAAAATGGTTAAGAATTCAATCCAGGTTTCTCCATAAATAGTCAGTAGAAAGTCTCTCCCTGCTGAATTATGAGGGACTAATTGTTCAAGATTGCCTTTAAGTTTACGGTAAGAAAAACTGTGTTTTGGTATTTGTTTTGAAAGCTCCGCCAGTGTGTCAGACCAGTCTCCCATGAGAAACTGAATGAAGAACCAACCCTTAATTGTCTTAAGCATTGGAGTGGGAGCTCCTTTCCAATAAGAAACCAGGTAATCTCCAAGTTCATTCCCCGTTGCTTTTGCAATTGCAGGGATTAATTCATCACCTCCTGGCCGAGGATGAAACTCTATGAACTGAATGTCTCTTTGCTCTGTTACTTTAAACTCAACATGTGAACAGCCAACAACATAACCCACTTGCTGAAAAATTCTCTCTAAAAGAATCCTGAGTTGCTCGGTATGCTCGTCGGATAATACGGGCCCAACTAAATGACTACTTTCTACAAATGAGTTTTTAAATTGTGTTCCTTTTGCTGCAATTCCAAGAATAGTTACAACGCCGTCCCGAACAAAGCAGTCTGTAGAATACTCCTGACCATGCAGGAATGTCTCGACTGTATATTCTCGATTGGGTTCGGGTTGAAAGTTAATTTCCTCAGGCCAGCTCAACTCGCCGTTTAAGACCTTCACTAGAAATACAGATTCACTTCCTGTTCCGCTATTAGGTTTAACGACATATGAGCCGCAAGGCAATTCACCATTCATCAATTTCGGTAGGCTATAAAAATTCACTCGGTTTCCGAAATTCGAAAGCACCTTGCGCATCTGCATTTTGTCATAGAAAAAGGGCAACGCAGCAGTTGGGCAGGAACCCTCTAAATAAAGCTTTTCAGCCGCAGCGGAAATCCCAGGAACACCTTTTTCGGTAAAGGAGATCGCATATTTGGGTGTCTGCAGTTTGGCGTTTTGAAAAGCTGTGTCGTTAAGGGAAGGTAACTCTATGAATTCACGGCACCTTAATACTATTAGGGACTCATAGGAATTCGCGCAGGCCACAAGGCATATCGGAATACCTAGGTCTAACACATATGTTACTTCAGAAACTGGTTCATCAATCATCAAAACTGAGTCACGTTTCGCAGATTCAACCAACATGTTCATTTTCCTTTTTGTTTGACTTCCAACTGATGTCGCCCTGCAAGGACCACGAGTTTAAGGAGTTGGATTCGGCCAATAGGCTTTGGAAGGAACCCATCTGCTCCGCTTTCAATTGCGCTTCTATGGTCAGATTGAGTCATTCTATTAGAATGAATATATATTTTATTGCATAGTGCCCCCAGTCTCAGGGCACTTGAAATTTCGAAACCTGACTCACTTGAAGTCCCTAGATCCACATCTAATATTGCCAGATCAGGTTTAAATTGGGCTATTGTTTGATAGACTTCGTTACTCGAACGAGCCATTCGCACTGACACTGACTGTTTTATTTGCTCGAGTTGTGATATGAGCGCAGAGACGCCTTCGCGATAAATGAGCTCATCATCAGCAACAAGCAATTCAATTGGACGCCCCAAATTCTCGCTGATACTTCGAATCTCTTTTTGGAGCTCGTCAGACGCGAGCTCTGCAAATTCTTGTTGCTTTTGTGCTGCGTTTTTTAGACTTTCGAGCTCATTCGCTCTCATGCGGCTATGAGCAGGTAGATTCTCGCATTTGACGCTTAAGGTGGTCTTACTTGCAGGCAAAGAAAAAATGAACTCAACTTTGCCGTTTGGGTACTCTACCGAGATTTCGGAGCGGCAGCTGATTTCCCCACCATGAATGGCCACAATTTTTTTTGCGATGGCGAGCCCTAGTCCAGTCCCACCTTTTTTGTTCCTGGTATAAAAAACATCGAAGAGATTGGGTAAATCTTCTTTAGCAATGGCTGAACCACTATTTCCAATAATAAACTCGATAAACTTTTTTCCCTCGTCAGAAGTGAGTTCTCGGGTTTGAAACCAGATAATACCCTTTTGTTTCATCGCTTGAACGGCATTGTCCAATACGTTCGAAAATATCCGCCCGACTTTGCTCACATCGATAGATAGGGAAACCTTGTGTGAGAAATTATAGTTCAATTCTATGTCAGAATCTGGATTAATATAAAACACTTCGGAAATTGCATTTTCAATAATCTCCTCCGGGGAAATATTTTCATAGAATAGTGCGTCTGAAGATCCAATTTCCATAATGTCCTGGAAGAGTCCAGTAATATTTGCCATCGCTATTTGCACGTCCTTAATGAGCATTCCTGAGAGTTCCTGTATCTCATTTGGATCGGTAGTAGAACTCAATAAATCGAGGCCGATCGACATCATAGAAAATGGCTTTTTAGCGTCGTGAGAAATCATCTGCACCATCTGAGCAATAGCTCTTTGCCCTTCGGCTTCTCGGAGATCCTCTTGCAGCTTCACACACTTCGACATTGCATTGGCAAATGCTTCATAAAGTTCTTCCCACTCACCAATCGTGATTTGCGGACGCTCTGACAAAAGAACAGCAAATTTATCTGGCGTGCCGTCAAATTCAGAAAATTTTCTCACGTGATTGAGAAGCCTTTTCAGGGGTTTTTCCCACGCACCTACCATTAAAATTAAAACACCGAGTACTATAAGAAAGAGGCATGCAAAAAGAAAAGCAAACTTTGTTAAATCTTCTGCAAGTTCTAAACCCAAAATATCTAAATTAACATTGGCTTGCAATGTGCCCCAGGAGGTACCTGTTAGATCTTTGAGCGCTACTTCAAGCGTTGTCTGAACCAATAAAGATCTTAGGAGCCACGCTGACCAGTCGGGGGCTGCACGTACTTGAGGTTCAGCTTCTGCAGTTAGTAGGCTGCTCCCGAACTTTAAAGTGGCTTTGGTAAACAAATGATTCCGCACCAATAGACTTACTTTTTGCTCCACTGACTTGGAATTTCCCATTTGTAGTTCGTGAAGAAATCCTCGACTATAGGCCTCAAGAAATGATACTTTTGCCGTTAACTTTTCATTGAGACTTTCGCGCTTTTCAGAAAGTAACAGACCCAAGCAGGCGACCGATAACGTAAAATACAATAGGACCGCAAATGCCATGGCCTGACTTTTAAGACGTCGAAGTTTGAAGCTCATTGATTTATTCATTTCGATTCTTCAACTTTAACCTTATGCCAATCAGACAAATAGTCTCTAGATCCTGCAAACGCCAAGGTGAACTCCCGCCAAAAAAGTTGGGAGGTACAATATTTAAGATGTAGCTTCAAAACAAGACTAAATGACGCCTTGGATTTACGCGATGCTTTTTGTTGCTCTTAATTCTGCAACGGTATTTTCGTAGTTCCAGGGCAACCATGCGCTCGGGTTTTCCTTGAGATGTTCTCT
>JAYTOT010000191.1:0-51178 GCA_043747645.1 Pseudomonadota bacterium | reverse complement strand
TGCGTTTGGTTCCGTCGGCAAATACAATGGGTTTTGTGCCTTTCCAGCAGAGCTCCAGCATTGAACCATAACTGTCTGGCGTTGCACCACTGATGGTTCCTGAGCCATAAATATCGCCGGTGCAAATATTTGTGCCATTTGAAGCAAGGTGTGCAATTTGCTGAGCAGCACTAAAATACATTGTTTTATAATTTGTTTTACAGATAGTTAAATCTTCTGATTGGCCAGCGGCCTTGAGTTTAATTTCTAATTGAATATCAAAATTATTCAAGCCTTTTTGGTTCAGATAAGGTAACACGGGAGTGTCGCTAACTGGAGCAGCAATTCTGAAAGGCTCCAAAGCTTCTAAGGTAACAATCCAAGGAGACACAGATGTTGCAAATGTTTTTCCTAGGAAAGGTCCGAGCGGAACGTATTCCCAACGTTGAATATCGCGTGCCGACCAGTCGTTGAGCAACACAAACCCGAAGGCGTGATCGTAAGACGAATCGACAGGAATTGTTTGCCCTAATTCTGTTGTTGAGCCAATGACTACGCCCATTTCCAATTCAAAATCCATTTGTTTGGAGGGACCAAAGCTCGGAGCAGGATCGGTATCAGCCTTTGTTTGCCCGCAAGGACGGCTGAAATTTGTGCCCGAAACAATCACCGACGAAGCGCGTCCGTTGTAGCCAATGGGAATGTGTTTCCAGTTTGGCAGCAAGGGATTTATCGGATCGCGAAACATTGAGCCCACGTTTGTGGCGTGTTCAATACTCGAATAAAAATCGACGTAATTTGGAACCTGAACCGGCATCAGCATTTTTGCATCAGTTTGCTTTACCAAAGCTTTTTTACGCAATTCTGCATTGTCGCGCAACGTTGCTGTATCTGCATTTAATAAACCTGACAATGCAAAACGCATTTGTTTTCGGGCCGAGGGTCCCAATTTCATAAATTCATTGAGAGTGGATTGAGAAAAAACACCCTTTAAAGGAATATCTAGGGATTTAAACAATCCAGCTTCTTCGAGTACCGACAAATCAAGAATTTCTTCGCCAATTGCCACTCCAGCCCTGGGTGTAGAATTGGTTTTAAAAATTCCAAAGGGCAAATTTTGAATGGGGAAATCGGAATTTTGCGGCACATTAACCCATGATTTCAATTTTGAATCTAATGTTTTTTCGTTCATTTTTGCAAATTCAGCCTGATTAAAAGCGGTATTTTGAGTCATTTTTACATTCCTAGGTAAGAAATTTAAACTAAAAAATCTTTTTTATGCACATATTCTATTGGCACATTTTACTCAAATACTCAACAGGCTCTTCAAAGCTACAGGAACCAAAACTTAAAACAGCTTGGTTTCGCAATTTTTGAATCTCAGCATTTGAAACACAGTGAGAAAGAACTTGTAGTCCATGGGATAGAAATTGAAAGTCACTAGTTTTATCAAGTTCTAAAATTGCAATTATTTCTGTTACGCTTAAATTTTTAGAATGGGCAAACATGGTCGCACAAAAAATATTTAAAAAACCATGCATTTTACACTCCAATTGTTCATCAAAATGCCGCACAGGGTCGTGCATACCAGCCGTTGCTTTTAAAGGTATGCGCGTTTGTGCAGCTTGTTGCATCACGCGAGCAATGGTTTCGCAGGAAGGAATTGCAGCAGGCGTGATTCCCCCAGTGCGTAATTTGATATAGAGTGGCCGATTTGAATTGGAATTATGTGCAGCTAGATTACTTAAAAAAACACTGCAGTCTAATTTTAAATCTAACTCTAAAAACACCTTAGATTTTTTTTGAATGCGTGTTGTTTCAGTCTGAATTCTCTCAAGAATACGATTGATTTGAATGGCACCATCAGCAGAAAACAAAACTGAGGGCAATGGAATTTCAAAAGCATCAAATTCAATTTTTCCTTTGAATTTTTCTTGAAAATTATAAATCAAGTTGCAATCGCGAGTCAAATTCGCTTCAAATGATGGTAAATCGGTGGCTGCTTGCACAATGCCAGAAAACTTCCACCAATTTTGCGCTGTTTTTTGAGACTTCGAAAACTGCAATTCTAACTGCGGAAGAAGCTCTTCAAGGCGCATTGCTGGAATCACAAATCGTGCCAGCAAATTCGATTTTTCGTGCGATTCGTAAGAAGAAAATGCTGCTACTGCATCGGCCATATTCAATTGCGCAGGCGGAAAAAGTCCGGCGTAGTCTAGAAATTTATCAGAAAAATAGTTTAAACTTGCTTGATACATTCAACACCTCTCAGCAAAGACACGTCGCACCAAACGCCTAGTCTTACAGTTCCAAGCACCTTTCGTAAAGTTGCCTTCAGATTTAAAACTTACTCCGGATTTACTGTCTTTAGATTCGTAAATATTTACTTTATTTGATATAAGTGTTTTGTCGCATACATAAATATGACAGGAACACTTGATACGATTCTGAATTTTTTACAAAATAGATATTTATTTTGATTTCAAACAAAAAAGGCAACAGATGTCACCCAAAGCTATGCTTGCTGATTTTCGAAGTCTGTTTTCAATTTCAAAGAATCAAGTTGCTCAAGCAATATTTACAGACGTAAAGGCAATAATCAATGAAATTGAAACAATCAATTTACAAAGTGATGCCCACAACTGAAATTTTTAGGCGCGCCGCCGATGCTGCCGAGATTCAGACCTTAGTTAAAATCATATCGCAGGAAAACTCTATTCTTGAAATTCAGATTTTTGGCTCTGCAGCACGAGGAGAAATGCGGACGGGCGAGGCCGGCTACCGCAAACCGTCTGACATCGCTTTTTTCTTGATAGTTAATACAGACGAAGAGAGAATGCCCGTGCATATCAGGGCACTTCAGCTACTAAATAATCATCATATACTGCGACCCGTTGATATAATTGTCTGGTCTGTGGAGCAATGGAAAAACGCTCAATTTCATGCGCTGGGGCGCGCGATTTTAAGAGACGGAAAAATATTGTTCAAAAACCTGAATGCCATTACGCCCCCGCCAGAACCGCCGTGCTGGAATAACAATACAGCGCAAGGGCGAATTTAAGAACTATCTTTATTACAAAATCAATTCTAAGTTCAGTTAATGACAACCCGGATTACTTCAATATTCTGCGCTTGGGAAGCGCGAGTATTCACTTTAATTGTCGCCGTTTTTTTGCAATTTATCTGACGTTAAAAAAAATTAGTGTGCCGCCCTGAGCAAAATTTTTGGATTTATTAAAACAGCGCTGCAGTGAAAATAATACCGATCATTAAAGCCTCGGTAGTTAATTGCAATAGCTGAACTAGCGCCTTCAGCATTATGGTCAATAGTATTGCCATTATAGTATTTTATTATCGATACGGTAGGAAAAGTTAATGAATCGCTGCAAGCACAAATGCACGTAAGGAATGAGGCAAATGCGCATTTGGAGTGGTGCAAGGGACATTTGATAACCATCTTGTAAAATAATACTTTTGGCTGCACTCGGAGGGCAAATCAGTTTCGTGCTGTTTTGGCAAAATGTATTGCATTTGCTTTTATTCTCGGCTATCAGCAAAAAACTGAATTGCAACTCAACAACACTCTAAACTTAATTGTGTCGCATTAATCAAAGAAAGTGAATCATGAAATTTAATTCACTGTGTGCTGCCTTCGTTTTGGCTCTTTCGTTACTCGCACCTCAATTTTCAGCTCTTGCATTGGGCTCCTCCATGCAAACAGCTCAATCGAGCAATGGGCTTAGTTTCTGGATATACTTTCCCTCCGACAAAATTTACACAAACACAGAAACAGGTGCGCTCATTTGTAGCGGCGATAAAATTGATTATGAATCGGCAAACATTGGGTTGAAGAAGGAAGATGGGACAACTATTTCAAGCCCATTTAAACCCGTTCAAACCATAAATGCCAGTTGTGCACAAATAAATCTTATTTCTTTCTTCACCTCTGGACGCTGGGATCTCACTGTTAAATTCGACCAAAAAGGCGACCAGGTTGTTTTTCCATTGACTGTTGAACCCATTGAAAATGCAGATCCTTCAATTCATACAATTTCAGCCGTCGGAGGCAATGCCATGGGAAATGCAACAACCCACGCAACATTCCGATACATCAAAGACCAAAATACCAATCAAATAAAATCGGGAATGTTTTGCGCAAACGAGATGTCCGAATTGAAAACTGCATATATATACAACTATGACACGGCTGATAGTACGGAACTAACATTGAACTTAAAGCCAGGTATTTGCACTGAGATTACTAATATAAATTTGAGATTCATAGGGGAACTTACGGCGATATTAAAAAACGGGGACTTATTTACATTTCGCATTAAATTTGATCCAGCCAACTAATATTTTTCCAAACGAAAACCTATGCCACTCCTTTTGAACTCAATTTTTTCTTGTGAGAAATTGAGTCGAAATATTTTACTATTTGCGCTGGGACTGTCCCAAGTTTCATTGGCACAGATGCCTATTTAAACTGGCTGAATGTGATTTGTATCGGTGGTAGATACCAAATGAGCCAAACAATCAGCCAAAATAATAGAAAGCACAAATTTGGCGAGGGCACCCGTTTGTTGGAGGCCCTTCGCGACTTTTTTATGTTGGGAGGACTGCTATATTCAGTCGTTTGCTCGCAACGTTTCAAACTGCACCGAAACAAGATACCTTTTAAAACTGCCCCGGGCATGACAAAGTAACAAATCTGAATCGCACCAACGCACCTACTGTCGGAGTTCGCACCATGGAAGTTTATCAAGTTTATGTGCTTGTGGGCGTTACACTGAGCATTCTCGAAATTGTTGTACCCGGATTTGTTCTGCTGCCAATAGGGTTTTCGGCAATATTATCGGGATTAGCAGCATATTTCACACCTTCAATTTTTGTTCACGCCCTCACATTTTCGGTCGCAACATTTGCAAGTTTTTACACCTTGTCTGCATGGCGGAAAGCAAATCAGCCCAAAAAAAATTCTACAAATCAGTTTGGATTAGTGGGGCAAATTGGATTACTGGTAGAACTATCTGAGTCAGTTTCTGCTCCCGGAAAAATAAAAGTATTTGGCGACATCTGGGAAATTCATTGGCCCAACAATCCGCACGAAAAATCGGCGGCGTTTGGACTCCCCCTAGATTCTCCTTTTAAGGTAACAGCAGTTGTTGGAAATAAAGTTAGCATTGAGAAAGTTTAATTAACCATTTATTAGGGGAATTGAGATGGATTTTTTAACATTGATTGCCATTGCATTTGTGGCAATTTTGGTATTTGTGGTTGTCAAAGGAATTTTAATCGTACGTCAACAGGAATGTGTTATTGTCGAGCGTTTGGGTAAATTTCATTGCGTTATGGAATCTGGGCCAAACATATTAATTCCTTTTATCGACCAACCTCGGCCTGTGTTGTGGCTGCGAAATAACGTTGTACAACCTGTGACACAAATAGATTTGCGCGAAGTGGTTTTCGACATCCCCGAACAACGCGTTATTACCAAAGACAATGTAGGTATTGTTGTAGATGCTATTATTTATGTGCAAATTACCGACGTCAAACGGGCAGCCTACGAAATTCAATCGTTGCCAATGGCCTCAGCACAGCTCACTCAGACCACTCTCCGCAACCTCATTGGTGAAATGGATTTAGATCATACTTTGTCTAGCCGTGACACTATTAACACACGACTTAAATTAGTTCTTGATGAAGCCACAGACAAATGGGGCATGAAGGTCAATCGAGTCGAATTGAGAAATATTATTCCACCCCAAGAAGTGCAACAGGCCATGGAAAAACAAATGCAAGCGGAACGTGAACGCCGCGCTAAAGTTTTGCAAGCGGAAGGCCAGAAACAAAGCCAGGTGCTCGAAGCTGAAGGCGATAAAACTGCACGTATTGAGCGCTCCGAAGGCGAACAGCAAGAAAAAATCAATCAGGCACTGGGCGACAGAGACGCGCTTATTGCCCGAGCAGAAGGCGAAGCGAAATCAATTGAAGCAAAAGCACTGGCCCAAGCAAAAGCTATTGAATGCATCAAAACAGCATTTGGCGACGGACAAACGGCGGCAAATTACCTTATTGCGCTTGAATATTTAAAACGATTTGGCGAAATGACGCAAAAAAACACCGACAAAGTTTTCATTCCCTACGAAGCCAGTGCTACACTGGGAGCGTTTGGTGCCATGAAAGAAATGTTAGGCCAAAGTTCTAAAATTTAAATGCTGTGGAGTTGTGTCAATGAAATTTCAAAATCTTGCTCGTTTAGGTCTGTTTACTTATTTGACCAGCTTTTCGATCTCAGCTTGGGCTGTGCGAGTGAGCGCAATTGGTCATTTGAGCTACGAAAATGTCCGTTTTAACAAAGACTACATTTTAGGTGGAGTTGGCTTTGGGGGAGCAGTAGAAGCTCAAGCAATTGAAATCACAGGTGGCACCGATTTGTTAATTGGAGCCACCATGAATTACTATTCTGTTTCTGGAAAAGTAGCAGACGCAGATGCATCTTTTTCGCAGTTTATTTTCGGTCCGTTCGCTGGTGTAGGTGTCAATGCCACACCTAAATTCACAATATCCTCAACCCTTGGTTATGATTTTGGACTTTCGGGCAAATCATCAATAAAAGCAGGTTCCGTAGAAGTCAGCAAAGACACAAAATCTTACGGATCCGTTGTGAACGAGTGGAAAGGTATGTTCCAAATCAACTCTCATGTTTCTGGCGGGTTAGGTTTAGTTTGGCATGCAGGAAGCGTTGAAATTCCAGTAACACTCAATCCCGTCAATGCGACATATATTGCCGACTTCCGGGGTTTTGCTATGCGAGCAATGGTCGGATACACTTTTTAATAAGCGATGAGCGACATTGTTTTATTAAATAATTGTAAATTGCCTGGAAAATGAAGCATGAGCAAAGAAATACTACATCAAATTCTTGAGCTTGGCGTTAAACATGGTGCCAGTGATGTTCATTTAAAAACCGAAGAAGCGCCAGCTTACCGCATGAATGGCGTAGTAATACCAGCAAATAGCCAGCCAATATCGCACGAATTAATGATTCAACTTTGCACGGTATTGCTCGGTGAATCAGGCTCACGCATAGCTATCGAAGATATTATGGATTTCGATGGCAGCTACGAAATTAAGGGAATGGCCAGATTCCGAGTCAATATATACAGGCAAAAAGGCACTTTAGCGTGCGTTATGCGTATTATTAAAAGCAATATACCGCCACTCGATAAAATTGGACTACCCGCTGCAGTCAAAACAATTGTGGGCCTAGAACGCGGACTCGTGCTAGTCACCGGTGCCACGGGTTCTGGCAAAACCACCACCTTAGCAGCCATGATCAATCAGATCAATCAAACAAAAAGAGTGCACATATTAACCATTGAAGACCCTGTGGAAGTCATTTATCCCAAAGGTTTAGCTACGGTTTCTCAACGAGAAATTGGATTTGATTCTAAATCATTTGCCGCAGCTCTTAAATCGGCATTGCGCCAAGACCCAGACGTTATTCTCATTGGCGAAATGCGTGACCAAGAGACCATAGATATCGCATTAAAAGCCGCAGAAACAGGCCACCTCGTATTTGCTACGGTTCACACGACCGATGCCATGCGTACCATTGGACGATTGCTTTCCGTTTTCCCCCCCGAAGCCCAACCTCAAATTAGACTTCGAATGGCAGACGCACTCAAAGGAACTATCTCACAAAGGCTTCTTTCTAGCGTCGATGGCAAAGGGAGGGTTTTAGCAGCAGAAGTGATGCTCGTAACAGGAATGATTGCCGATTGTATTAGAGATGCGAGCAAAACTCCGCAAATTAAAAATTTTATTGAAGAAGGTGCTGGCACCTACGGCATGCAAACATTCGATCAACATTTATCGTATCTGCTTGCACACGGCAAAATTACCAGAGAAGTTGCCCTCGACGCAGCCACAAGTCGATCAGATTTCTTGAGAAACCTAGGTATGCAAGGTGTTTCTGACGGTGATCACAAGCTCGAACTCCACCGGTACGAATAGCTACCAAAAATCTGACGCATGTTTTGACATTCAATTCTTTACTACAAGCCACAACCTCATTTCTTTATTAGTTTTTTTTTGACAGCAATTTGCAATTTAAACTTTTTTTCAATTGAAACCGACAAGTTTCATAAGGGAGGTTTAACTATGCGCATTCTTTTTTACTGGCATTTTTCACTTTATTTGCTTGTGAGCTGCAGCAATCAAAATATGATTGTCAGCTCTTTGGCAAAAAATAATGGCAGTTCTTCTAGCGGAACCTCAAATTCTGTTGATATTGCCTTAGAAACCAAGAAACACACTCAATCGGCCCAATCAACTCAACCCAACTTACCCGCTCAACCCATTCCACCGGGAACGCTTTTCTTTAGCCCAGACGTAGAGACTCTTGAACCACTTTCTTGGCGCACACGCATCGATAAAGTAGCTGCAGTTACCAGTGCAACACCAGCCGAACTAAGTGGACTTACCAATGCCCGTTACCTTTTAGGCGACTATGATTATTCAAAAAATATTCAAGATCAAAGATTATGGTCTGAACAACAAATTAAAATTTGGATTGAAAACCTTTTACCAGCATGCACTTCAAGTGCTTTTAAAAGTCGATATGCTTGGCCAGATCAAGCGGAATCTTTTTTTGTGGCATCACTAGGTCGAATTCTCACAACAGAGGACAATAATATTTTGGCAGAAATACAAAAAATACCGGGAAGCCCAGACGAAAAAAGGACAGCTGCCTGCTTAATTCTATTGTCGAGTCTAGAATTTCAGACGAGGTAAAAAATGAAAAATATTTATTCGACATTTATAGTGACTTTAACACTTTATTTTTGTCTACCTGAAATAAGTTATGCAAAAGAAGCTCCTAAGAGAACAGTGGAACAATATTTATCTCAGCTTGCACCTATGGTAGTAGGGCGTCCACTTTCAGCTGAAGAATTGAAACAAATTAACTCTGACAAACTTGCCAGCATTGAGCCAATCGTTACCAATTGGGTGAACAGTCCGCGTTTTTTATCGTCTGTCCGACTTTTTACCGAATCTCGATTCGGTTTAAATGGAATTAATAATTCAATTGACTTCGATATACCCGGAAATATAGCAGTTTATTTAGAAAAAAGCAAACTACCAAATTCACAACTTGTTACTTTAAATATGTGTGTTGATGCAAATTTAAAACTCATTGCATGTGATTCACAAGCTCCCTTTGCAGCTGGTATTTTAACAACGCAGGCTTTTTTATCGAAATTTGCTGGAGCTTTTAATATCAGTCGAGCAGCTCAAATGATGCGGCGTTTGACTTGTTTGGACTATCCTATTGCGCAAAATATTGAACCTTCGGCAGCAAGAGAATCGCTTATAGATCTTTTTGCAACGAGCAAGGGAGAAAAGAATTTTGGATTTGGAACAAATTGCTACCAATGCCACGGGCAATTTGCAAAACACGCTCAACTTTTCACAAAATTTAATCTTGCCGGAAAATACATTCCCGACGCAAATGGCATGCAAGATACCGATGCTAAATCCGAGGGCGGGCATTCTACCAAAGGAACTCTAACGTCTCATTACAAAGACCCCCTCATTGCGGGCTCCGAAAGTTCAGAAATATTTGGCAAGCCAGTGCAAAATCTTGCAGAAGCAGGAGCTGTGATTGCACAATCTCCCGCATATTCACAATGCACTGTTCGAAAATCTTTGGGTTATTTTTTGCGATTAAAAGACACTACAACTACAACAATTTCGAAAGAACTCTTACAACAAATAGTGGCTCGTGTTGAAAAAAAGTTTCCCAAACCTACATTTGGCCAACTTTTACATGGCGCACTCACAGACCCCACTGTAGTGGAATCTTATTTAACCTACAGCAAAAAGGCTGACTAAAATGAAAAATAATATTTTTAATTCTATGCATCCAAACGAACGCAGGCAGTTTTTGCGCCAGGCAAGTACTTTGTTAGCACTTCCTTTATTTGATGCTTCTTTTCGCGCTTCATTTTGGGATCAAATAGGCATTGCGCACGGGGCAGACACCACCGCAGAACCCCGCTATTTTTTAGAGGTCAATTTTCGTGACCAGTGGGATTTCGGGGGCGCATTTCTTGCCCCGGGAGTTGCGGCAGCAGTAGGACAGTCTTCAAATATAGCAGTTTTTGGAACTCCAGTGAAAGCAACAAACGATTTCTTTTTAACGCCTGAAGCGGCAGAAATCGCCCCACATTTAGACAGTGTTGCCATGATGGAGATTGGAGAAAACTGCATCGGGACAATTCATCATCATGAGGCAGGAAATGCCATGAGAAGCCCCGGACGAAGCTACAATGAAGGTGCAGGCAAAAAAGATATGGCCAGCACAGATAAGCGCCCTGGAGGCAGATCGGGAGGCAATGAGGTCTTATTTAGCTCGTCTCCGACGCCTGCGATATTACACAATGCGGCTTGTCGCGCGGCCAATCCTAACCTTCGCAAGGGAATGATAATTCGTAGCTCTGTGCGCGCTGACACTCACACTTTTTACCATTTTGAAGGCAATTTGGCCGATGCTCAGCCAGATCGTTTTTTCGATCGTAAAACCCTTTTGCAGTCCTTTACTCAGCCATTAATGCAATCTCAGAACTCAATATTAACAGCACAGTCTCCAGCAATATTAAATCTCATAAAAAGACTCGACAGACGTTACTTTACAGAAATAGAGCGCCAGACAGACCAAGCCGTACACGAAAATCGTCTCGCAAAAGTCAATTTTGCTGCAAACATGTCTACATTTAATCTTAAAATGACACCTGAAGAAATGGCTCAATGGAGCGATTCTATTCCTGGCCAATTCTCGTGCCCCGATAACTCCGCAGAATCATGTGTTGTTGACTCTGCTGCGAGTTTTAATTTAGGCGAAATGTTTGGCTATGCTGCAAAACTATTTATTTCCGATACTGTGCGTTCTTTAGCAATTGATTTTGATTTTCACGATGTTCACACTGCACGCTCACCATTAATGCTCAAAACACAAGGCATGCAAACGGCGAAACCACTTGCAAGACTCATTAAAGCGCTCAAAGATGCTGGCATTTATGATCGCACTGTTATTGCCATGTATACACTTGATGGCTCTCGTTCACCGACCAGAGAGTCTACTGGTTACTTTAGCAAAAATGCATTTATTCTTGCGGGTGGAGGAATAAAAGGCGGCTATTTTGGAGATATTCGTAATTCTGGAGGTGGCTGGACGTACCACAGACCCGACGATAATGGAAAACCCATTGCAAACGGCATATCTGACGGAAACGAAAACGAAGCAGAAAACAAAAGCAAACGCGTGTCTGGCCAAGATATTTATAAAACAATAGCAACAGCTTCAGGAGTTCCTGCTAAAATGATTGAATCATTGCCCGATGTGAAAAACGGAAAAATTCTCAGTTACCTTATGAAACCCTGAGAGACGAACTCTCAATCGTTTGCTGCTATCAATCTAATAATGTTATAAAATTTTAACTTTACTCATAAAAATAGAATAAAAACCGATAAGATGTGCGCGCGAAAAGAATGTGCACGAGTCTTATGTTTCCAGTATTTTCGATCGGGGCCAATTTTCAAAAATGTCTCAAAAAGGGTATTGATGTTCTTTGGGAATCGCAAAAAGTTTACAAGAGCAATGCTGAGGCAATATCATTTGTCTTTGATCTTTATTGCAATGTATTTTTTTATTGGATGCAAAAATCCAGAATTGACCGCGGTTAAATCTTATGAAACCAATACTACTAAATGCAACAAAAAAAGTCCGAATCAAAATACAAATCAGAATATCACTCCTAAATATGTTAATTTAGCAGCCGAAACTGCCAGCAATTTAGTGGGCGGAACAGCTATTGCGGAACGCCAAGACCCGCGCGCATTGGGCACTGCTGCACTCAAAATCACAAGCAGCAATGCAGCCCCCGAATTGTGCTCAGCAGCCTATATTGCAGAAGGTTTGCTTGTGACAGCAGCACACTGCCTCATACATTCCGACTCTTCTACACGTATCGAAATTAGTTTTGGACCCCAACTCTTAAACAATTCCCCACTTTTGGCTCAAAGCTTTCGCATGAACCAAAATTTTACAGGAACCGCTGGCGCACATGACATTGCCTGGATCAAATTTTCTGCAAATGCGGTTCCTCCTGGTTACAAACCAGCGTCACTTCTCACACAATTCGATTCTGAAAGCGGCCCACCGCAAGTGTCTCTCGTGGGATATGGACCCACAGGCACAAGAGACGGAAATCAGGGAGTGCGACGTGCCATTGAATCTACATTGGTCGCTTTAAATTCAGTACAAATTTACCCCAATGAATTTTTATTGCCACGTTTTTTAGACAGTGGAAGCAATTCTTGTTCAGGAGATTCGGGGGGACCTGGTTTTATTAAAGCAGCAGGTGAATGGTTTTTATTTAGCGTGACTCGCGGCCGCACATTCGAAAACGGCGAAGTGCAGTCTTGCGAGGGTGGCCGGACCGTTGTGACTTTAATCCATCCTTACATCGACTGGATTGAACAGAGCTCAGGAATAAACATTTCTAGAAAGCAAAAATTAGATTCGCAACCGGGCCCGATGGAACCACCTACAACTGACAGCTCTGCAACTACGCCTGAAATAAAGAAACCTAGCTCGCCCGCAAAACCAGCAGAAGCCAATGGTACAAAGCAAAATATCACCATAAACGCTGCTCAAATAGCACAGTCTTTAAAAACGGCGAGTGCAAAATCGTCACAAAAAAGCACCACCAACAATTGTCAGTAGTGCTTATTTTTGGAATTTTATTTTCAATATTTATTGATAATAACGATTCCGGAAAATCAACCGCAGCAAATACTATTTAGTAACAATTTTTGCAGATTTAATCACAATTTGTTCTACTGGAACGTCTTCGTGCATGCCTGAATTTCCTGTGCGGACTTTCGAAATTTTATCGACTATTTCGGTGCCTGCAGCCACTCTACCAAACACTGCATAACCAGGATTTCCAGGTGTGTAATCTAGAAATGAATTGTTTTCAGTGTTCACAAAAAATTGCGCCGTAGCAGAATTCGGGTCGTTGGTACGAGCCATAGCTAAAGTGTATTTTTCATTTTTAAGGCCATTTTTGGCCTCGTTTTCAATGGGGGCGCGGGTGTTTTTTTCAGTCATTTTTGTGGTCATGCCACCACCTTGAATCATGAAACCATTTTTAACGCGGTGAAAAAGCGTGCCTTCATAATGGCCAGAAGTCACATATTGCACAAAATTTTCGACCGATTTAGGTGCTTTTTCTTTGTTGAGTTCAAGTTTAATTGTACCCATTGAAGTTTCTACATCAACCAAAACAATATTTGGATTGGCTGTTACCTTAGCTTCTTCTTTTTTGGCAGCCGGAGCTTCTTTTGCTGCAGCTTTTTTGTCTGTTTTTTTGCCTTCAGCATTTGCAAGCGAAAACCCTGAAACCAAAAGCGATACTAATACTGTCGAAATTATTTTCATTTCATTTCTCCAAAATTTAAATTAATCAATCAATTACAGTTGCTGTTTTTATGGCAATAGCTTCAACAGGAACATCGGAATGATGACCCGCATTTCCAGTCTTTACTTTCGATATTTTGTCGACAACTTCTGTGCCGGCAATTACTTTTCCAAACACAGCGTAGCCTGCTTTGCCAGGAGCTCCGTTGAGAAAATCATTATTGGCAGTGTTAATAAAAAATTGTGCAGTGGCAGAATTGGGGTCGTTTGTGCGAGCCATTGCCAAAGTGTATTTGTCATTCTTAAGGCCATTGAGACCTTCGTTTTTAATGGGTGCTTTGCCAGATTTTTCAAGCATTTTGGTATCCATTCCACCACATTGAATCATGAAACCATTGATTACGCGGTGAAAAATAGTTCCATTGTAGTGATTGTCTTTTGCATATTGAACAAAATTATCTACTGTTAATGGCGCCTTTTCGCGGTTTAATTCTACAGTAATCATGCCCAATGTAGTATCAAGCTCTACAGTCACTAAATCAGCTGACATATAACCTCCAAAAAAACCTACTTATTTTAGACATAGGTTTAAAGTTTAAAAAAGAATCGCAAAGCAAACTTATTTTTGATTGGTATCGAGGCCCCAAAACACGCCAGATTCCTTACGCAAGCGATCGATAAAATCGGCAGGCGACATGGCGTCGAGTTGTGTTCCATCGTGGAATCGCGGCGCTACGCAGTTCGATTCCAATTCCTTATCACCTATTACGAGCATATATGGAATTTTTTTCAATTGCGCTTCACGAATTTTGTATCCCAATTTATCGGAACGCAAATCAGTCTCTACACGTACGCCGTTGGCTCTTAAAAATGCAGCAGTTTTTAATGTATAATCTGCATGACTTTCATTCACATTAATAAGGCGTGCTTGTACGGGCGACAATCCAACGGGAAAATGCCCTGCGCAGTGTTCAATAAAGACGCCCATAAATCGCTCGACAGAACCAAGCACAGCACGGTGAATCATCACTGGAATTTCGGGTTTGTTGCCGGCACTCACATAACTCGCACCAAGGCGTGCAGCGGTTTGAAAGTCCAGTTGAATGGTCGCACATTGGTGCCAGCGGCCAATGGCATCACGAACTTTAATGTCAATTTTTGGCCCATAAAATGCGCCATCGCCAGGATTTAAAATTGATTTAATATTTTCCGCGTCTAGAGCATCTTGCAAATCTTTTTCAGCTTTGTCCCATTGTTCTTCAGCACCCATTCGATTTTCAGGGCGTGTTGAAAGGTAAAATCGGACGTCTGAAAATCCGAGATCGCCATACGCTTCTTTTACCACGCGCAATGCGCCGCGCATTTCGGTGTGCACTTGATCCATAGTGCAAAAAATATGCCCATCGTCTTGTGTAATGCGTCGCACACGAGTGAGACCATGCAAAGTGCCCGAAAGCTCATGGCGGTGAACAACACCGAATTCAGAAAAACGTAAAGGGAGTTCGCGGTAACTGCGAATTCCAGTGCTAAAAACCTTTACGTGCGCAGGGCAACTCATGGGTTTAATAGCGTAATCGAGCTCATCAATTTTGGTAAAATACATGTTTTCGCGATAATTGTCGTAGTGGCCCGAAAGTTTCCACAATTCAACATTCATAATTTGAGGAGTGTGAATTTCTTGAAAACCGAACTCCTGAGTTTTTTTACGAATGTAGTTTTGCAGAAGTGTGAATAACTTTGCGCCATTTGGCAAAAAGAAAGGTGCGCCCGCTGCCACTTCGGAATAAACCGCAAACAAATCGAGCTGGCGTCCCAACAAAACATGGTCGCGTTTTTTGGCCTCTTCGAGCATGTGCAAATGCGCTTCGAGGTCTTTTTTATTTGCCCAAGCTGTTCCGTAAATGCGTGTGAGTTGCGCATTATCTTTGTTCGCTCGCCAATAAGCGCCTGCAATACTCATCAATTTAAAAGCAGCAAGCTTTGAAGTCGATGGCACGTGTGGCCCACGGCATAAGTCGCCCCAAGTGCCCATTTCATAAATTTTAATGTCTTCGTTTTCTGGCAAATCGCGCACGATTTCCATTTTAAAGCTTTCGCCTTTTTGCTCAAAATAAGCGAGAGCTTCGGAGCGGCTCACTACTATTTTAACAACAGGCAAATCTTTTTGGCATATTTCTAACATGCGTTTTTCAATGGCAGCAAAGTCATTCGAACTGATTTTTACACCTTCGGGCGGAACAACGTCGTAATAAAAACCATTTTCAACCACAGGACCAAACGTAACTTGAGTGCCAGGAAAAACATCCTGGATGGCCATAGCCATTAAATGTGCCGATGAATGGCGGATGATTTCGAGTCCGTCGTCGGTGGTTGCTGTTATAATTTCAATTTTGGAACCGTCAGTCACAGGCGTGTTGAGATCGCACGTTAACCCGTTAATTTTTCCGGCAATTGCACTTCTTGCTAAACCAGGGCCGATACTCGCGGCCACATGAGCAATAGTGACAGGAACAGGCAAAGAACGCTGAGAGCCATCGGGCAATAAAACATTGATATTTCCGCTCAAAACACAATCTCCTTTACAAATGGAGTGATAAGCGAGGAAACCCCAAACCTAGGGGCCTGTCTTGTTTACGGTAAGCCTTTGCGCTTCGCAAGAACTTGCCAAAAAATGAGCGTAATTGAGTATTTATAAACTCTAATCACTTTACTTAATATTTCTAAATATTTATTCTGAATAGGATATGATTAGCAAGGAGGGTGTTGCAGTGACTCATTTCCGATTTCTGAATCAGACCGCATTTCCGATTTCTGAATCAGACCGCATTTCGGATGTCATTTTTAGCACTATTATTTGCGACTCCTTCATGTGGATCAAAATATTCAGCTGTTGATTTAAATGTAAAAAAAGAAAAGTTTGCGCACTTTCTACTGCAGAAAGTAGGCGGCTGAACCGGAAAGAACTGCGTTGGAGCCTATTCGATGTTTTTAATGCAGACGTTTCGGATCTTATTCCTACGAACGCTGCTTTAAAAGACGGATTTATTGATGTGGCGAGCGTTTTAAATTATACTCGAGAGTCGGCTAAATTGCTCGATTTGGTCGATTCGCTTGCAGACACTAAAATTGCATACGATAAAATTCACACCTGCAATGCAAGTGAACCAACGACAAGTTGCGTGCAAAGATTTGTTTCAAAGTTTGGTTCGTTACTTTACCGTCACCCGTTGGCCGATGCTGAAGTGACAACAATAGTGAGCGACTCATTAAAAGACTCGCCAACTTCAGCTATCGCATTAAAATCCGCTACAAAACGATTGGTTTTTTCACCAAAGTTTTTGTACCGCATCGAAACACTCAATGGCTCAGCCACAACTGCAATTCGCTCGCTGAATTTGTATTCACTTTCAGCAGCATTGAGCTCATTTTTGTGGCGATCTTTGCCGGATCAAAAATTACTCGACGCAGTTAAAAATGGTGAATTTGAAACTGCTCAAGGATATCAGGCGCAAATCAATCGCATGATGGATGACAAAAAATTCACAAAATTTTCCGACCCATTTTCAAAGAAGATGTTCGCAATTAAAGATTCAGAATCGAACGAAAAGAGTGGGCCAATTGCCACGTTTACAACAAAGATATTTCAAAAGTCGTGAATTCGTCGTTTCTCACTGAAGCGCGAAAGGCGTTTGATGGTGATATGCCATACCGACCAGAACGGCGGCGCGCGAAACAGCTCGCGATGGATTGCGGAAATTGAAAAATACTATGCAATGAAAATTGCAGATATGAAAGATGATTTAAAGAAAACACCCGAAATTAATGGCAACGGAATGATGTTCGATAACACTACAATTGTGCGGTGTTCTGAACTCAGTGACCCCGTCCACGGTACAGACAATTTGCCTTATGTCATTTTTAATGGCTCTCAAGGTGGTTTTGCCACAAACAGATTTATGAACGTTGGCGCCGATACTTCTGATGTTTTGCTGACCATTGCAAAATCAATGAACTCAAAAATCACCAAAGTCGGAGCCAGCGAAGGCGTGATTCAACAACTGTTAAAGTGAAGTATTATGCTGCAATAAATCACGATGCCGAGCAATTAATGAATCTATATTTTTTAAATCAGACTGATTCACCCATTTTATTTCTGTCAATTCTAGTTTGTCTATTTTAATTTTTTCAATTTCATCATTGTTAATAATCCGATTACATTTGACGACAATATCAACAAGAAAAATAGTGTCTGACACTAAAATTTTGTATAATTGAATATCAGACACCTCTATTTTCAAAGAAAGTTCTTCAAATATTTCGCGGCAGGCACACATCTCAACTGATTCAGGCCACCGCAACTGGCCCCCAGGAGGCGCCCATCTTTTTTTGCGGCCTCGATGCGAAGCAATCAAAATTCTACCACTTGAATCTGATAGCAAAACCAAAACTCCAACCATAAAACGCCGCGATTTCAGCCGGCTGACCAAAGAAACCAGATTATTCAGACTCACCAGTATTTTCCTCACGCCCAAAAGGCAGACACCGTTGCCAAAAGATGCACTCACAGTTCTTTGCCATCGCCTCACTTTAAGTTATGTTTCCGCAAGAATGAAGAATTGAACTGAAGGGAGGTTCCTGTGAATTCCTGCATCTTAATGTTTCCCGGACAAGGCAGTCAATATGTCGGAATGGGGCGAGACCTTGCGGCAAATTTTCCAGAATTTTCACTGACTCTTGAAGAATCTTCAGACATTTTAGGCATGAATATGTCTATGCTATGTTTTGAAGACCCCGAAAAAAATCTGAATCTTACAGAATTCACTCAGCCTGCAATTCTTACAATGAGTACTGCAATATACAGAGTTTTAGAATCCCGCTGTCCTCTTTCTGTCGGATTTTCTGCAGGACATAGTTTAGGCGAATATTCTGCTTTGGTTGCAATTGGGGCACTGGAATTTGGTAATGCATTAAAAGCAGTGCAATTCAGAGGTCAAGCCATGCAACGCGCAGTGCCAGTGGGCACTGGAGCAATGGCTGCCTATATTGGCTCATTTAGCGACAAAGTAGTTGCAATATGTGCCCAAGAAAGCTCTTCTCAAAACATCGTTGAAGTTGTGAATTACAATTCTAATACCCAGCTTGTATTAAGCGGAAGTAAACTCGCTGTTGAAAAAGTTTGCGGAATAATTTCTACCGAAAAACTTGGTCGCGCCATACCGTTAGCAGTAAGCGCCCCCTTTCATTCTAGCCTTATGAATCCTGCAGCGGACGAAATGCGACAATATTTTGAAAAAGTGAAACTAGACTCCTTTGCAGGATCAATTGTTGCAAATACCGATGCGAAGGCACACAATTTCGAGACTTACACTAAAGATATTTTAGTGAGACAAGTGGCAAGTCCTGTGCTATGGACTCAAAGTTTGAGACTGATGTCTGCCCAAGCCCCAGACGCATTGTTTGTTGAAGTGGGCCCAGGAAACGTACTTCAAGGTCTTGTTAAAAAGACTCTGGACAGCCGAGAATGCGCAGGCAGCTCGGAAGTTGAAGCATTAAAATCATTGCTCAAACGATTGGGCACCTGATTTCGACCACAGAAAGGTTCTATTTTGAAACTGAAGTCTGCTGAAGATATTTTAAAAATGCGCGAAGCAGGTCGCTTAGCTGCACAGACTTTGCGACACGTAGAACCTTTCATAAAACCCGGAATTTCTACCGAAGAAATAAATACAATTGTTCACGATTTTATTGTTAAAAACGGAGCTTATCCGAGCCCACTCAATTACAAAGGATTTCCAAAATCAGTTTGTACCAGTATTAATAACGTCATTTGCCACGGTATTCCTTCTCCCACTGAAATTCTTCAGGATGGCGATATCGTAAATGTAGATGTGACTGTGACTTTGAATGGATATTTTGGCGATACTTCACGGACCTATTTTGTTGGTGAAAATATCTCTGAAGAACGCCGCATGCTTACGGAAGTAGCGGCGGAAAGCCTCTCGAGAGCCATAGCAGTGGTAAAACACGGTGCTCGCATTGGGGACATTGGTGCAGCCATTCAACATTATGCCGACGACCAAAAAAAATGCGGTGTTGTACGCGATTTTGTTGGACATGGCATAGGAAAAGTATTTCACGAAGATCCTCCAGTCCCTCACTACGGACGCGCGGGAACTGGTACAAAATTAGTACGCGGCATGTGCTTTACCATAGAACCCATGATAAACGGTGGCGATTGGCGCCATAAAATGCTTGCAGACGGCTGGACTGCTATTACAGTCGATGGCAGATCTAGTGCACAATTCGAGCACACAATTGCTATTGTTGGCGACGGAATTGAAATTCTCACCGCTTTGCCCGATGATGCTATTGCAATGCGGGCAAGAGATTTAGGTGCACCAATACTTTGGCCCGAATTGAATTGATAATTCCCTTCCAAGGCTGCTTAAAGTTGATCTAAAGGAGACATTCTCTTTGGGAAATTTTTTTAATTCGCGCCTTTTTTTACGTCGTTTAGTTTTTAATTTTGCACTGACGCTCCTGTTTACAACTTCATGCTTTTTCTTGGCATTATTTTGCTATTCTTTCCCCAGTACTCTCGGCAAAAATTATATAAAAAGTTGGAATATATTGTCGCCAGAATTTGAAAAATTTCATCCACTCAATGCTTTGCGTTTGGAGTGGGAATATTTCATGATTCACGATTCAAAAAATCAATTTACTGGCAGTTTAGGATTTGTTTTAGCAGATCCAAATGGAGTTCTTGGCGGAAATAAATTTTTTAATTTAATGCCTTCCGGTGCAAGTTCTGCAATCGCAGGAAGTTTTATAGACGGCGAAAGAGTTGCAAATTACGACTTATTCCACCCGCAAAATATTTTATATTCCTTTACGAACAAAAATACTTCCGGCAAAAATCCTTTAAATAATCATTCCGCATCTATTGCGTCTCTAGATTGGAATGCATCAGAAAATGGGATGATTGAATTAAAAGGTGAATCCGAAGACCTCTCTTGGAATTTTAATATTCAACCTGATTGGCAAGGCCGTTTGCAATCATATGCCACAGATTTTCCACCAGTGCATTCGACTCAAATGGGACTCCTGCCGCAAGAACACTGGACAGTCGACATGCGCTGGCCGCGCACAAAAGTAAAAGGCACTCTCACCCGCCTCAAAACAGGCGAAATTATCGCCATAGATGGTCATGGGTACCGTGAAAACTCATGGGGAAAATGGGATGTATTTACCGATGGCTGGGATTTCGCAGTGGTTTCGGACGCGGTCTCAGGAGTTCAATGGGCATGGCAATCATACCACCGATCTTCAGAGCTCGATTTTCTCGATTTGAGTTTTCCATACAACGCTCAAATTAAAAATATTCGCTTTAAAGGCACAGAAGGAGAAGTTGCTTGGAAGCACCAAAAATGGGATTTTAACACAACAGCACGGCAGTGCGTTCCGCTCGATACTTCTGTAGAAGCATCGAACGAATTGTTTACAGTTCACGCACGACTGCGATTGGGTGACGGGCAAACGCCAATGCTTTCTAACGTAACACCATTTACAAAAGCATTTTTTATTATGACTCAATTTCCGGTTATTGAAGGCGAAATCACCGAAAATAGTTCCGGAAAAATTGTGACAAAATTCCAGGGCCAAGGCGGCGGAGAGTTTGCGGTTCATAAAAGTGCCACTGCCAATAAGACCGAAAAGGAATGTCTTGAATTTGGTCAAACTTTTGCGCAAAGTTTTTCAAGTAGTAAATCGAAAATATATTGAATAAAAATTCAGCGCTCTATTAAATTGAAATAAATATAAAATATATTATCTGCATTTGGCGCCAGTAACGCGCCCCATAATTGCATCACCGCCAGGATATTTTATAAGATTTGGGCCATCACCAGAAGCATTGAGAGAGCCATTTTTAACAGAACTCGCGTCGCCCCAACAAAATACTTTTCTGTCTGACTGTATGGCACAGCTAGAATCTTTTCCCGCACCCAAATCTACTACATTCGAAATGCCTTGAATTAAAGTAGGTGTTTGATACCTATGTGTTTGACTTAAATTCCCCCAACAATAAACCTTTGCAGCCTTTGTGAGAGCGCAAGTGTGATATTTTCCGGAACTCAACCATACCGTATCTGATAAATCTGGCACTGTTAATGGCTTAAGAGATTCTTGTACGCTTGCACCGACACCCAATTGACCGCCACCATTACCTTGCAAATTTCCGCCCCAGCATTGTACTTTTCCGTCGGATAATAAAGCGCAGCTGTGAAAATGGCCAACAGATACTTGCACTGCCTTACCGGCTAATCCAACGACTTCCATAGGCTTTAGACGCTCATTTTGACTCCCATCACCGAGTCTTCCATTTCCATTCTGACCCCAGCAAAACGCTTTTCCATCACTGGCAGTAACACAGGTGTGTTCTTTACCCATAGATACTGAACTGACATCGACATTGGGAAGGTCGACATAGAACGGCGTGCTGTGTTGCGATTTTCCGCCGTCTCCTAGCTCGCCTGACGAATTATTACCCCAACAAGATAGTTTTCCCGGTTCTGAAAACTTTGAATTACTAAAATTTCGCACAATTGCACAAGTCGATTCAAAGCTTGCGGAAATGGCTTCTACACCTTTTGCATGGGGCTGGGCTGACGCAAATATTTGTCCTTGATTTGCAACCGGTGCACCTAAAGCTGCAAAGGTATTTCCAAAACAACGCACACCGCGCTCCGCTCCAAAAATTGCACACCCGTGAATCACGCCGTTGGCAAATCCGAAAATCTTTTCCAAAGGTTTATCGGCAGATTCAAGCGTTACTTGCGCACCCGCACCAGAACCTCCGTATTTTCCATTTCCTAAAAATTCGTCGCCAAAACAAACTCCCTTGCCATCGGAAAGTGCCACGCACATGGCTTTCTCACCAACTGCGCCCTGAGATAAACCAGATGTTGTACAATGAGAGTCAATCAAATGGGCTGTATTTATTGGCGGAACAATTGGTTCTAAGACAGGTTTAACATCTGAAACTGGCTTTACAATATCGCTATTGGGCTTTATTGGGTTCAGAATAACTGCTGGAATTTTAATTTCAGAGTCATTACTTTTTCCAGAAAGGGTGTCTGCTGCATTATTAGCTGCTTCAGCATTTGGTTTTGCATTTGCATTTGCATTTTCGGTGGACGCTCCATTTGAGACAGGAATTTCTGATTTGTCATTTTTCGCAGTTTCTTTCACTTTTGCCGCATGAATTAAAGTATTATCAGATGAATTTATTTTGCCGCATGAGACCATAAAAAAAACGGAATAAACGCAAAATCCGTATATTCGTTTTTTTTCAATCATAATTTAAATTCCTCTCAAAACTTTATGAGAAACATTTCGCGAAATAATGTACTTCATCCCACCCAACTTATCGTCCTATAATTGCCAAATCTTGAAAGAACAACCAATAAATGTACAATTTCAGTAAGTTAACAACATTTTGTGGCGTATTTTTCGACAAAACCAGAATTAACGGAACAATGAGTATCTCCGGCGGGCAACCCCAGCAATTGCCGGCCATCTCCACCGCCTATTCAATAATACCCGACACTAAAATCTTACTTTAGTGCGTTAATATGATTTGACATAAAATCTTTATTAAAGTCTTCGTAAAAAAATGCCGATAAAACCACCATACAAGGGGGTTTTATGATTTTAATGAAACAAAGCTTTACGTCCATGGCTTTAGGACTCATAATTACAGCAAGCAGCATGGCTTGCAAGGAGTCAAATCCAGGGTCAAACGCACAAGGCTTGTCGGCAAATCCGAATTCCACCAGAAATGCGGCTCTTTTTGTCGGTATGCCAGGACTAAAACCAACCGCAAACAGCAAGGGTTCATATTTATATGGTGTCAGACACGACACGACTAATTTATACAATTATTTTACTCAAAAAAGCAGCGCAAAAATTGGATTCGCAAAATCCGAAGTTATTTATGAAAAATCGACTCAAGAAGCTCTATTAAGAACGGCTCAAGTTGCTTCTCAAGTATCAGACGACGGAACTCTATTTTGGTATTATTCGGGCCATGGTCTCGGAAATCCAGATACAAAAACCGGATCCGGCGATTTATTTATGGACGGACATACTGTTGCTAAATTTAGCGAAATTTTAGGAGCAATTCGAAAAGGCACTCAAGGTCGAAAATTAAAACGCGTCTTTATTGTTTTAGATTCTTGCTTTTCATCTGCAGGTGTTGGATCGACTGTTCAATCTGGTTTTGTGCCAGGAAATTTTGCACTCACATCAAATTCTGAACTTGATTCAGAAAACGAATTTCTATCTGCGACACAAAGCTCATTTGAGCGCGCTGTAGCTGCGCAAAATGTCCAAAAGGAACTCCCATTTCAGGAAGCAATTCTAATAGCATCATCATCTAGCAACGAAGTCTCTAACGAAATTAGCGGCGGCGGATTAGTTGAATCAAAAGTCGGCGGAGTTTTTACATTGCAAATGGTAAATACCTTAAAAGGATTTGAAAAATCTAATAACGTAACAGTTGGCGACTTCTTGCGTAAAGTAACCGCGGCTATTGATGGCAAGCAACATCCACGTTACTGGGTCACAAACAATACTATTTTAGCAGAACCACTCTTTTCGGATGGCTCCACCACTCCGCAATCTCCTGCAGCTCAAGTGCCAATTTCTACAGCGACAGATGTAACTACACCTGTCGTAAATTCAAGCCTTCCTCCACAACTTCCAGGCACTACTGTTGAAAACACACAAATATACAAAGAGATTTATATTGCTGCACCTTCTTCGCAAACTGGAATCGGATACACTGTGATAAAAGCATTCCCCGAAGACTCTCATTTGCATCCTGAATGGGTTGAAGGAAAAGACAAATGCACAATTGCAACAGGCACTCGTTTGCAAATTAAAAATATAAATCCTCTTTCTGACAACAAAAATTACGTGCAAATTGAAATTGCAAAAAGCGAGAAAAATGGATTGCCACCTGGCTGCCAACTGACGAAAGGTTATTTGTGGGCCGGCCACATTCAACCTTTTTGAATTGCACTTGCAATAGCGGATTTTTGAATAATTCCTATGACATCAAATTAAAACTAAACTTTTGCAGTGCACATTCCGATAAGTTTATCTGATAGAATGAATTGCCTCTCTCGCGGAAGTTTCGACCTCCAAAAAGGAACTTTATGAATCGATTGAATATTAGGTTAAGTCCATTGTTTCCGATTTTTATGATGGCTGCATCGTGTCGTCCTAATTCTGGGTCAAATATTGCAGAAAATGCTTCTGCTGCACAGGAATTCGGGCTTGTTAATGCCAAAGACATTAAAGAAACGGAAAAAGGAAACTTTGATGTCACTTGCATTTTGAACAAAATAGAGAGCATTGAAAAAGATAAAACAAAAGAGCAACTCATTGATAATTTAGTTTGCGGAAATGCACCTGCAGTTGTGTCTACTACGGAGGATGAACTCACTCTTGCAGCAAACGATACTACCTTGAAATTAAGCACTGCGGATCAAAAAGATCTTAAAGTAGATGAATATTGTTATATTGGAATTAATAATATTGGAAATGATAAAAAATTTAAAGTTAAAAAAATATCGAAAGGCGACCACTCTGGAGCGCATCTTATTGTCAGTTTCGCGGAAGGAAAAAAACCTTCTGGGTGTACCAGTTTGAATCCGAAAGACGGAAAATACCTTATTTATGCAAAACATTTAGTAACTTCATCAGCAGTTACCTTAGGAATGAGTGGAGTTAGTGTTGAAACCGATACGGAAACTCAACACACAACTGTTCAAGCTGATACAAAACCACCAGCAGAAAATATAAAATATGTTACCTTAAAGGCACCTCCAAGCAATGGATTGTTGTCAACCACATTTTTAAAAGAAACCACTGCAGATTCAACAAAACTGAATGACAACCAAAAATGCGCAGCTACAATTGGTAAAAAAATTGGATTCACCGCTATTTCCGTTGCTCAAGACAGCGCGAAACATGTCTACGTAGAGTTGAGCAAAGGGCCCCAAGAAGCTCTTTCATCTAGCTGCGCGCTTACTAAAGGTTACTTATTTATTGAACACATCGACACTACAACAGCAGATGTTTCTGCTGTTGTAGGCGGAAACTGAGAGGTGAATCATATGATACGCAAACAGATTTCGCTCTTTATATCTTGCTGTGCTGCAATGTTATTTGTTGCGGGCTGCGAAGACGCCAAAACACCAAAACGAAACCCAGTAACTGGGCCCACTGCCACTCCAGACCCTCTTGGCGGAAGTGCAGATCTCGCTGCGCAATGCGCTAGCAAAAACCAAGTGGTAGATTCTCTTGGAAAAGAATGCGTCGAAAAACTCAATAAAGACCCACTTGCGAAACTTAAAGCAAGGTGTGTTACCGAAAACAAAGTAGTAAATGCAGAAAAAACTGATTGCATCTCCGAAGCTGATGCACTGACTGCATTGGAAGCCCAATGCAAATTAGATAAAAAAGAAGTTGCTGCAAACAAAATGGAATGTGCCGCAACTCCTATTCCGCCAGAAGTTCTTGCGCTAGAAGCAAAATGCAAAACAGAAAAAAAAGTTTTGTCTGCCGATAAAAAATCTTGTGTAGATGCTCCTGCGCCCGCCAAACCAGGCGATACAAAACCAGACAATAATAAACAGGGTGAAACGAAGCCTCCCGTGGCAGACCCAGGAGCCATGGCAAATGTGATAACATCACTCTTTAATACATTTGCAATTGCAACAGATTCAACCAAAAAGAATTGTTTTATTCCCAAAGGCGCAAAGGTAACGCTTATTGCCGCCCCAGCGGCATCCACTAAAAATGCAATGCATTGGACCGGAAAACTCAAAAGCATAGTGGGCAAAGACGACAAAGTTATTGCATGTGCGTTAACTGATGCCTACTTTCTTGCAAGTCAATTCTCACGCCAGTAAAAATTGCACCGCAATGTAGAACTTTAGTGCAGCCTCACTCTCATTTAGAGCATGTTACTTTAGGTGCATGACATTAATTAGTAAACTATTAAAAATTAAAACACTAAGCACAGCAGTTGTAACTACTGTGTCTTTTTCGTCATTAAGCATGGCTCAATCAACAGCAGGCGTATACACGTTGTGGTCTAAGGGCGGCGTGCGCACTAACGCGCTGGGCGGCGCTACTGTTGCACTCGATGGAGACGGTGCCACATTTGTTGAAAATGCTGCGGCCATGGTCTATCAAAGCGGCCCTTTGAGCGGCAATTTTGCCTACGCACAGCCCGAAGACAAATTGCACAGGCCAGCAGGAACAATCAAACAAACCGAAGACTACGCCATCATGGAAGGCTCGGCTCTGCTCTTTCGACATGTGGCATTGGGCATGGGATTCCAAGTTTTGCGTTTTTTTTCCGAAAACACACCGGCGCCAGACCTCAACTACAAATTCAAAAATTCAATTGCAGATGCTCATATAGGCGGCGCCATTAAACTGGGGCCTTTGAGCTTTTCGGGCAGTTACCTTATCGACTCCGCAAGGCACACTCTCGATTCGACTCAAGGCGAAACAAGAAAAATTGAATCGACGCTATTAAGCGGGAATTCACAAAAATACGGGCTCCTCATGCGATTTAATGCACATATAAATGCAGGGGCGACATACCGCAAGGCAACAATTTTAAAGGCCGATAGTACGGCTGGAGATGTCAAATTTTTCGATCTCGCATACCAGCCAGAAATTGCACAATTCGGAGTTCTCTTTTCAACGCATCCCAGAAAACTCAAAAGAGCCGGATTTTTTCCAACTGGGGCGCAATTTTTGCTGCAAATCGACCGCATAGACTTTCCGAATCTTCCGCGCGACGGCAGGCTTTATTCGGCCCCAGGACTCGCATTCAAATCCACCGACAAATTCGAGCTAGACACCCGCGAAAAATGGATTCCAAGAATTGGAATTGAAACGGCAATTGCCAGAGTTAAAGGATTTGCGTTAGTAGGACGCGCTGGCATGTACAAAGAACCTGCCTATTTAAAAAATGAAAATTCTAGACTTCACAACACATTTGGAGCACATTTGAGACTGATGATAATGTCTGCCCAAATAACAATGGACGTAGCAAATAAATACGTTTCCAAAAATTATGGCTTTGGCTTGGAATTTGAGAATTAAGGAAGCTAAAATGGACTTTGAAAAAATTGCAAAGGCGTGGATCACAGCTTTCAATGAAAAAAACCTATCTCAACTATTGGCTCTTTATGCAGACGATGCAGAACATTTGAGTCCCAAATTAAGGCAAAAAAGACCCGAAACTGGCGGAGTGATTAGAGGCAAAACTGAACTCCGGCAATGGTGGGCAGATGCTTTTGTCAATTTACCCACGCTTCATTATCAACTTGAACGCCTTACTGTTGGAAAATCTCACATTTTTATAGAATACACCCGCCAATTAGAAGGCGAATCAGACTTAAATGTGACAGAAATTTTAGAATTTGAAAACGGACTCATATATCATTCACGAGTTTTTCACGGTTAAAATCAAGAATTACTCCAATTTATTTCACAAGAAAAATTTTTCAAAAAATCATTTGTCTTAGAAAAATGTTTGCATCCAAAAAAACCACGGTACGATGAAAGTGGTGAGGGGTGGGAGGCATTTAAAATTAAATGATGCGATTTTTCAATCAATTTTCCCTTTTGTTGCGATGGTGAGCCCCACAATAAAAACACAGCTGGATTTTCTCGCTTGCCTAATTTTTCTATAATTTTATCTGTAAAAACTTCCCAACCCTTATTGCGATGAGAAAATGCCACTGATTCCCGCACTGTTAAAATGGTATTTAATAATAACACACCCTGTTTTGCCCATCCTAAAAGAGATGAATTTTGCGGGGGAATAATATTTAAATCTGCCGAGACTTCTTTAAATATATTTCTGAGCGAAGGCGGCAATTTACAACCTGGTGGCACACCAAAACTAAATCCTGTGGCTTGACCATGGCCGTGATAGGGGTCTTGCCCTAAAATGACGACCTTTACATCTTCAAAATCTACGGCATTAAGTGAACTAAAAATATTTTCTACTACGGGAAAAATATTTGGCTGAACTTCGAACTCGGAATTTAGAAAACTTTCTAGATTTTTAAAATAAGGTTTATGAAACTCTTCTTGTAATATTTTTTGCCAAGATTTGCTCAACAAATGCGCGAAATTAAAGCTACTCATTGCAAACCTACTTTCAAAAACAAAAGTAGTATTGTCGGCACAAAAAAGTCAAGAAGAGAATAAAATTAACGAATTGATAAAATAAGATTGTCTACCAACCACGTAAAAATTCCGTCTACAATACGGCTCAAGTCTTGAGGTTTAAGTGAATCTTCTCGAGTCTGGAGCTTTACTGCTGATGCGCCATACACGAGCCATCCTTTTTCATGAGGAAAAAATTTCAGGTGAATTTTTAGCATCTGCTTTTTAATGAGTGTACCCACAAATGGAATTCTAACATCCTCAGCATTAGACAAATCGAGCTGAAATTCATTATTTACCAAATATTGATTCATAGTCCCTGCTACGGGAATCGTTCCCACTGGCGTATCTAGACCAAATTCCATACTAAAACTTCGCCCAGATTCTGTTGATTTTCCGTCTGTTGGATCGTCAACACGCCGGCCATATGCATCAGTTGCAAACACTTCTCGAAATATCGAATTGCCCTTCGCATCTCTCATGGTGTTCCATGTGCTTACACTTTGAGTTAATTTAATCAAACGAGATGTCCAACCATCCGTTACAACATACCCGGTATTAATATATCCCTTAAGCTCTAAGCCAGCAGTAAATTCTCCCCATTCTTGTTTAAATGACTCAGGCGCTGTATCCATTTTGTAAAGATTTTGAACTGCAGGTTTCGATACTGGGTATTTTTTATCTTTAACAGTCGCAATTTCGGTGGAATAAATGGCGTTAAATTCGGAATCAGAAATTCGCTCTTCCCAAGGCACGGACTTCCAACTCAATATTCTAGACTCATGAGATTGAATCACTTTGTTACCTTGTTGGCCGCAATTTGTGAACAATAAACTAAATCCCACTGCCATTGAGGCTTTTAAAAATAAACCAATAAAATCTTTTTTAAAGTTGCTCTTCATATTTCCTGCTCATTTTGTAAATCAATCCTAACAATGATTCGTAATTTAAAAAACATTCATGAATGTGTCCCCTGCGCTCGTTCAAAATGTTTCAGACTTGAAATTGGGGCAAGTGAATGAGCGTCAAACTTTATAGGTTGATTTTTTTAACTCATTGAATTTACAAGACTAAATTATAATAAGAGAAGAATGATTCGCATTTTTATATTTAGATATCAATATGTTTTGACGCATATTGTCTAATTATCTTCAATTGTCTGAGCATTAGACACCTCCATTCGCTGAATATTTCGGTAAGGTCCCAAAACTAAGTAACTTAGTAAACGGTACAGATTTTGCTTTGCATATTTAAAGTCCAAACGCCAGGAGGCTTTATATGTGGATAAAAAAGCTTATTTTAACACTGAGTGTCGCCCTGACACTTCATGCGCAAGCACAAAGCGAATGTCCACAAGCCGATGTAGGATTTTCTTCTGGATGCCGTATTTTTCCAGAAAACACATCGCAACCTCTTGGTAGAAAAGCAACTTTGTTTTATGAATGGTTCGGTTCTCACAATAAATCATTGCCTACAATCATAATTATTAACGGTGGACCAGGCGGAGATTTGCGCGACTATATAGACATCGTTAAAATTCTTCCTGCGAATGGATTTAATATATTATTTTATGACCAGCGCGGTACTGGTAGATCAAATGCGCTACAATCGGACGACTCTGGCGCTCTCTATTTAGAGAATTATCACACATCAAATAACGTTACAGATTTGGAAGAACTCCGACTGAAAGTGATCGGCGACGATCAAGTGATACTTTTAGGCCACTCGTATGGAGCGCATATAGCACTGGCATACGCTGCAAAATATCCAAAAAATGTTGCCAAAATTATTGCCGCCAATGGCAGCGCCGATTTATTAGGAACTGCAATGCAGCCTTACTCAAAAAAAATTGCTGTGGAAAAAATATTGCAGGGTATCGAACCCAATAAGCTTTTAAAATTTTTTGAGGTAATAGATTCTGGTGAAGCCATACAACAAAACGGAGAAAAATTTGCATACAACGATTTTGTTAATATTCTACGCGACAGCATTAAGACTTACAAAGGACAAACCGAAACGGTAAATAAAACAATAGAATTAATTTTTAGCCAACAACTGAGAAACGCCAATGGCGAGAAAATCAAAAAAGAAATTCCAAACGATCAAAAGCAAAATCAAGATAGAATTTCGGGCAACAAAACAAAGAATAACGAACCCGCTTCTGGAATCAATACTATAGTTAACACATTTATAGTCTGTCACGACCTTGCACCAGCAGCAGCATTGGAGTATTTGCCGAGAGGAGACAGTCGAGAATCTCTTAAAAAATTCCGCAAACAGTTCTGCGAAAATAGTACTCAAAACAAATATAAAGATGAACCATTTGATGTAAAAGAACAACTTTCTCAAATTAAAGCACCGTTGCTTTTAGCCGGTGGCGCTACGGACCCCATTATACCAATTGAAATTCAAATAAGAGATTACGAGCTCATTAGTAAAACAAATAAGCTAGTATCATTATTAAACATGGAAAATGTAGGGCACGATTTTTTTTCCGAAAACACTTCTTGCAGCATGGGAGCAACAGACCTGTTTCTCCGCGATAAACTGCCAGAGGGAATGCTAAACTGCGGATTGATTCAAACAATTACAAACGTGGCACCTGCATCGTCACGCAGTGAATCGCACCGCCCATAAAAATAAGGTCGTCGGATTCAAAAAAAGCCGCTTTAAATCCAAATTTCTCGTAGGCCGCTTTTACAGAAGCTGTATACTCAGGCAAGTAATCTGAATCTGGGTACACACCCCAAGATTGAGCTTGAATATTTTTGGCAGTTGTTAGTTTTCTATTTTCTTGCGCAAAAATATGAGAAATTCTATTTTCAGATATAATATTTCTGGTAAATTGAACTTGAGCCGGCGATTTATATTCAGGGATAAGCGCCGTTCCGTTCATCAGGAGTGAGTTAGTATATGATCTTATTACCAACTGCCCACCAGAATACAATGGCGCTGGCATGGGAATACGTTCTATTTTGAAGCCCAATTTCTCCAAATCAACAGCTCTTTCTGTGAGCCATTTTTGAATTTTTTTCGCAGTAGCTAATTCAGATCCCGAAAGAGTATCCAATGTTTTTTGAGATAATTCATTCATTAAAATTGTGTCATCATTCAAAAATTTCGCCCACATATCAATATGGCCTGTGCCCTCTTCAGGCATGCGAGGAAAAATATGGACTGCTGTACACCCGGCGAAGATCTTATAGTATTCCGATACTCCTTGCGCATCTAAAACTTGATCGTCGCTTTTTATTGCTTTGGCATTTGCATCAATCACCCTAGTGGTCATTAAACAATCGCCGCGAGAATTAATCATAAAATTCCCGCCTTCATTGTAAACGGGAACACTGACACGCCCCCAGGATTCGACATTTGCAAGAGCACGAGGCGCGCCGTCGTCAAGAGGTCGCTTATTATAATAATTCAAATCAAGCATGCGAGGCAATGCATTCGACTCTTTTTTGAGTGGAAATGCCAGCAGCGGTGACCAGTCACGCGCCCAAACACTCTGCGTATAAGAAGCGCCAGTTGCTGGCACAAACTTAAGATTCTGAATATTTGCGCCGTTCTTCTTCAAATATTTTGAAATTTGTTGCTGCGTACTTTCCTCATTGCCTGCTACAACGAGCCAGACTATTCCTTTTTCCATGAGCGATTTGATGAGATCTAATTTGTCATAATCGTTTAACAATGGAGCGCTTATTATTGTTCCTTGCGCTGGAGCATATTCAGCACTCACCCTTTGAGCGTTTTTAAAATTTGCATTTTTTGCAGCATCACTTTCTTCATAATGCCCATTTAAATGACTTTTTTTTGAACCCCCACAAGAATAGGACGCAAGTACCAACGTCGACGCCACGGCAAATTTGAAAATCTTTAAATTTTTCATTTCAACAAGGCTCCTACTTAAGAATGAAGAAAGAATTTTTGATTGCACACACGGCGGCAGCCGTAACAAAACAACATCAATAGGAAGTGCAGCGGCCTGAGCTTCGGCATCTGGTAGAATAACAACAATGGTGCAATCAAAAATTCTGACGACACCCTTAGCACTGCTATTCACAAAATGGCAAGCTCAGTGAGAAACAGTCAAATGTAAAAAAAAGAGTTTGGGAGTCTTGACTTGAAAAAAACATATATTACCAAAGCATTAGCAGACAAAATTAATGTACCACTAAAAACCTCATTTGCCATATCAAAGGGTGCTATTAATAATGCAGAAAACATTTACGTGAGACTCACTGATTCTAAGGGAAATCAAGGCTTGGGCGAAGCTGCGCCTTTTCCTGTGTTAACTTACGACGATCAAAATGAGTCATACCAACAAATACAACATATACTTGAACGAATTTCTGGCAAGACTCTTTATGATTCATTTAAGCTTTTATATGGGAAAGATTTTCGAAATACCTATTCATCAATTACCGCTTTTGTCGCTGTCGAAGCTGCGCTCCTTGATTTGCGTGCTCGGAATTTGGAAATTCCAATGTCCTCGCTTTTTGACTTTAAGGGAATAAATGACGCAAACAAAAATATCATTACAGACATCACTCTTCCAATTATGAATGAAAGCGAAGTTAAACCTTTTTGGAATATTTTTGCTGACCACAAGTTTCCATATGTAAAAGTAAAAGTGGGGCATGAGTCCGTGACTGCAGACGTGCATCGCATTTTGGAATTGCGAAACATTGTTGGGAAAGAAGTTAAAATTAGCCTCGACGGAAACCAGGGTTGCACAGTAGAAAGTGCGATAAAAATGACAATTGACTTGGCCATGTGTGGCATTGTCCCGCTTTTTTTTGAACAACCTTTACCGCAAGACGACTGGAGAGGTATGGCAGAGCTCACTCAAAAATGCTGCATTCCAATTTGCGCCGATGAGACAGTCAAAACAGTTCAAGACGCAGCAGAACTCATTGCGCGCAACGCAGCACACATGGTTAATTTAAAAATAATGAAATCTGGGATTGCTGAAACATTGCAAATTGCGCAAATAATTCACGCGTCCGGTAGGCAACTTATGATTGGCGGAATGGTAGAAAGCGAAATCGCCATGACACTTTCTATGCACCTTTATTGCGGCACAGGAATCATAAAATGGTGCGATTTAGACACTCCTTTCTTTTTCACAAAGAGCCTCACAAAACAAAATCCTTGGAACAAAAAATCGGCCGCCCTTACTTTGCCAGAAGGCAATGGCTTAGCTCTAGATTGGTCTGATGATGAATAAATCAATTCAAGCCGAAGGTGCAAATGAGGCAATACATTTTATTGATGTCGTTGCTGCGGTCATTAGAGACGATCAGAATCGATTTCTCATTGCAAAAAGAAAAGCCTCTCAAAGCAATGGCGGGCTTTGGGAGTTTCCTGGCGGAAAAATAGAAAAGGGAGAAACAGAACAACAAGCATTAGTTCGCGAAATTCAAGAAGAACTCGGCGTAAAAATCTGGGTGCTTAAATTTTTGAAATGCTCAATATATAAATATCCAAACAAAACCATTACTCTCTATTCCTATTATTGCGAAATATTTGAGGGTTCTCCCACGAATATAGAACACGACGAAATTCGTTTTGTTCCTTTATCAGATTTTGACAAGTATGAGTTTTCTGGCGCAAACAGAGAAACGATTGAGCTGCTTCAAAACCAATTATTTGTTTTATAAGCTTGGTCGTAATTGAATTAAAAATCTAAAGTTGAAATAGCTTTGCGCCACAGTGCAAAGCGAAAAAATGATGGCCGTTCTAGCTCAAAACACAGAACTCACAAAAATGATAAAAGAGATGAGCGAAATAATTGAAAAATTAACACTAGAGGTGCATGAAAAACCGCAAAAATAGGACCAAAAAGCTTCAATTACACAAAGAACCTCCCTTTCGTGATTTAGGGAGACGTCGCAGAAATTTGAATTGGCCTCCAATTTTTGATGGCTTCCTCAGCTTTAATCTGCGAGATACTCCCGTTAGAGATCTCAATGAACAAATCATACTCTAGCTTATCTTTGTTTAACGCATTGTTTGCATCACGCAGTTGTGGCCATAGATTGTCATCATTGTCGCTGCCACCAATAGACAGTGGAATGTAATGATCGAATTCGTATTCCTTAAAATTGTCTGGCGTAACGCCGTACCAGGCTCCTATTTTTACCTTAGTTTCAAATGAAACATTGCGTTTGCAGTAAGCGATGTGTTCAGGATATCGATACTCTAAAAAATTGGGGTCCAATGGAGTGCACAGAGAGCCGGTGGTAAATTGTGGCAGAGGCAAAGCGAATTCTGGTGTCCCGACCAAAGACAAACGATTCAGGTAGGAAGAAATAGGAAGCAGAACCTGGGGGTGACTGGTTGAATTTTCCGGCATTTCGGTCTGATTTCCACACCCAAATAAAGCTAAGCAGGCTCCCATCCCTATGTTCTTTAATAAATTGGTCATCTTTGAAACAAAAGACAAATGATTTCGTTTATTCCCAATTAACATAAGTTCTCCTTATTCAGAGCCGCAGTCTAACTATCAATTGCTAATAGCAAGAAATTTCTAGTTTTGCAAATTTTTCTTATAGGTGCAATAAGTTTTTTAAATACCAATATTGGCTTTCAATTTTTAATAGATATCGAACTTAATTTCGACACATAAAGATTTTCTGAAATGCTCAAAATATCTTCTTTTCAAAAGATTTAAAATCATATTTATAATCGGCAGTAAAGTAACAAGCAGTTTGTGGCTCAGCTCGCTTGGCTTCGGGCAAAAGTGCAAACATATTTGGAATGCAACGTTGGCTCACCGAAGATACAACGCAATTGTATAACATTTGTGTCGTACCTGGAATAATGAAAACATCTCTTGCCAATGGCAGAGACGAAGTGGATTTACCGCTGCTGCGATTAAACCACATACTTGAAACTATTTTTCCCATCCAACCATCAGGATCTTTATTTGTCGATTTTGAAGTTATAAATGCTTCAGAGGCATCTAAATTTACACCTCCGACTCTGCGCATTTGAACATTTGCATCTGTGCCGGGCGAAATTACTTTAGTATCAATAACGCCATTGTTAATGCTTAAATAGAGCAGAGGGTTTTTAGCACCCGCAGCCGTTCCTGAGTATTGTGGATTGCAACTTAAATACGCTTCACGGTTCGAACTTTGAAAAATAAATCCATCTGCGGCATTGAGACAATCTGGTATATCCTGCGCAGAATCTACTTTATTGAATTCAGCATTCAACTTAAAAATTCGGGCTTGCGAAGCATCAAATCGCGCCAACGAAAACCCTGAACTAATAATGTACTGAGCAGTGCCATCAATTAATAGAGTAGCAGAGTGTTTGTCTTGCTCAATTTTCTCGCTCAAAGGGTCTTTCATTGTAAGGCTATCAAATTCTTTATCACCATTTCGAGTAAACATATTAATCTGCCCAAAATTCCACGAACCAGTTAAATATTTATTATCTGCCAGTTTATGAATGCTATTTACATTTTCAGCAAAAGTAGCACTTTCGCCTAATGGACTGAAATTGTCGCGTGACAACCGCGTGAGGCGAGAAGCAGATTTAATAAATCGCTCTACAAAGACTCGGGTACCATCGGTGTCTTTAAATAAAACGGGATCGTTGCTACTGCTATCTCTTACCACAACAGGCTTTAATGCCAGACTTGGCCATTCAAGTGAATAAACAATACTCGCGGCTTCGGCATTTCCACCACCATCTTGGCCTGTCACAAAGGTGAGCGTGCTTTTTATATCCGGAAATAAACCAGCTTGAGATTCGGGAGAACAAGGTAACAAATCTGTTTCTGCGGTGGAGTTATTTTTAACTTCAGGACCGCTGCAAGCGAGCAAAAAAAACAGCGGCATTACAAATTTGCAATTTAATCTCATAAAGCACCCTCTATGGTAAAATAAAATCGCCTTCCCGGTTCTGGAAAACCAGGAAAGCCAATATGATGGGCTAATATCTTATTTCCAGCTATATCAGATTGCAGAGCTTTAGTGGAGTCGGTCACATTGTTAGCCTCAAAACTAAAAGAGACTGAATCAAACATTTCAAAATGTTTAATACGCCATTGTGCTCCTAAATCTAATGTTGGCCTTGTTTTTAGTGAAATAATATTTGCTTTATCTAAAAAGAATTCTGACTGATAATGCACGCTGCAATTTGAGGCTATACTATGGTCAGCCGCGGGGCTCCAAGGCACAGTTGCAAATTCTGTCACTATAAAATGTTGGGGCGACCTCGGCACAATCGATTTACGACCTAAATTATCGTACGTATAAGCCTCGAGCCAATGATAAGTGGCTGCTATATTTAGAAGCTGCAAAAGAGTTAAATCAGTCGACAAATCAAACCCTCGCCTTGTCCCAAATTCCAAATTTCCGTATTGTAGCGATTGCCCTCCCGCACTTTGCAAAAAAATTAAATTTTTATCGTTTGCCCCAAAGATTGTTAAATTCATAAATTCCGCAAAAAAGCCGACCTCAATTTTACGAGAACCTTCTGCCTTCAAACTAGGATTCGCCAGGAGGCCCATGGGTCCACCTCCTAATTCTTGCAAATTAGGTCGCCTTTGTTCACTCGACACTCTTAAAAAAGGAGTTACTAAACTTGAATTGAATTGAATACCAAAAACAGAAAAAGGAAGAATTTTTTGATTCTCAATTCCATCAATAACTCCACTTCCACCCGATTCAAAACTTAAAGAATAAACATTTTCACCAACCAATTGACCAACGAAATCTTGATGAAACGAAAAATTAAATGTGTTATTTTTCAGCGTTTTTACATTTCTCAAATCTTCCTGACCAAAAATCTTTTTTGAATCGGACACAACTTGAGAATGCTGGTGTGAAATTTGAACTGCAGAGATTCCCTCCAGCGGAAACACATTTGGAACTGAAAATCTAGATTTAAGAAAATTCGAATTTGTCTTTTGACCTATAGTTTCGTCGTAAAATAAACTGCTCTTTGAATCAATAGTTAACTCATTCTGAGTAATACCCAATTGATTTTGCAGCTCCGCACCCGATTCTGCCCAAAGTTTTTTGGTATTTGCCTGCGCGACAAACAATGATTGCCGCATTCGAGAATTTTGAGGGGCAGAAATCATACCCGGAATTCCACGTTTTTCGATTCCACCTAAAATGTTGATTTTCACTATTCCAACAGCAGGTATATTGCTAATTTGAACTTGAAAGCCTGCACTGCTTCGATCAAAATCATTGTTTTTTCGGGTTGAAATAAAATCGTCACTACTATCAGTGAGCGTTCTATTATTATCTAAATACGGAAAATTTTCGCGACTTTTATTATAGTCCAAAGTGGACTGAAATAAGTACTTTCCATGTTCATTTTTCGAGTAGTTAACGGCTAATTTTCCATATCCGTAGGATCCCGCTGTTGTGAGCGCACGCAATTGCGGCATATCACCTCCGCAAAATTCGACACTACAAGTCTGCAAATCTACTGCGCCACTTATCCCGCGCGGACTGTAATCAAATGGTGGAGAGTCTGGAAAAATTCGGTATTTTGCAATAAAATACGAAGGAATGAGCGGTAAATATTGACTGAATGCCCCAATTTCCTGCAACGGCATTCCATCTAAGAAAAATTTAGGTTCGAATGCCCTTGCTCCACGCAATCGAATGCGAGAAAAACCTCCCACACCTCCAAAGGCAGACACAGTCGCATTTCTGCTTTTTTTTAGCGTCTGAACATGACTATTTTGATTCCTTTCTCCAGTAAAAATATTTTCTTCATTGATCTGAATTTCTAGAGGCGCCTGTACTGCCTTACTAGCCTCTGATTTTTGCAGGCGACTCGTAGAAAATGTTGTAGTATTTGATTCGTTTTTGTCAGGGGACACATGCACAGTATCTGCAAAAACATGCTTATTAAATAAAACTACAAGAATAGCTGTAAGTCGAAAATCCACGTTAGAGCGCATAAATAAAATCTTTTTTGAAACATTAAAAGTGTAATCCAATTTCGCATGGGTTAATAACTTACGACTTTTTCATTTCTTGTCAAAACTTCCTTTTTGCCACAAGGCAGTTTGGGATACGCTGGTGCGACTCTGTGAGTGTTCGCTTGTGAAACGGAAATTCCAACGACCAAATTTTTTTCTTCTGAGTGAGGGTGAGCTCGACTTTTTCTTGAGGCCTGAAACTAACATACGATGAATTATTAATTTTATGTTCAGTGAAAAACTGAGTAAATGTTATCTGAACTGGCGATTTTACATTTCCGCGTACTGTTTTTTCAACTTCAATATTTGCGACATATTGTTGAAAGTATTGAGACCTTATTCCGCATTGGATGTCTTTCACTGTCCCTATAATCCGCGCTTGATTTTCAACTTCTAAGTGATTCAAGGGCACTGATTTCAAAATACATGGCTGCTCCTTTGGGTCTGTTAAATTTGAAGTAGTGCAAGCTGTTTCGACGTTCTGCTTAGATGCCATTAGCAAGAGCGATGCAATAGTTAAAGCGGCCTTATAGTTTCGTATCATTGACATATTTTCGAAATCCTTGCGGAAGAACAAATTTTTTATGGCTTTAAACTGAGAAAAATTTATTTTTTCTAGGCCTATATTAAGCGTAATGGAATATTCATTTGTCCCTTGACTGCACGAATTGCAGGGCGTCGAACTTGCTGTTACGCTTGGGAGTGGCATTTTAAATGTTTCAAAAACACTGACTTTTGCAGGAGAATCAAATCGTGAGTACGGCTCTTCATTATAAAAGCAACATGCGTGATGTCGAATTTAATTTATTCGAAGTTTTTAAAATTCAAGATTCTGCTTTAGGAAAAGGCCCCTTTTCCTCAATGGATGAGTCGTCTGTGCGAGATATTCTCACTACTTTTGAAAAAGTATGTTCGACAGAATACAGCGCTTCGTTTGTAGAATCAGACCGAGTACCCCTGAAGCTAGACAGCGATGGAAATGTTACCTTACCAGAAGTGCTTAAAAAACATGTAAAAAGCCTCTATGATGGCGGATGGCATAAAATTAGTATGCCAGAATCTACGGGCGGTTTTGGTATGACTCCAACTGCACACTGGGCTGCATACGAGTTTTTAGTGGGCGCAAACCCCGTAATGGCTCTTTATAATTTAGTCGGAATTATGGCTAGAGTTATAGACGTGGAAGGCACAGAAAAGCAAAAAAAGCTCTATGTTGAAAATATGCTTGAGCGCAAATGGGGCGCAACAATGGTTCTTACTGAACCAGATGCAGGCAGCGATGTTGGCGCGGGGCGAGCAAAAGCACGCCACATCAAAGACGACTTGTACGAAATCGAAGGCGTTAAGCGATTTATAACAAGCGGAGATCATGATGCCGTCGAAAACATTGTCCATTTAGTATTAGCCAGGCCAGAAGGCGCAGGCCCAGGAACAAAAGGACTTTCGCTTTTTATCGTACCTAAATTCTGGGTAAATGACGACGGTACTCTAGGCGAGCGCAACGGAGCTTATTGCACAAATATTGAAAAAAAGATGGGCATTAAAGGTTCAGCCACATGCGAAATGACTTTTGGAGATAAAAAACCAGCGAGGGGTTACCTTATGGGTAATGTGCACGACGGAATTCGCCAAATGTTCTTAGTTATTGAACAAGCACGTATGGCAATTGGATTTAAATCCATGTCTACACTCTCGTCGGCATATTTAAATGCATTAAGTTACGCTAAAGATCGCGTGCAGGGGCCAGACCTTTCGCAGGCAAGCAACAAGGCATCACCCCGCGTTCGTATTATCACTCACCCCGATGTTCGTCGCATGTTAATGTTGCAAAAATCTCATACCGAAGGCATGCGCGCATTGTGCTTTTTTGCAGCTCACCAGCGCGATTTGTGCGAACTCAACCAAGGTACCGACCCCAAATTGGCAAAATCATACGATGAAATGAATGATTTGTTGTTGCCAATGGTCAAAGGATATTGTTCTGAAAAAGCCTATGAATTGCTATCAGTGTCGCTTCAAACATTGGGCGGTTCTGGATATTGCCAAGAATACCCTATGGAACAATACATAAGAGACCAAAAAATTGACTCACTTTACGAAGGCACAACACACATTCAATCTCTAGATTTACTATTTAGAAAAATATTGCGTGACGGCGGCCAAATTTTAAAACGTTTGTTCAGTCAAATTCAAGATTCACTCAAAAACAAAGAGGGTGGAGCTGCTCTAGAAAACGAACGTGCAATGCTCACTAAAGCACTTGGAGACATGGAAGGCATATTTGTAGCCATGGATGCTAAATTAAAAGAGTCTGTGTATCATGCAGGATTCCAAGGAAACAGAATTTTAATTGCGCTTTCAGAAACATTACTTTCGTGGTTACTCATTCGACAAGCACACGTAGCACAAGAAAAAATGGCCGGCGCCAGCGAAGCAGATCGCAATTTTTACGAAAGTAAAGTAGCGACAAGCAAATTTTTCTGCCAAAATGTTCTCCCGAACGTAACATTAATGCGCAAATTGATTGAAGCTGGAAATTTAGATTTGATGAATCTCAAGGAAGAACATTTCTGAATGAAAATGAAAAAAGCGTGGCTTCTTTTGAAGCAGGCGTTGGCGGGCGAACACCATAATTTAACCGATGGGAGCATTCGCCGCGCCGTTTTTTTATTGGCTGTTCCCATGATTTTGGAATTGAGCTTAGAAAGCGTATTTGCAGTTGTCGATATGTTTTTCGTGAGCAAACTCGGGCCCAATGCCATTGCAACTGTTGGACTCACCGAGTCGGTAATTACAATTGTCTATTCTATTTCCATTGGAATGTGCATGGGTGCTACGGCACTTGTTTCACGACGCGTGGGCGAAAAAAACTTAAGCGCTGCAAGTTTAAGTGCTGCTCAATCTATTTTAATTGCTCTGGTAATTTCGCTTTTGTTAGGTCTGTGTGGCGTAATTTTTGCAAAAGATATTCTAATTTTAATGGGCGCGCGCCAAGAAGTATTATCCATTGGAGTTCCCTTCGCGAGAATTATGTTGGGCTCTAGCGCAATAATCATTCTGTTGTTCTTGTTTAATGGAATATTTCGTGGTGCTGGCAATGCAACAATTGCAATGAAAAGTTTATGGATTGCAAGTGGAATTAATATTCTTTTGTGCCCTATTTTTATTCATTTCTTTGGGCTTGAAGGGGCGGCAATTGCCACAGTTTGCGGACGTGCCACTGGCGTAATGTATCAAATCAAATTTTTGTTGCGTCGCGATGGTGAACTCAAAATAATTCCAAGTTACTTTAAGCCCCACCTCGATATCCTAAAATCGCTTGCCAACATTTCTTGGCCCGCATCGCTTCAAAATATTATTGGAAGCGGAAGCTGGGTCATTCTGACGCGACTTGTATCCGAAACAGGTGGTACAGCGGCATCGGCCGGGTATCAAATTGCATTTCGGTGCTTTGTGTTTTTTATTTTGCCGGCGTTTGGCCTCAGCAATGTGGCAGCAACCCTAGTTGGCCAAAATTTGGGGGCCAAAAAAATTGATCGCGCAATAGAAAGCGTTCGAATTACAGCAAAAGTCAATGCAATTATGATGGCTTTTGTGTCGGTTTTCTTTTTGCTTTTTTCAGATTTTCTGGTTCGAATTTTTAGCACCGATAGCGAAGTTATTTTCTACGGAGTGAGAGCTTTAAAAATCATTGGCTCTGGATACGTCTTTTTTGGCGTCGGAATGGTTTTCACTCAGGCCCTCAATGGAGCCGGCGATACAAAAAGCCCTTCGTGGATCACCTTTTTTTGTTTCTGGTGTTTTCAAGTACCACTCGCTTATTTTTTGGCAAAACACACCTCGTTTGGGCCCCAAGGAGCGGTATTAGCAATACCTATTTCACACTTTTTAGTTATGCTTGGTGGGTGGATTGCATTTAGAAAAGGCAAATGGAAAGAAATTAGGGTTTAATTTTAAGTGTTTTTTTCTCAATCACTTGCCACCAAAACTAGTAAAAGGTATTTGATCAAAATAATACCCCACACCAACAAGCCATTTAGTAAAGCCGCCTAATATATAATTTTTAACTCTTAAATCGGAATGTGTTACCTGAATTTCAAAGATTCCAAAATAGTTGTCATTGAAGAAACGATTCAATCCAATGACCATTCTACCAGTACCTTTTACTGCAGTTAATTTATTGCCATTAAAATTCACCCAGGTGGCATAGGGTCCATAGCTCAACGCCATATATGGCATAATAAGTGGAGTGTACAAAGACAATTGTAGTCCGTAAAAAACTCCCAGGCTTGTGTAGCGCACTCTGTAGGTTTGCTCAGATGCCGGCAGGTCTGGTAAGTCGAGGTTTATTTTTAATCCTCGGACTTTATTTTCACTGCTAGTTAAGAAAAACTCTGGTTTTAAATCTATGGAAAAATCCCATGGACCAAATTTGTCTCGATGGTAAGGCTTAGATAAAGCAATGCCCATTTCCGCATTTGAAGCGCTAGTTAAGATCTCTGTTTCCGTTGCATTTATCCAGTCTGCATTGGACCTTCCATATGTAAAAAGAGGAGAATTTGGTAAAAAATAAAGAATATTTTCTAGCTTTCCAAATTGGTGCCAAGGGGAAAGGGCCTCACCTTGAGTCGAAAGCAAGGGCAAAGTGACTGAAATACTTCTATCTTCAACCTCTTCGCCAATCAAATCGACCAGATTTCCTTTAAAAATTGCAGATTTTGAGCTTGTATTTGTAGGTATGATATTTAAAATAATGGCGTGGGTCGCTTGAGTGAGTTTTCCAAACTGAAGCTTTCTTCGTGAGTCCCAATTTTTAATATCTTTTTCTTCATCAAGACCGATTTTTTGTGCAATCCAGTAAACTTTTTCATCTGGCAATATAACATCGCAAGAATCTTTTTTAGCTAAATTGCGCAGTTTAAGTAGCACAAATTTTCTTTCATCGGCATCAGAAAGCAACGGAACCGTGATAGCAATTCTTTTGCATTTTGGCAGTTTTATTCCTGACGAAATCTGTTTATTTTTGATAGAAATAAAATCGGGGCACGCCCAAGCCGCACCAGTAGCTAGGTCTATTAATTGCCCTAAAATAGGGAAATTAAGTAAACCAGACATTATCCAACGATAGGAACACTCTATTTCTGTTTTTGTCCAAGAATCATTCAATCTTTCTCGGGCCAAAAAAATCCTACTTGAACTTCGCTGAGATTCAACAAAAATAGGAGTATTTCCAAGTAAATTAAAATTTGAATCGGCAATTTCAAGCCCTCTCGGAATTGAATCTACGCCATGAATTTGAGTTTTGCCAGATAGAGACGCGCAGGCAGAAAATAGAATTGAAATAATTGCAGCAAACAAAGCCTTTAAAAATATTGATTTCAAATCTGTTTTCTGCACTTAAAATTCCCTAGTTATCACATTTTCCAACGTTTGTGCATCCAGAAATATTCTTGCGGCCGCGAGCGGACAATTTTCTCAACAAGAATATTCATGGCAATGGTATGACGTTCAATAAACTCTGTGTCACTTTCATTGCCATTTCTTTCCGCCAAAATTTCGTCCCAAAATATAAATTCAAAATCGCCAGGCGCATGACGGTAAATAAGCACCGGTACAATTGCCACACCGGGGCGCAACAATTTAAAATAAAAAAGCCCTGAATTTGTTAAGGCAGGTCTGCCAAAAAAAGGAGCCACTATTCCCTTTTTACGACGCTGATCGACCATAAATCCGATGGTTTCATTTTTATCTAAAACAGCTAGAATTTCAGTTTGACCACGATGTTGTGCATCGCGTTTGATTTCAAACTCTCCATTTTCGCTGCGCCGTTTGCGCACCCAAGCTTCAAAGGCACCACTACCAACTGCTTTAGTGACGCCATGTGCAGGTGCCACATGCTTTGTTCCTAATGCACACATCAGTTCAAAATTACTGGTATGTGTGCCCAAAAATAAAATGCCATTTTGCCGCGCCAATGCATCGAGGGCAATTTTATGGCCTGTAATTCTCACTTTTGCCTTGGGGTACAGGCCTTTAGAACCCATAAATTCAAGAGTTGTTAAAATAAAATTGCTCGTCGATTCTCTGCCCAATTTTATGCGCTGCTCAATATTGAGTTCCGAACCAAAAGCAATATTCAAATTTTCAAGTATTACTTTCCTTCTGATTCTCAATAAATCAAATGCAATAAATCCAAGAATGCGGGAAGCAACATGCAAACCTTTAAATCCAAGACTGGACAAAAAGAAGCCGAACAAATCCAATATTAACATCACTAGCAATTTCAAACTCCTTCAATATTGATTCATTTTATTTCTAACTCGCACAGCTTTTGTGAGCGATTTCCACTTCTGTTTGTCCTGTAATTGTTTTTGCTTATTATTCCTGTTTTCTTGATAGTTTGCTTCCCTTTGAAGTTTTTTCCAAGAATTCAATCTATCCAGTTCTATTATTCCAGAATTAATTGCCATCTGAATAGCACAATGCGGTTCAGAGTTATGGGTACAATCTCCAAATTTACATTTTTTAGCCAATTCATCGAGGTCTGCAAAGACTTCATCCACTCCTTCGCTTGCATCCCACAATTGCAATTCACGCATTCCTGGAGTGTCTAACAAACAACCTCCGCCGGGGCATAAAAATAGTTCGCGATGAGTGGTGGTATGGCGTCCTTTATCATCGCACAGTCTAATCTCTTGCGTGAGCTGTGCGTCGGTGCCTAATAGTGCATTTACGAGTGTAGACTTTCCAACGCCAGAGGAACCTACGATTGCAACGGTTTGACCTTCTTTTAAATATTGAAAAAGATTAGGAAGCCCCTGCCTTGTGACAGCAGAAACAACATGTACAGGCACATTATTTACGGACTCAAAAACCCTGGCTTGCGCCTCAATATCCGATTTAAGATCGAATTTAAGATCGGATTTAGTGAGCACAATAACGGGTTTAGCGCCGCTTTTTGCAGCCTGAACTAACATTCGTTCCATGCGTCGCGGGTTAAAGTCAGAATTCATGGATAAAGTTATCCACAGGATATCCACATTGGCCGCGACAACTTGAATGCGATTTTCATCGCCTGCAGAATTACGCACGAATTGGCTTTGGCGTGGCAATACATTGCGAATGACCCCAGCACCTTCATGACTCTGGCGCAAAAGTACCCAATCTCCTACTGCTGGCCACAAACACTGGCCATCGGCTGCATCAAACCCCAGACGACCGCCTGCAGCGCATTGCATGATTTCTTTTGCGGTGATTACAATCCAATGTGAGCGGTGTTCTGCTATAATTCTGCCTGGTATTAAAGCTGAATCTACAAAATATTCCGAAGCTAGATTTTCCAATCGAAAATTCCAACCCCAATTTTCGAGTGTCGTATATTTTAAAGGCATGCGTTTTTAATTTTTCCGTTGTTTGTGGGCCAAACTCGGAAGACATAAGATGTTTGACCCTGTTTTATGTTGCGAACCCATTGTGTTGAGAATTAAATGTTGCAATCATAAGACCTCCTCGAGAAATTAAAATGAATTGTTCCTATTAGCATTGGTGCCGAATTTTGGAAATAGAAATCGCAAAAAATTATTTTAGAATTTTGGCATGCGCAATTTTCACTTTTTGCTTTGCTCCTTCTTTTGGCCAAGACAAAAAAACTTACAAATATTTGGGTGCTCATGGCGGAGTTGCGTTCTATAAATCGCCCGCACTCGAAACTATTAATGCACGACTGGGTAACAGTGTTTCTTTAAAACAGCCTCAGGAATTTGGTAGAAATTCAACTATGGGTCTGGAATTTTTGAAGGGTTACCGCGACACATGGTACATAGGCGGAACCATTAACTGGTTTGGAAACACACTTTTAGCCAGTTCTAATTCTGTCGATCATTTTTCGGTGAGCTCAACACTTCGATTTTTCGACCTCTCTGGCCGCATTGGACTCCGTGTTTACCCATGGCCCACTTTTGCAACATTTAAACCCTACGCACTAGGCTTAGTTGGCATAGGTATGGGAGCTGAATACAACGCTCCAGCGGTAAAAATAAAGCACTTATTTTTTGTCTTATTGGCCGATTGCGGCCTGAGATTGGTCACCCACGATTATTCTCATGTCAACGCACAAGAAGGTACCAATATTGCTTATGAATTTTCATCATACCAAGGATTAGGGGGAGGTACTGGCCGACTTGGTTTTAGATTTGGCGATATTGGCGATTTGGTATTTGATTCAAGTTACCTTATCAGTTCAAGTTTTTATTCAAAATCTAAGGTAACAGCCTTTACTCTCAAAGAAGAACGCCTTGAGTTTAAAAGAAATGAATTAGGAATTGTTACGTTATCAAAAGCTTCGTGGATAACCCTGCAATTGAAAGTAGGTGCATTTATTTATTTCTAAAATATCAATTTATTTTGAAGCTTTTCTCAAGTGATGCCAATGTGCCTCCGACGGTAAGAGGATGGGAATAAATATGGCCTTTTGGCTTTAATTTCTCAGGAGGATGCAAGCCATGGCAACGACAAATAAAATTTCCCGGTCCCTAGCGCTCTTAAGTTTGACAGTGAGTTCCTGTGGTCTTGTTAATAGACAAGATTTAAACGATGCCGAAAGCCAAAGTAACAACAGCAATAATAAAAATACAAAATCTGAAGAGAAAGTAACAGTAAATATTGCTCTCATCGAACAAGGGGGGCAAGCAAATTTATACGGTGGAGAATATTATTCGTTGGTCGGTTCATCTGGTTTTGTTTTCGATATATCTGCATGCAAATCCGGTTACACCACCACAGGAATTACATCGGTTGCTTCTACAAAAGTAATTACTTTGTATAAGTACGACCGCTCATGCCAAGCAGATCTCACATCCTTTACGTTTGGCGGCGCAACCTACAACAAACAAGGCGGTGGAAACTTGGCAGGGACTGCCGGATCTACTGGATTATTCATCAATGCCGCGGATGTAACTGACCTCGTAATGGTGCGTGCGCACACCGTGTTACCTTCGCCATTGTCAGACGGGCAAACTGCAACATACGTGTTTCAACAAATCAAAAAGGGCTCCGACCACAATATAGCGAACTACACCCACTCAGAAACTCTTGAAGTTGTGGGTGTGGAATCGCCTAATGTGACCATAAATAACGTGAGCCTCACAGCAATTGACGGCACATCGGGCGCTGCAACTTTTGATGTTACTTTTCAGTGCGGCAACACAATGACCCAACCGGCTGCCAATTGGATCTGCGCAAGCCTCAGCTCTGACTCACATGCCATTATAAATATGAGTGCAAAATTAGTCTCAGATTCCTACGGGGGCACAATCACATATGCCAATGCTGGAACAATAATGACCGCAGGCAGTACCGCTGTTACCAACGGCATGAAGGTAGGGGGTCAAAACAGATTTACAGTGCCTTTGACTCAGGCCACGGGGCCGCTTTACACTAATAAAAATATGATTCTCGTGCTTCAGTATGTCGACCCCAGCACACCATCACTCGGAACTTCCTATGCCTATTTTAATGTAGACATTGGAAATCCATAATTCTAAAGGATTTTTAAATTCCAAATTTATTGCACCGCTTAAAATTTGGAATTATTACAACATTGCTCAACTGCGGCAGCCGGACAAACACTCATTTTACGCTAAGCCCTACCGATTCTTTCGACCATTTGTATGAAGAAACTCCATCGAGCCGCGTGTGCGAGTCAGTGCTCAAAAACGACAAATCGCTCGGATGTGCTAAAGTTTTTGCAGCAGGCACCGTGGTAAACGGTTCTTTTTCTTTCAAAGATTTATTCACAAAATGCACAACAACTGCCAATAATACTTCTATTGAAATCACCAATGCCAACTTGGGACAAGCTACTTTTAAAATTTCAATTTCTCTTTACAAAGTAAACACATTGTCTGGCTTGTTTTCTTGCTCAGGCCCCGAAACCATTGCTATTCCACCATCAATTGATTTAAAACCTGGCTACTGCGCAATAACCACAAGGCTATATTCGAGTGTTTTTGCTGCCACTCCCGATGAACTTTGTTACCTTACTCTTTCAAACACCACTCCATTGTCGGGTCAAATTTTATGCAATCATCTGACAGCACAGAATCAATCTTTCTCTGTTGGAGAAGGAAGTGTGTTTTCGTGCCAACCTTAAATAGAATCGTGCCGTTTATAATTTCTATTTTGACTTTAACCTGCTCGAAAAAAAATGACCCAAAACTTTCCAACAATTCACCCAGTTTTGTTGCCATAAATATGAGAGTCAATAGCCCCGCATTGCAAAGTAACGCGAACGAATCACTTTTAACTTTCACGGTAAGTGTCGTGGGGTGCGAAAAATCTGAACCACTTACTCAGACATTTATAGCAGCAGATACCACACATATTATAAATTTAATTGAGTCAGAATTAGGATGTGTCATTGCTTTGGATAAATTCACATTTGGCACTCCAGAAGACAATTCCGAATTCACTCCTGAAACAGCGTCATCTTTTGCAGGGGCTCCAGGAAGCCAAGGGCTTTTTATCAATGTGGCTAAAAGAAAAAAAATACTTGCAATTGCTGGCGATTCATTGACCGCACAATTAAATCACAAAGAAAAAGCAAGCTTTAACCTCGTTCCATTTTCCTCTGAGACACCTACACCGTATGGAGCTCCCGTAGATTTTATTTCGCCACTTTTAGAAACAGTACAGCCACAACTCATAGCAATAAAAGATTTTGGCAAAAACGAAGAAGCAGGCCTTCAACAATATTTACTTACTTTTATTTGCCCTACTACTCTCATTTTCGATAAATGCCAGAGCCAGTCTCTTCTAGATGTCCGAATTAGAGTGGCTCAAATTGGAACTCTCAATTTAGGCAATGCAGCAGAAGTTCAGGCTGCTGTTCAAGCCACTACAGGGCCCATTCGGCCCACAATAAACCACCTCTACGGTGCGGGATTTAGAATTACAGCGACCTTGCACAGCTCTTCGCCCATAACAGGACTCAATATTGCGGTGGGCGTGAAAGATTCTTATAGAGTGTACACTGTCAATTTTTGAATTTGACCATTGAAATTTTTATAAGCACAATTGTCAGAGGCTGAAATTCAATTCGAAAAGTTTTTTAAAACGGGCGATTTTTCTGCAAGGAGCTGCAAACTATGTTTCTGAAGCAATTAGCAATATTTTCTCTTTCGACCCTTGTTTTTAGCTGCAAAACGCGCGATTATAACAGTACTGGGATGCCCGATGTCCAAACTCTTGGTACAGAAGGTTCAATTTCCTACATAGATGGAAAAACCACTGGTGACCGCCTTGGCCTCAAGGCAGGCGAAATCGCACTTACGCTTGACGATGGTCCTGTTTCGGAATCAATTGACATTGCAAGATACTTGTCGGATATGGGAATTCCCATCACTTATTACATGATTGGGCAAAACATAAGAGACAATCCAAATACAGCAATGCAAATTGCAAAATTGCCAAACACTATCATTGCAAATCATTCCTGGAGCCACAAACGACAATTCAATAGCGTGCCTTGCATTGCGTGTGACGGTGCAGACTACGCCATAAGTGAGGTCATGGACACAGACAAAATTCTTCAACCATTGTTCCAAGCAAACAACACAAAATTCTTTTTCTTTAGAGCGCCAGGTGGAAACTTTTTTAGGGCCGGAAATGGCGGCGAGGAAGCAGATTTAGCGCAATTAAATAAAGTTGCCGCAAAATACGTCGGCCCAGTGCGCTGGGATGTGGACGGAGACGTGAACCCTGTAAATGAAAGCGGGTGCGGCGGCGATGAGCTAGGGCCACAAGAATGTGCCGACGTTTATATGCGTCAAGTGAGAAGTTTAAGAAATCACGGCATTGTTATTTTAGCGCACGATATTCATGCAAATTCTCGCCGCATGGTCAAATTATTGGTTGACCAAGCCAAATCTGAAGGATTTAAATTTGTCGCCCAAGACAAATATCCTGATTTTGTAGCAGCAGTTGGAAAAATCAAACCGACCAAACCTCCTCAAACCGAGTTCGGCAACATTACCTTTACTCCTACAAATAAAGGCAATGGCACATATGAATTTATGGTTAAAATTCCTACAGCTGCCCGCATTGAAATTTGGGTCGACGGAAAAAATGATGGCCCACTTTTGAAATCAATGGGCGACCTTTTTAAAATGACGTACAAATTTAACACAATGGGAAAACGGTTTTTAACTATCAAAGGCTTTGATGCAAAAGAAAAACTCATTGCTCAATCCATGAGAAACATCACTCTCACCAACGATGTTCCTGCACCAACGCCAACTCCAGCGGCAACGCCAAGCCCCAGTCCATCCGCACCCGAAACAGCATGCGTATTAACGGTTACCTCTAGCGATGGTGCAAATTTACGTGAAGTACCAAGCGGAGCAATTATTCAACTCGTAGCAATAAACGAAAAAGTAAAAAAGATTGCAGTCGAAGGTGCATGGACGAAAGTTGATTACAATGGAAAA
>JAYTOT010000190.1:0-6059 GCA_043747645.1 Pseudomonadota bacterium | reverse complement strand
GATTTGCAGGTAACACGCTGTTTCCTTATCGTTTTGCCCCTGCAGATTGCGGACTAATTTGCATCAGCCCACCTTCGCCCGGAATGGCTCTCACGTGAAGATTGGGTGCTTCAATTTTGACAAGTTCTACAAGTTTATCGAGCCTGTCTAACGAAACAGGTGCTCTATAACGGATGTCAGCTTTTGTCACTTCATATGGCACTAAAAGTGCATCGGACTGCCCCGAAATTTTGCGGATGATATTTTCTACTGTGACCACTTCTTTTTCTAGTACAAGTCTGTCGACCAATATTCGAATTCCGTTTTCAATTGGTTTGATTTTACTTGCAATATTTTGTTTTATAAAGTGCGCTGTTACCTTAGAAATTGCACCAGATGCTGTTTCTTGCAAAGTGGGATCGTTCATGGAACGACTCCAATAGGTACGCAAAACCTTAAAATTTTCGAAGCGAATAAAATCTATTTTTTCTAAAACGCCAGACCGTTCTGCATTACGAACTGTAAAAACGAGAATTGTGCCTCGTTCCTCTTTTAAGGATGATGCTGCAAAGGGAATTGCCGGTGGCCAGGCCGTTTTTGACTCGCTGAAAACGCCTTGCGCTGGCGCAGAAGCTGCAATAAATTGTGCAACTTTCTGAGACCATTCCAGGTTTAGTGTGTGAGTTTGTTTTGAATTTAGCTTTGCAACAACGTTATTTGTGAATGCTCCAAGGCGTTCGGCAAGCTGCGATGAAGTAGAATTGATGTGTTCTTCAAATGCTTTTGATGCTTGAAAAGGTTTGCCGTGAAAAAAGGTATAGTCGGAATTTAATGCATTCGTTTGCCGCTGAGGAAGATTAGTGTCCACAGGGAGCATGAATATATTTCGAGTTTTTTCGTCTATTAAAATAGAAGTCAGTGGAATTGTTTTTTCAGCTTCGGAATTTTCAGAAGAGTCGGAACTTTGAGATTTTCCAAAGGCAGATTTATTGTAGTCTTTTTCAAACAGAGCATTAGCAAAGACAAGAGTTACCTCTACTTTTCGAGTGCCAGCAATAGTTTTAACTCGCCAGCTTGGTGCGTAGGAATTAAATCTATTTTTAACAGCTTGTTTGAGCCAGGCGCGGAGTTCTGATTCTTTATCGGGGTGGCTGGCATCGAGGCGCGTGTTCCAAACGTGAGTCTGAAGTCCCAATATTGCAATGGTACGTTTGTCTTTTTCGCTCAAATTTTTAGCTGAAGCTTTAACGCCAAGCGCCTCCGGAACTTCGATTGTAACAGTGACATTTTCGCTTTCTTGGGCAAAACCAAAATTGAAACCGAAACTTAAAAATAATGCGGCAAGAACGAAAATATTCATGATTTTTATTTCTTTAAAATAGGGAGTCCAACAACAGTTTCTGCGTTATCCGAAATACGGCCAAGCTCAGTTTTTTGAATAAAGTCTGCTTCTTCACCTTTGGCGCTTTGCAAAATTCCGGCATCGCTGAGTGTGAGTTTGACAATTTTCAAGTCTTGATCGCCGCTGTTTACAGGCATTGGTATAATATTTACTATTTGTCGTGGCGAAACCGCTAATTTGAGGGTTCCGCAATGAACGGAATCTGGCGGAATTATAGGGAGCTGAAATACAACAGATTTTCCTTCATTGGTTTCAATCATCAGTGGTTTAATAGAATTGTATTTTTTAAAAACTTCGCGCAGATGCGCTACCAATATAATTCTTAATACGCCGTTTGCGTAAATTTCGCTTCCCTGAGATTTAACAGCTCTCTGCCAGTTATCGGATAGTGACTTAGATTTGTTTGATTTTGGCGAATTTGAATCTCCAATAGGGCAGCTTTTTTCTAAATATTGAGTGATAACATTCACTCCATCTTGCCTCGCTGCTAATTCTGCGTCTAGTCCTGTTTTGCCTTGATTCGCCGTGTGAACTCCATATACAATAATAGATTTTGTCTCAAAATTGTAACTGAGCGATGAAGAAATTGGGCCCGGCTGTGCTCCAAAACAAGTTCCTCCAAAAAGCAAAAATGCAAGTGGAATATACTTTGCAGATTTTAAATTTGAAACATATTTCATAATTTGAGCCTCATGTTGCAGCAGCAGGGGATGAATAATTTGCTTCAGAACTGTAAATTGAAATCATTTGCGAAAATTCCCATTCCGCCAAACAAAGGCTGAGAGACTGACTCATTGATGCAACTCTAGTGTGCAATTGTAGCCACCATTGTTCGTCAATTCGTTGCCCGTGTGTTACGTATCCTAGTCCATTTCTAGCATCTTTTAACAGATCAACAGATTGAACACAGATTTTTGCAAACTCTTGTTTAGAATCTGGCGGCAAATTAATTCTCATATTTGTTAACGAGAGATCTTTTAGATTAGCAATACTATTTTGTAATATTTGCACACTGTGGCCCTTGGTGAGTCGGCGCAAATGACTTTCGTGAACTTCGAGCTCAGCAGTGAGTGCTGCAACCCGACTCTCGATATTTTGAATTTTGCTCATTTTAGACTCGAACCAAACAAAGGATTCAACAGGATCTATTGGTATTTCCCCAAACATGTCTTGAAGTCGCACCCGGTACAAATCAATAAACGAAAGAAGTGACGAAGTTGCGCTAGTATTTTTTTCTGGTCCTCCGAATTCATAACGGAGTTCTTTAAGTTCTTCGAGAGTATTTCTAATTTGATCGAGCGATATATCGCCCAAATATTCTCGAATGGTATCGTTTGCAACCACTCCTTCGTCTGCAGCTTGCAATCGTTTTGTCTCGCGTCGCATCGATTCTTGGGCATTTGAAATTTGTGTGTCAATTTCGCGCATGCGATTCCAAAGACTAAATGCAAATGGCACGCACAACGGCAAAGTCACAACAAAAAGGCATAGCACAAGAGCAAGAACAAATCCTCGTTTGACTGCTTTGCGTCGTTCTATTGCGCTTTCTTGGCGGGCAGTGAGTCGTAATAAATTATCTTCGTATTTTTTTCTATTTTCGAAATGATTGATAGCATCGCACAAATGATTGGCATTATCGGCAAAGGCAAGGAGGGGTTTTAAAGAATCGTACCGTTCGTAACGGTGTAAAATATGCGCTTCACGGACGTGAACGTGGTTGTTAATGTACTGTTCTGCAGCTTTTGCTTGGTACAAAATGCGAAGTCTTTCGGCTTCACTAATCGCCATCCACTGGCGCGTCGATTCTTGCAATTTTTTGAGTTGCAATTGGACTGATTCAATTTCGTCTCTTTTTTCTTTCGTTTTATTCATAATTTCATTTAATATATCTAACGCATCTACTGAGCGTTTCCAGGTGCGAGATTCTTCAATTAATTGAGAATCAAAAAATGATTCCAATGCAACCAAACTTTTTTCTGCTTTTCGAATAGATTGCGCTTTGAGTTTGTTTCCTGATATTTGAAACGTGCCAGCTAACACTCTTGCTTGATCAACTGCGTCTCTTAATTCGTTTTGATCGTGAATAAAAATATTGTGGCTCTGATGCGTTACATTTTTTTGTTTTTGAAGCATACTTTGGCCTTGTTTTGATTGGACGCTCGGTCGTCGGTCCGATTATCGCCCCTAATTCTGCCTGAGGAAACTCTTTGAGGTGTCAAAACCCCGATTGCAACTGGGCACTTTGGTGTGTTAGGTGCTCAGGAATACTTTTAGTTTTTAGAGGGTTTGTTTATGCCTTTCGCCGACCAAAAAACACTGCAATCTGAAGTTTCCCGCCGCCGTACTTTCGCAATTATTTCTCACCCCGATGCTGGTAAAACAACATTAACTGAGAAATTATTGTTGCTAGGTGGCGCGATTCGCTTGGCAGGGTCGGTTAAAGCTAAGAAATCTAAGAAATTTGCGACTTCTGACTGGATGGAACTGGAAAAACAGCGCGGAATTTCGGTTTCATCTAGTGTGATGAATTTTGAATACCGCAATTTTGCCTGTAACTTGCTCGACACTCCGGGGCACCAGGATTTCAGCGAAGACACCTACCGCACACTGGCTGCTGCCGATGCGGCAATCATGCTCATTGACGCCGCAAAAGGCGTGGAGCCACAAACAATTAAACTTTTTGAAGTTTGCCGTATGCGCGGAATTCCAATATTTACATTTATCAATAAAATGGACCGCGACGCACTCGATACATTCGAACTTCTCGAAGAAATTGAAAATGTTTTGGGCATCGCAACATATCCCATGACCTGGCCCATTGCCAGCGGTCAGCGTTTTAAGGGAGTTATTGAGCGAAAAACTCAGTCGCTTCATTATTTTGAAGGACGCAATACCACAACTGAAACCGTTGCAGAAATTATTCCGCTTTCAAATATTGCCCGCATTCAAGAATTGGTTCCAAAATCTGACCTTGAAGAATCGTTTGACGGCCTTAAAATGATTGAAACTGCTGGCAATGAATTCACCGAAGAGAAATTTTTGAAGGGCGAAATATCGCCGGTGTTTTTTGGGTCCGCAATGACCAACTTTGGCGTGCGTTTGTTTCTTGAAAATTTCTTAAATATGTCGCCTCCACCCAGCCCAAAGGGATCTAGCCAAGGTTCTATCAATCCTTTTTCGCCATTATTCAGCGGATTTATATTCAAAATTCAAGCAAATATGGATCCAAAACACCGCGACCGCGTCGCTTTTTTGCGTATTGTAAGTGGTGTTTATGAATCGGGTACTATGGTGAACCATTCTCGCTTGGGTCGTGAAGTAAAACTAACCCCTCCGCAACAGTTTTTTGCCCAAGAACGTTCTGCTGCCGAATGTGCATACGCAGGCGATATTGTAGGAATATACGACCCCGGATTGTATGCCATTGGCGATTCACTCAGCGAAGATCAAAAATTTGATTTTGAAGGAATTCCTTCGTTTGCGCCAGAAAATTTTGGAGTTGTGCGCACAAATAGCGCTCTTAAAAGAAAGCAGTTGCTCAAGGGGCTGCTGCAGCTCTGCCAAGAAGGCACTGTGCAAATGTTTGTCGATGAAACCCGTGCCGCAAGCGACCCAGTGCTTGCAGCAGTAGGCACACTTCAGTTTGAAGTTTTACTTTTTCGCCTTAAAAATGAATACAATGTCGATTGCCAGCTCGATGTGTTGCCCTTTAAATTTGCGCGCTGGACCAATGCTTCGGACGAAGATGTTGCCACGGCAAAAGATCGCACCGACGGCACGGTCGTACGCGATATGCAGGGAAACACTCTCTTTTTGTTTAAGAATGACTTCAATTTAAATTACTTTTTGGAACATTGTCCAAAGGTGCCATTGTTTAAGAGCAATGCGCGCTTGCGCGGAAATATGATGAAAAGTGCTGCAGCTTTCTTCGACGAGTGATATTCTTTGCCCGAGAACAAATCATTTAAATCTGGGGTCTACTTTTGGTCATTCAATCTATTCGCAAAAGTGTATCGATTTTGAGCAACCACGATGTCGAAGATCGCCCTCCGGCTCGGGTCATTCCTCTGAATTCTAAATCCCGAACTCATGCCAAAGCTCAGAGCCAAATTAAGTCCAAGAACCAAGCTCAAAAAAACAAACATCATAAAGCAACTCTCACTCTAAAAGATCGCACAGCCTGGGCAATTCAAATTGCAGCAATGATTTTTGCCGGGTATCTCATTGTTCGAGGATGTGGCAAATTAGGTTAATTTAAATTAACTTTTTGCTGAATCAGATTTTTTTTTGCACAGACGCTTGCTATTTTTTTTTCGCTGCGATAACTCACCCAGCACGCGGGGTGGTAGTAGAGTTGGTTACAACGCTGGCCTGTCACGCCGGAGGTCACGGGTTCAAGTCCCGTCCATCCCGCCATGTTTTTTTCTTTTAAATAATTAAGTTTAAATTAAATTTAGTTGCTTTATCCCACGTTTCTTATTGCTAACTTCATATCCTTCCTCTTTAATAATATGAGTCAATTCAATTTGGTTCACTATGCTTTCTATCAGAATTAATTTATTCTTTAAATTTATTGCGATTTCTGCGATTGGATCAATTCCTATATTACATTTGTTATCTATTTTACACAACGCACACGCAGCATTCGTTATTTTCGGGGTATTTTATGCAACAAAAA
>JAYTOT010000189.1:0-1720 GCA_043747645.1 Pseudomonadota bacterium | reverse complement strand
AGGGCTGCTGAAATAAAAGTTGCACCAGATCTAACGAGTAAATTTTAGGAGCCTTGGTGGCAATTTCCACTCGGAATTGTTCTAGGCCGATGCGGATATTTGCAATTTGCGCTGTTGCCGATTCGGCTGTTACTTTAACTCCATTTAAAATGTAAACAATCCAAGGTTCCCAAGCTCCTTGATCAGTGACTCGCCTGAGCCCATCGTAGTAATCATTTTTGTTGCCTATAATGTATCGACTCAAATACTTCTTGGTACCGCATCACTTCTTTTGTTGCGGGGTCGTATTTTGAGAGGTCATCTTCCATTGCGCGATACATTTCATCACTTGTGGTGACAATATTTTCGATTTCAGAACTGAGTCGAGATTCCTGCATGGCAATGGACCGTAATATCAGATTTTGATTTGGAATGACTGCTCCCATTTCTTGCAACTCACCCAGTGCAAGTTTTTCTTGCCGTTCTATATTTCAAATTCACGACTTCAAAAATCCGGGAATTCCGCCCGAACACAAACTGGCTTCGCCGAAGGTTTTAACTTCTGGAAAACCTGCACCCTGAGCCAAAGAAACCAGTAAATTATTGTGTGGTTTGCCGGTTCCGCCACCGTTTTTGGGGTCTCCAACGGTAATAAGGCGGTTGCCAGGCACAGCGCCACCTGCGTTACCTGCAACCAAAAATGAATGTGCATTGTTACTATGGTTGTAAGACATTGTTGTGCCATAAATGGCCAGTGAGTCTTGTAATAAATTACGATCTCCCGATTTGATACTAGCCATGTCGAGCAACAATTGTGTGAAAATACCAGTGGTCATTTTTTCGCATAAAATGTGTTGTTTTTCATATTTTTCAAGATCATTGTGCCAATAGCAAAAGTGATATCCTTCATTGACGTCGGGGGTATTTGTGCATGGAATTTCTAAAGTTGGGTCCCAATAGGTTTGCATCATTGAAGAAGAGTCGTCGTCAGTTGCCGTAAATGAAAATACCCGGCGCGCCCCGCAGCGCATGACTGTGAGTAAAAATTCACGTTGGAGCGCCGCGCGTTTTAGCAAGAGATCTTGAATTTCTTTTTTTGTGCCTGATTGCCCATTGAGGTCAAACGAAGCAGCTCCTGGCATTTTGCACAAACTAGGGTCGAAAGCCACTGCAGTAGATTGCCCTAATATTTTTTTCTCCACATCTCTAAATCCATCGAGGTGTGCTTCGAGTTGAGCGCGGTGTGCGCCGACAACCTGTTTTTTAACAGCAGTAATGTCGTCTTTAATAAAGTCTAAGAGGCTTTTTTTGGCATTTGCCAAAGCAGCGTCGTGGTCCGATGCGGTTTTTCCATCAGGTTGTGTTTTGGCCATTCCGAAAACTTCGTTGTACGCATCTTTTAATGAGCCCACGGCAGGCGCAGACACAACGCCATTTGCAGTTCTTCGCCACGATGCGTTCTGTGATGCTCCGTCGCGAATATTTCCCTGGTAGTTGTTGATATCGCAGTGCAGTACCGATGTCCCCCATTTAGCCGCAATAAATTGATCGATAGATTCATGACTTGGTGCAACATTTCCGGCCTCACCTCCGGCATTAAATTTTGCGCCCGTAAATATTGCCTTGGATGCATGGTGCCAGTCGAGGTTAGAAAAACAGGTGATGTCCATACCAGCAACATAGGTGAGTTGGTCTTTAATAGATTCTAAATTTGAAAACATTGGTGCCAATTCAATTCCTG
>JAYTOT010000188.1:0-4251 GCA_043747645.1 Pseudomonadota bacterium | reverse complement strand
GACCGATGTGAATTCTCGCCTCAAAGGCTATTCTTATGTGCTCACTCTGCATCGGTCTGTTCAGGATTTTCTTCTCGATCATTCTTCAGCATGCAATGGGATTGACGCGACAACTTTCTTTGCCGCCACTGACGTTCAACTCACAAAAATCATCTTTCAAAAGCAGCCCCAGGAACGCGCAGAACTTTTAAGTCTCCTGCCAGCAGCAGGCTGGAAGCGCATCCTGGAGCTGGCCGCTGATATTTTAGATGCAGACCAGGTTGCCGAGACGCTTGCCGCGCTCACAAGCCCTCAAAACCGACTGAATGCCGATTCATTGATTGAATTAGTCAAGCTGGTCGACAAAAGCCTGGGTGCGCTTATTTTGGAAGAAAAACGGGACGATGCGACTTCTCAAATGACAGAGCTTGCAGTCTCATTAGATGCTTTTAGTCCGAAATTGCGCACTGCCGTTTCGCTTGCGCGTGCCAAATTTCCCCGGTTTGCGCAAGAACTGGAGTCGCGCACGGTGACCATCGACCATGTGCTGCGCCTAGATTCACTTTTGCTGCGAGAAATGCTTGAGCCACTGGAATCAGAACAAGTTGCTCAGCTTATTGCTTCACTGGAGACACAAAAACGTAGCAGCTTGGTGTTGCTGTTGGGAGATAAAGTACGTCTCATGGCGGAGGCCGATTTTCAGCGCTTTTTGCGCTCCCCTTCAACCCTCAAACGTGCAGAAGTGGAAGGTCAAAAAATTCAGTCCGAAATGGTTTCAAAGCTCAAGAAACTTTCTGCGGAAGGGATTGTCGAGATTCCTGAGCTGTCACAACCGCAAATTCTGCGTGCGGGAGCCTAACGTGAACGTGCTTCACTTGTTGCGTCTAAGTCTGAAAAAAATGTCGTTGAGACAAATTATGATTTGGGGATGCTTTTTTTCATCCTCGGCTGCCCTTGCCGCCGACACCCTAGGAGTAGAGCAATTTACAAGTTCTGGCGTGGTGTCTGCAAAAAATCAGAAGCTCAGTTACATCACTCCGTTTGGCTTGGGAATGCAATTCGGAACTGAGCTCACCAGCCGAATAGTCCTGCGCGCCTCCTATGAAGCAGTTCTCAAAAACAATTCTGCATTGATGCACGGCCCGCGTGTTGGTCTCGGATTCATAATCTACGGCAACAATTCATTTGTTCAAACAACAGAGGTGAACCGGGTTGTCGTAAAATATCCGTTCAGCGTGACCTTGCTTTCTGGACTGTTTTTTCAGTTCCACGATTTTTCACCGCTGATAAACGACACAAATAAGATTTTTAGCAGCGAGGTTCCTTTTTTTAAGCCAGGCTTGCTCTACGGCGGGAGTTTGTCTGTTATTTTTGGCCTCAATTCCAGCGAGCAACTGCGCATTCATGCCTTGGTACGGGCATCGTATGCTCTTATTCCGGCCATCGATACGACAGCAACACTTTTGTGTTTTGGGCTCGGCCTTGGGATGGCTTATGTTCTTTAAAATGAAATATTACTTATCTATTTTAATTGTAATCATGAGTTCTTTTTGTTTACTCACTTCCTGCAAACAACAAGAAATCGCGTTGGGAAATTTCATACAACAAGGTGACAAGGGTATGAAGCGCTCCAGTGAAGAAAAACCTGTTGCAAACGTCTACGAATCTTCAGGTCAAATCAGTTTAAAGCCCAAAGGCGAATCTAATTGGACAAGGGTTGCAGAAAAAATGGACTTGTTTGCGGGCGACAGTCTTTTTGTGCACAAAGACAGCACTATTCGTATTGAATACTATGGTGCCGGGGCGAGTCTCGTCATGAAAGAGTTTAGCTTTTTTATTGTAGGTAAAAATCCGCCAGGCTATTCTCGCTTTAAAAGAAAATCGGGATACGGAAATTCAAGCATTGGATTTTTGCGGGCACAATCAAGTGACTCTGCTTTTGCAAAACCTACACTGGAGGGAGCAAATAAATCGACTTCAGTTCAGCAAAATCTTGGGATTCAAATGCAAAGAGACATCACGCGCATTCCGGTGATCGAACCTCTGGGAGATGTGCATTTGTATGTAAGAAATTTTCCAACGTTCTTGTCTGTAAAATTTGAAAAAACATGGGATGGAGTCGGGCTCTGGTGCTTTGTGTGGAGCATTTCTGCTCAGTCGTCGGAGCCTGTGTGGGTGGGCTTTCGGAAAGGTTCTGTTCAAGACATTCCCATCGAAAAACCTGGCGATTATATTGTGCAAATTATTACAGAAGACGAATCTCGGACCACGCGGCCCATTATTGTGTCTGCCAAGAAACGCGAAAATAGACTCCTAAAATTTTTCCCGCAACTTTCTTTTATTGAAAAAAATTTACAGCCAATAACGTTGGAATTCCGATGAAACTTCTGTTGGCTATCGGCGCCATTCAAAGTACAATTTTTAAAAATGTCTCGCTGCGCGCCCGAATATTAACGGTCAGTGCGCTGGTGAGCTGCCTGGTGTGCTTACTTTCGGCTTATTTCGCAGTCAAAGGGTATCAGCTTGAAAAGCAGGCTCATCTTTTTGAAACGCACGCCCTGCGCACTGCTGCTGCCAGCGAGCGTGTGCGCGCGTTTTTAATCAGTCTGCCAGGGTTCAGTGCAGATGCCGCAGAGGTTGAAGGCTCTTTTTGGAGCTCGGATGTGTTTTTAAGAAGGCCACAGCGAGGAGAAGTTTTTGCTGCAAGCCAGGGAAAAAAACAAAGCCCCCTCATAGTTTGGGAAAGCAAAGAAGGAGTGTTCCTCAAAAAGAATTTAGATGTCCGGATATTTGAAAAAACAATGAAGGACATGACTGACACACCGTTTTGTATTGTTGATTCTGATGGTATTGAGCTCATTTCTTCGAGCATTTCTAAAAAGAGGGTCCAAATTCTTCTGGCAATGGCAAGGCAAAGTGGGCTTGCAGATTTTCAGTCTACTTTTGCCGAAAATGGCGAAAAATACATTTTTAGCTTTAATGAAATTCAGAATACCAACCTTTCATTGCTCACTCTGCACCGATTGGGCGATTTTTTGCTTCCTCTGCGCCGCGCGCTCATCATTTGGGCAGCTATTTGTGTGCTTGTACTTACCATCGGAATGGTTGCTCAATATTTCTTGTTGTCTTTAGTAGTACAGCCTTTGCGCGAGCTTGTGCAGTTTTTTAAATCTATTACTTTAGGAAAGTCGCCCGCCCCGGTTGCTAGCGCGCTAAAAGAGTTGGCCCCAGTGTTTGAGGGTGCTGCGGTGATGCAGGGTGCCATAGCAAGCCGGGAAAAGCGCCTGATGTATTTTGCCAAGGGGCTAGAACGTATTTTGCAGCAGAGCCGAGAACAGTCTGAAATTGGCGATGAAAAAAAAATTGTGCTCGAATTTTTTCTCACGTTTTCTTCACTGCTCAAAAACGCGACTCTTTTTAGGCCATTGTTTTATGATGTGCTCGAAGGCAAAGAGTTTGTTTTGAAAGATTTGACCGCTCAAATGCAGTCACAAGCGCAAGAGGACATTTGGCAGGAATCGTCAGTTTCTGCTCTGAAAAAGTTGTTTTCAAGCCTTGAGGAGCATCTGGGATTCGATGGTTTAAAACAAACAGAATTCAAATTTTTAATGGTTGATGACGATTTTGCTAGGCAAGAAGCGGACCTTTTTAAGTCGGCTATTGTTGGGGCAGAATCTTTAAAACGAGTTGAGAAATTTAAAAATGGGATTTTCTGCGTTAAAATATTTGCACTCGAAGAAGAATGGGGGAGTTTTTTGGTTCCTTTTTGTATGCAGGTGCCCTTTCAAGAGTATATGGAATTTGGTGAGCTCTTGAAGCTCGCTATTGATTCGTTGCAAAGTACGCTTGTGAAACAAAGAATGACTGAACTTAAAATTTCCGACGAGCTTGTGAAAAAAGAAATCGGATTTGCACAAAAAATTCATGAACGATGTCTTGATGTCAATCAAGTGATGCCAAAGCAAGTTGAGATTTCCACCATCTTTCGCCCTGCAAACAAGGTCGGTGGCGATTGGTTGGGGGTGTATTTCCACAAGGAATTAAATCTCGTTCACTTTTATATCGGAGATGTCTCTGGGCACGGCTTAGACTCCGCATTCCTTGTGTCGCTTATCTCTGGCGCAATTAAAATGTCGGAACGAGAATTTGAACGAGAAGGCCTTCGTTTGCAAGGCGGAATCAGTGGTTTGGCAAGCATTTATTTGTCACGCATGTGTTCCCATTTAAATGCCCTGCTAAAGGCCGCTTCAAGTACGCGGTTTATGACCATGG
>JAYTOT010000187.1:0-10692 GCA_043747645.1 Pseudomonadota bacterium | reverse complement strand
TGTGCGCCATGGGGCAAAATTATCTGCCATTCGGAGCCATTTTGGTGTGGTGACAGAAGATAATGTCTTGCGCTGTAAAGCTTTGGCATTGAATCGATTGAGCAATTGGAATAGCACTAGGGGAGTTTCGTGAGCACTCAATATTTTAACGGATTAAATTACACCTTAGCAAACGAAGACTCGTCTCTAGAAATGGAGATTTTGCCCGAGGGTGTAGATCACGTTCTTTGCGTCGCAGGCAGCGGTGCCCGCGTGTTACCGCTTTTTGCCAAAAATCCGCATTTAATGACTGTAGTTGATGTTTCGCAAGAGCAACTTTATTTGACTCAAATGCGCATTGAATCTGTGCGTGCATTGACTTTAAATCAGTATCTGCAATTTTGGGGATATGCGGAATTGGCATGCACACCAGATGAGCGAAAAGATTTATTTAAACTTTTAAAATTAACCGCAGAAGCTAAAATTTTTTTTGAAAAAGTGTTTGAACAGTGGTCTTGGAAATCGATTTTATTAAGTGGAAAATGGGAACAAACATTTATAAAGATTTCTAAAATTGCGCAGTTTTTTATTGGTGAACATGCACACAAACTCTTTGAATTTAAGTCGCTCATTGAGCAACAGGAATACTTGGATAAAGATTTTCCTCGTCTTAAGTGGCTTGCAGGCTTGGCTGTAGTAGGCAACGCCGGATTTTTTAATGCTCTGCTATATAAGGGGCATTTTCCCAAAAAAAATATCAGCGACAGTCACTTTACGTTTTACAAAAGAGCATTTGATTCGCTCTTTTCTCTTTCTCCGGCCCGGCGCAATTTCTTTTTACAGCTGGCACTTATCGGTGAGTTGAAATATTCCGATGGATATCCCATTGAATGTTACGACCCTGTGTTTACTAAAATTAAAAATGGCATTCAAAATGCGAAAATTGAATACGTTTGCGAAAGCGTTGTAGATGCAGTTTCTCGTCAAACGCGTAAAGTTAATTTTGTGTCTATTTCCGATGTGCCTTCTTATTTTGATGATAATTTAGAGCGCCAATTTTTAAATAAGATGCATTTAGGGCTTTCCGAAGATGCTCTAGTAGTAATTCGCTATTATTTAAAGGTCGCCAGGTTTGTAGATAATTCATTATTTGAAAGGGTAACATCGCAATATTTTAGTGCAATTGAATCAGAAAAAACGCAAATGTATTTGGTAGATGTTTATCAAAATAAAAAGATTTGAATTTATTCTATTTGCTTTTTTTTGAATTTGGTATATTTTTCTAACGTTTTTTGTTTTCCAACACAGGAGTCTTTGTGAAAATTCTTTATACTGCAAAAGCGCGTGCAAAAGGTGGTCGGGATGGGCATGTGGAGTCTACTGACGGACTTTTAAGTCTCGATTTGTCTTCACCCAAAGAATTAGGCGGACCGGGTGGAAAACCGAATCCGGAAATTCTTTTTGCAGCCGGATATTCATCTTGTTTTGATAACGCTATTCGCCATGTGGCAAAAATGCAAAAGCTCAGCATTCCGGAATCGACTGTTGAGGCAGATGTGAGTATTGGGCCAAATGCCACAGGCGGGTTTCAGCTGGCTGTAGAATTACGAGTCCATTTGCCTGGTATGGATGCTACAGCTGCGCAAAAATTAGTAGACACAGCGCATCAGGTCTGCCCATATTCTAATGCAGTGAGAAATAATATAGAAGTGAAGCTCACTCTCGTTTGATTCAAAATTTAAATTAATTCTAATTTCTAAATTGCCCTCAGTGCCGCACTGATTTGCATTCGCGATACTTTTAATGCACTTAGAAATGCTCCAAATGTAGATGCAAGAACACCCATAATAAAAGTGATTGCAGCCATCTTTGGCTGAAGTTCGATGAGAATGTGAAATTGTCTCGTTATGCCGGGTGCTGGAGGCATCAATATTCCATTTTTTAGTATTGTGTTTACAAAGACTAATCCTAGAAGAAGACCTAAAAATGCGCCAGCAATTCCCAAGGCAAATCCTTCGCAGATGAGCAATTTTAAAACATCGTTTCGCGATTCGCCGTTTGCACGGAGATTTCCAATTTCTTGCTTGCGTTCCATAATTCCAGTCGAGACAGTATTAAAAATACCTAATACGACAATAGAAACAATAATTGTTTGAATGACTCCAAATTGTGAATTGAGCCAATCGACTGAGTTTTGATAATAAACTTTGTCTAGAATGGCGAAGGGCGTTGCATCTAAGCCACCCTCTTCTGCCATCACTTTTTGTGAAAAACTGCCCCAATCGTCCACATTTTTAAGACCAACAGCAACACTTTCAACTTTGTTTGTGTCTAGCAGAATATGTGCTTGCCGCAATGGTATTCTGAACACGGTGTCGTCGAAATCTTTTGAGCCAGTGTGAAAAATTCCAACAATATTTAAATCTACAGCATTCATAGATCCATTTATTGTATTTCCAAGTACAGTTATTTGCGCCCCAAGTTTTGCATTAAGAGCTGCGGCAAGTCCTTTTCCTAACAAAATTCCGTCTTCTTCTGTGCTTAAATTTTTGCCCGTTTCGATATTGAGAGTGTTAAAAAACACAGATTCTTCTGCGCCATCGATGCCCTGTCCCCAGCCACCGATAGAAATTTTGCCGTTAGTGAGCAAGCCAGAAAAAGTAACACGAGGAAACAGTTGTTGGACGCCAGGAAATTTAAGCAATTTAAGTTTGAGCTCTTCCCAATTTGTTATCCAATGCTCAGATGGCTTTTGAAACACTTGGTCGCGATACCCTTTTGTATTGACTTGTCCATGTCCATAGCGCGCATGAATTGTGTTTTCGCGGTATTGATTCATGAGACCAACATTAAAACCGTGAAAAATAAATAAACTTCCGGTCCCTAACGAAACAGTGATTAGTATTGCTATGGTGCGTCGCACGTTTCGTGTTAAATTTCGCACCGCCATTGTTATTAACATAATTCACCCCCAGCTTGAATTCCGGAAATAATATGTCCATCTTCTAACTCAATGCGTTGCGAAACTACGGAATGCACCATGGAGTCATGGCTAGATACTAAAATAGTAACACCACGATCGCGATTCAATTCTTTAAATATATCCATAATTTCTCGACCTGTTTTTTGATCTAAACTAGCGGTTGGTTCGTCGGCAATTATGACCTTTGGTTCTTTTGCGATTGCCCTGGCTAACGCAACTCTTTGTCTTTGGCCGCCGCTCATTTGCATGGGGCGCTTGTGGCGATGCTCCCACAATCCAACAGATCGTAAGGCGTTTTCGACCCTTATTTTTCGCGCCTTGGGTTCTATTCCTTGTCGCTCTAAAAAATACTCCACGTTTTCGTCGGCTCGTAGCACTTGAATGAGGTTAAAATTCTGAAAAACAAAGCCCAGTTCAAATCTTCGAATCCGATTTTTTTCAGCTTCATCTATTTTGCTCAATGCATTCCCGTTCATAAAAACTTCGCCAGACTGAACGGGTTCAATCAAACCCAATATATTTAAAAGGGTTGTTTTTCCTGAGCCAGACGGACCCGAAAGGCATAAAAAGGATGCCTGTGGAATTTTCAAGTCCACACGGGCAAGTGCCTGAAACATTGCGTCACCAAGGTGGTATACAAATGATAAATTTCTTATTTCAAAGAGCCACGACATATATTACTCCAGAATTTGAATGTGTCCTGTTTGCCCATTAAATCGAACGCGCATTCCAGATTTTAATTTTTGAGTGAGTCCTGCAACTCCCACAATAGTTGGTAATCCCATTTCTCGCGCCACAATGGCCGAATGCGAAAGTAAACCACCTCGTTCTACCAGTAAACCGGATAGGGCAGGGTAAAGGGGAATCCAGCCTGGGTCGGTTCGTAAGGTAACAAGAATTTCGCCTTGCAAACGCATGTCGTCGGATGGGTCTTTTATGACTCTTACCACACCTTCAATAATACCAGGGCAACAGCCCGTACCCTTAAGTGTGCCTTCAGGCAGATCCGAATTGTCAACTGTTTCTTCTGGAACCGTATGAACATTGCGCCAGTAAACAAGGCCTCGCGTCATAAAGCGCGGTGCAGGCTCAATATCTGCATACTTAATGTATTCCGCTTTTCTGGTTTCAATAAGAGCCCGCAGATTTTGACAAGGTAACACGCCCTCGTGAGCCCCTAATAGTTCCTGAAGAGTAATATAAAAAACGTCCTCTGCTGTATCAATAATCCCGCGAAGAGCAAATTCTCGGCCGCAGCCGTAAAACATAGAGCGCACAACGCCATATATTCGCGTGCGACAAAAACGAGTGTTTTCTCTATTTTTAACAGCTTTGCGAGCGTGTTTTAACGACCATAAATAAACATATTTCTTAAGCCCTCTGAGGGTTTCATTTAATTTTTTCTCTGCACCCAGTCTAATGTCGCGTTCACGTTTTTCATAGGCCTCTGGGTCTATGGGAGCGCCGCGCAAATAATTTTGGAGGCACGAAAAAAGAAACGAGGGGTCTTGATGCAAATCTTTTTGTTCTAATTTCATTTCATTCATGCAGCGGTGACCATAAGAATCGATGTATTTATGGACTCTATTTCTAAATTCCACAAAATTAGATTGCTGCAAGGCCTCGAGGCAATTTTCGGGTGAATTACCAGTTAATAGTAATTTAAGCTCAGCATTTTGATTTGCCAATTGCGCCATGCGCATTAATTCGCGGGTGGGTTCGGCCGATTCCAAATTCCCTTCTCCGCAGAGCAAATCATTTTGTATCGAAACACCCAAATTTTCCAACCATTTTTCGGTGAGTTTTTTTAATATTCCAAAATGAACCATGCACAAATAATCGTTGACTATTGGGGCTTTCCATTCTCTCAAAAGCCGTGCTTCGAGTTGGCGATAGACTTCCATAATTTCGTAACTGGGCATTTGGGCATAGTTTCGGCTGCGGTATTCGCCGTATATTTCGTGAAAATAATTTAAAAAATCGTCGACTATTTTTTGAGCGGTAAAGTGAAAATACAAAAATTTTAAACCTGTGAAAAATCGTCTGATTTTTGAGGTAAAGGTTTCTTGAAAGCCAGGAGGTTTGATGCGGTCGGCCACTTCATCCATGAGAGCTTCAGATGTTCCCATCATGGTTTCCATAAACCCGCGATTGTATTTAAATCCAGGTAGAATACTAGTGAGTTTGTACCAATTGAGTAGGTTGTAATAGACTCTACCATAAATAACAGCGACCATGTTTCGCAAAAAATAGTCCATATTTCGAATTTCTCTGGCTGGTACAAACAGAATTTCGCAGAGCTGAACATACACCTGATGGTAAACATAATGTGCAAATGTAAATGTTAATGGAAGAGTCAGCCCGCCATAGCTCTCAATAATATTTGAATTATCGAAAAATTGAAGAGTTCCTTCGCGCGATATCACATCTGTTGTTACTGGTCTTGCTTGTAACAAATAAAATTTTCCATCTGCCCAGCCCCATTCAATGTCTTGGGGAAATCGGTATATTTCTTCGGCTTTTTTCGCCAAATTGCAAAGCAAAATTAGTTCATTATGACTAAGAGTGGGAGAATTTTGTAGGTGCAATTCAACGGGACATTCAACAAGTCCAGAATGAGTCTTATTGCGCAGTAATTGAATTGGTTTTTCAACAATTGTAGAATCTATTATTTTTGAGTCTAACCTAGAAATAGAAAAGGTGTCAGCATCTAATAGGCCAGAAACGAGGCCCTCGCCAAGTCCATAAACAGCATTAATCATCAAGGTGTTTGGGTCTTGGTTTAAGGGATTGCAAGTAAAAACGACGCCACTTTTTTCGCTCGAAACCATTTGTTGAAAAACCACTGCGATTTCTATTTTAGATTGCAGTGAAATTTTATTTTGAATTCTGTAACTCAATCCTCTTTCAGAAAAGCCAGAAGCCCAGCATAATTTCACAAAGTGATAGGCTTCATTTATAAGAGATACAAAGAGAAAGCTTGACAATTGGCCAGCAAAGGAATGCCTGCCAGAGTCTTCGTCAATTCCGGACGAACGAATGGCAATTTGTGGGCAATTGAGAGAGGTAAAAGCCGTTTTAATGGCGTCAGAAATTTCTGGCGAAAAAGCACCATCGACAATTAATTTCTCTATTTTTTGAGAGGCAATTAATGCCGAAATTTTGTGGTCTTGCAAGTCTTGAAGTATTTCGGAAATATTATTGTCTAAGTCATTTTGCTTTTTGAATTCCTTAAAGTAACTGGCTCCTAAAACACGCCAATCTGGCACGGGCAAACCCGCCTGTGAAAGAATATAAAGATTGTAACCTTTACCGCCCGCTTCTCGTTTTGCAAAAGAATCTGTGCTGTTTGATTTGACTAGCATAATAATTTTCGGCCTTTTTTTAATTAATTTCTAGGCAATAAATAATGATTGAAAAAAATATTACAATATAGAAAGAAGAAAAAGTACGGTAAATTTTTCCCATGATGCCCTTGTTGTAAGTAACAAAGGCTATTGCTTGCATTGCCAAAAGAATGAAGCTCCACCCTAGTAATTCTCTCGCAATGGGTATTGCTCGTGAGGCTAAAATGTAGGCTAATGCGCTTTGCGATAGGGTGAGCATAACGGCACCAATGGTTCCAAATATCTTCGAATAAGACTCCACACCTTCTTTTTCTTCATGTTTGCAGAACGTTTTTCGGCCAAATTCGAAGATATTAAAAAGTGCCCAGTTGCTGAAGCAGAACGAAAAAATGGCAGGTGGATTGTTCCATGGGTATTGGTTTGTCAGTGCAGTAATTAAAATGACTGACAAAAAGACACTAATGACTGTGTGACTCACAGCGTAAGTAGTGAGTTTTGGCCTCAGAAAATTTGGAATAAAGAATTCTTTGTACATTAAGAGTGAATATAATATAGAAATACTTATTACAAATAAAGTTGAAAGTCCGTTAATTGTAGCACAAATCAGTTCGGTGATTATGCAAAAAATAATTCCTTGCTTCACATTTTTGAGCGTCAATAGACCCCTGGGCAATGGCCGAGTAGGGTTTATGACGCAATCTAATTTGTAGTCTTTAATTTCATCGTAGAGTCGAAGTTTAAAGAAAAAAGTAAGAACTCCAAAGTTAAGTGCAAAAATATTCCACTTGATCGGTTCGGTAGTGCTTATTTTTGCGAATTTGGCAACTTGTACATGCGCATATATAAATATAAAAACCATTATAAAGTGGCTGATAGGGTCGAATCTTTCTTTGGCAAAAATAAGCCATCTCAATGCAATATTTTGTTTTTTCAATTCGTCATTCATGCTAGCAAGCCTTCTTTTTCAAGCTGAGTCCGTAATGCGTCGTATTCAACTTTACTGTGATGTCTGGGGTCCATAGGCATTTCTGTTCTAAAAATTAACTTATCGATTGGTAAATTGTTTTTTGCAAAAATTCGCCTCACTTCGTTCTCGCGTGTCTGTTTCAATTCAGGTTTGTCACCGTCGCAAACGACAACGCATATTGCTTTTTCGCCCAGTTTAGGTTCTGGTGCACCTAAATAGGCCGCGAGTTTCACAAAACTAAAACGACGAAGCAATATTTCGGCGCGCACGGGAAATAGCATTTCGTCATTACGTAAAATGGTATTGTGCACTCGTCCTATCAGCCACAGATGGTTTTTTTCATCCAAATACCCAACGTCACCGGTGCGGTGCCAAACGGTGCCATCGCAATCTCTAATTTTCGCTTTTTTAAATGCGCCCGGGTTGTTGTAATATTCATTGCAAACATGCTCGCCCGCGACAATAAATTCACCCGGTTCTCCATCTGGTACTACAAGCGATTTCCAATCAGAAATATTTTGAACTTCAATGGGATTTTTATTAAGCTTTAAGAATTTCGTTTTGAGTCCCTTGGCAATTTTACCGACATTCACTCCGGGTTCAGCTATTTCTGGATCTGCTGGTGGAGTCATTGCAAGCATTTCTTCAGCTTCAATTTCTGCCATGGGTTCGGCCTCTGTAGAGCCGTAGAGCACCCAAAGCTCTGATTTGTGGGCGGCATATTTAAACGCCTCCACATTGTCTCGGCTCACGGGTGCGCCGCCAGTGACGGTGCGTCGCAGTGTGTTTAATTTAATTTTGTTTGCCAGACTGTAGTTGGTCACTGCATTTAACAATGAAGGAGATAAAGTTGCGCAGTTTACGCCTGCACTTGCAAATTGTGCGCAAAGAATTAGAGCATCTTTTTCACTTGGCACACCAACATCAATTGCTGGCAATACGGTTGTAACCCCTGCAGCCATATTATTGAGGGAAAAGATTGGAAAAACAGGCAAATCTACATCATTATTTTGGTATGGGATGCATTGATTGAGCGCGTAGTGTTGAGCTGCCAAAAAGCGGTGGCTCCGATTTGCACCCTTGGGAGTGCCAGAGCTTCCTGTAGTGAAAGTAATGAGCGCAGTGTGTTCTTGCTCCACTGCAACAGGTGTAGCAACTTTATTGTATTGCATTAAATTTTCTAAATGAGCGTCATACTTTTGCGTGCTGGGTCCGGCGACAATTCTTAATTTTAAATTTTTGAGTTCTGGAATGGGAGCGCAGAGTTCAAATGCTTTTTCGAAACTGATCATTAAAACTGGTTCCACGGCTGCTGCACTGGCTCCTAAATGAGTCCTGCGTGCCCAAGAGTCCAAAAATACTGGTATTGCTCCAATCATTTGCAGAGCAAACATTGAAATATACATTTGTGGAGACATGGGTAAAAAAAGTATTGCTCTATCGCCATAATTAACGCCTAAATCTAGATAGCCCTGTGCAACTCGCGATATGTAGACAGACATTTCCTGAAAAGTCATTTGTTCATGTGGCAAATTTTCATTGAGAGAAAAAGACCATTTTGCCAAATTTTCAGGTATCACCCAGCGTAAAACAGCCTTGTCAGGATTTCGTTCCAGGTGACTTGTGAGGAAAGAAAAAACGTTGTTACGTAAATGAGAGCCTTGTTCGTATCCTATTCTCTTCATAAATACCTCAAATATTGTTATCTTTCAAAAATGAATTTATTTCTTTGATGCACTCGGTGCTGTGTGTCCATGGTAGGGCGTGTCCGGCATTTGCAAGCTTGATGTGTTTGGCATTCAAAAATAATTTCTCTAGCTGAACGGCGTTTTCAGATGCATTTAAATTTGTGTCTTGTGAGCCACTGAGAATCAAAACGGGTATATTTATTTGTTTGAGTCTTTCTGCGCTTTCAATTGCGGTTGGTTGCAATTGGTGTTTTTCGAGGAGTGCAAAGCGCAGTATTTCTGACTGGCTCAAAAAATTCAACTGACTCGCATATTCTGTCGACGGCGTCTGCGGAAACGCAGATTTATCTAAAAATTTCTGGATAGATTTTTTCGCAATCAATTTGAATAGTATTTTTGAAAATACATGTGAATTGAGTATGGATTTAAAAATTGAATTAATCTTTTTTTCTCGTCGCAAATAGGGAGCAATAAAAATAAATGCTTTCAATTTATGTGCATTCTGATTTGCGTAATTGAGAGCTTCCGCACATCCCCACGAATATCCTAATGCAATAAATGATGTGACAGGAATTTCTGATAGAACAAGGCCAGAATTGATGCAATTTCGGTTGGGCAAAAGTAGCATTCTTTTGTTCGAAAATTCTTTAAATCCACTGAAATCTTCTGGAGACCCAGGCGACCCATGAAAGGCTATGATAGGAAAAGGAACTATGTCTACTACTTCAGAAATATTTTCGTCTGTGCTCTGACTCCCGTTCATGCTTTAACTCCTGTTCTCAAAATAGCCCTCATAGCGTTTCTAGATTGCGGTGTCTTTGTGTAAATAATATTCGCACAATTGTTGTCGGTTCCTAGAGGCAAATTATCTGTGTGTGAACATTCCTCTAAAATTTTAGAAAGGGCCTTTGCCTCGAGCGTGGCAGATCTCTCTAAGTGTTTTAAATAGTCGCTTTCTCCCGCATGAGATGTGATTTGAGCAACTATAATATTTCCGTCGTCGAGTTTTTCAGACATCTTGTGAATGCTGAATCCCGCATCGCGCCCTTCGCTAAGTGCGTACAAATCGCACATGGTGCCCCTGTACTGAGGTAAAATGCCGTGGTGTATATTAATGCAGCCCAGGCGTGGCAGTTGTAGTAATTCTCTTTTATAGATGCATCGTGTACGGGCATTTACTACTAAGTCAGGGTTTTTTTCGGCTAGCCAGCTTAGTACGTCGGGGGCATTTAAATTTTGCGCTATAAGCGTAGGAATTCGATTTTCAATGCACAGTTTCATCCTGGGATCTATAAACGACTCAGATGCATTGCGAAGCAATTGTGCTGACAATTTTCGTGCGCCCACAAAACAGAGTGCTGCAATGGATTTGATGAGGTCGAATTCCCGATTTTGCAAAAAAATAATTCCAGCAACATGCTGCTTAGATTCCAAGAGTAAAGTCTGTAAAAATGGAAGATAATTTTTGGGAACGTAGTTGACTTGCGACATAACTAAAACAACGCGCAAAATTTCACCTCAAATCATAAAAGGAATTTTAGTTCAATTAATTTTCGGGATTATAACAAAAGTGCATGACAAAAAAAAAGAAGCGCCAAAAGCGCTCCGTAGTGACGAATTTTTTAAGTAACTTTATCTTGACTGCGACTTCAAAAGGTCACGTATTTCCTGCAAAAGGATTTGTTCGGGAGGAGTTACTACAGGTGCTGGGGGGGCGGCAACATCATT
>JAYTOT010000186.1:0-2155 GCA_043747645.1 Pseudomonadota bacterium | reverse complement strand
ATTCTTTCATCTGGGGTATTAATATTTCTGATTGAATTCAAATTTAATGGCGTCACTAATTTCACATCTAAATTCATAAGAATTTTTCGCGGGCAAGTGATGCCCCTACTCACCAAATCTAAAGCCTGCTTAAATATATGTGGTTCCCAAATAGACACGAGCGGCTCTGGAAGAGCATTCTCTGGATTTACAAAACAAGTTGCTTGCTTTTGAAAATCTCGCTCATTTAGCAAAAATTCGAGGTCCACTAAGCTCACAAAGGGAAGATCTGTTGCCAAAATCATGAGTGTACAATTGGGGTTTGATTTAAAGACTTCCATAATTCCGGCCATTGGCCCCATCCCAGTGACTTTATCGAATACCAATTCACAATTATAACTTGAAAAATTTTCTTTCTGATTTTCACGACAGCTTACAATCACCCTACTACATAAAGACTTTAGCAAATTTAAAGCGTGCAAACCTTGCGGCATTCCATGATATTCCAGCGCTGATTTATCGCTCTTCATGCGCAAGCTCAAACCACCAGCAAGCAAAACACCTACAACTTCTGTATTTTTTTGAACTTCTAATTTTTCATTACCGAGCACGTTCATAATTGTTTCGACCTCCCGTTTTAGAAAGTAAAAATACATTGGAAATCTCGATATCGTGCGACATTGCTTTGCACATATCATAAACTGTGAGTGCAGCGACTGTCGCTCCTGTGAGAGCTTCCATTTCTACGCCAGTCCGCCCTGAAACCTTTACCCGACATTCAATTTGAATGGAATTTAAATCCAATACTTCAATTTTAATTTGGCAATCATCGAGGCCAATAGGATGGCACAAAGGAATCAAATCCCCCGTGCGTTTTGCTGCCATGGTTCCCGCAATAATCGCCGTTTGAAACACGGGGCCTTTTGCACTTTTGAGTTCGCCATCGGTCACGGATTTTAAAATTTGAGCACCCAATTGCACTTTTGCGCGAGCGCAGGCCGTTCGCAAAGTGATGCTTTTTTCGCTCACATCTACAATTCTGGCAACGCCATTGGTATCGATGTGAGTCAATGAATCTGATTTCAAAATTATCCTCCAATTTGATGCATGGGTTGGCTGATACTTTCAATGCGCCCCGTTGGCTTGTAACCCATGGCTACACCCAACAATTGAGCGTACCTATTTTTCTCGACACCGCGCAGCGATACTCCTTTGTCTGACATCAAACAAGCCCTTAAATGACCCGTGGCAGTCAGTCGCAATCGCGAACACTGCATGCAAAAAGGCTTGCTTTCAGAGGCGATGAATCCAATATTTCCGTCGTTTTCGGTCACAAAATTAAACGAAGTCGAATCGGTGGGCATTTGTAAAAAATTTAAATTTCTCTCCGACTTTATTTTCAAAATCACTTCTTCGGCGGAAATAAACATATGCGATGTTTCTTTGTATTGAGGTCCTATGGCCATATATTCTAAAAATCTGACTTCAATTCCCGTGTCTTCAGAAAACCGCACAAAATCCAGCACTTCATCGTCATTTTTGCCACGCAGCAAAACGACATTAAGTTTTACATTAAATCCCATTTCATGAGCTTTTAAAATAGAGTCCATCACGGGCTTAAATTTTTTGGTGCGGGTGATTTGCTCAAAGCGCTCTTGCTGCAAGCTATCTAAACTAATATTGATGTATTTGAGTTTGGTTTCTCGCAGAAAATCTAAAAAGCGCCCGAGCGTGTAGCCGTTGGTTGTGAGCCCAAATTTTTGAACGGGAAGCTTATTGAGCCTGGTGACAATGTCAACGAATTCTCGCCGTATGGTGGGTTCACCACCAGTGAGACGCAATTCATCGACGCCAAAATCAACCAAATGCGACACGATTTCTTCAATTTCCTCGGGACTCATTAAAAAATCGGGTGGCAAAAACTTTGCATTGAGGGGCATGCAATACAGACACCTAAAATTACAAGCATCGGTCAATTGAACTCGAAGTTTATGAAGCCTTCGACCATGAGAGTCTGTCAATTTGGAACTATTTATTATTTTCGTACTATCTATTAATTTGGAATTCATAAAACCGGCTCCAATGGAATATAGTCAAAGGAGGCGTTTGCGTCGAACAACCCGGCAGGCACTTCCAGAAAGCCGGAGGCGTCTGCAATGTGAATGAAATCTCCTGA
>JAYTOT010000185.1:0-5512 GCA_043747645.1 Pseudomonadota bacterium | reverse complement strand
TCACCCCGGCGGTGCCATTGGAAAACGTATTTTTGTAAAAGTCGACGACCTCATGATTCGCGATCAAAATTTAGGTGTTGTTACTTTAAATTCTTCGTTCCAACATTGCGTGTCGGTAATGACTCAATGCGGCCTTGGCGCATTAATAGTTTGCGAAAGCCTTACAAATACAAAACTTTTAGGCCTCATAAGCGAACGAGATTTGCGTGTTGCCATGGAAAAATGGCAAGCCCAAGTGTTCGAAAAATCTGCCTCCGATTTTATGAACAACAAACCCTTTACAGTGCTGCATGGTTCTCTTGCAATTGAAGCATTACGCATTATGGAAAACCGCCCTCGCCCCATTAGCGTGCTGCCTGTAGTAAATGAACTCGGCGAAGCACTGGGAATATTGCGCATACACGACCTTATTGCGAGCGGTATTACGCTGGAATAAATTGATTTTTTTGATTTAAAAAAAAACGGACCCCAATGGGAGTCCTAATGGTCGTATTCGACCTACTCAGTCAAAAGACTTTTGCAGAAACACCCGATTTTTTGTCGGAGGGTTCCAGCACACATCAGCAGTTTGCCAATTATTTTAAGACTGTAACCCACCCGCCGTTCCCGGAGCAAGACTGCAAAATTTACCGTTGTTAAAACCCAAGAGCCTTCCCTTAGCTGTAATTCTACAAAATCATTCAGACAAAAGCGCAACGCTGCAAAACACCATCTCTACTGAATTCAATTAGAATTGAACCACTTTTAAATGAGTGGAGGCACCTGTGCGCATATTAGGAATTGACCTGGGTACGAGTTCGTTAGGTTGGGCCATTATGGAGTGGGACACGCCCGATACCAGCGCGCTGCCAGCCAGAATTGTCGATTCAGGGGTGCGCATTTTTCCTGAGGGAGTGAATAAAAACAGTTCTGGCACCGAAATTTCATTGGGTGCCCACAGGCGCCTAAAACGCAGCCAGCGCAAACAACTCGACCGCAAGGCGAGGCGCAAACGAAAATTATTCAACGCCCTTTCGTTTTATTCTTTATTGCCTCGTTCAAGTGAATTGACAGATTTCGACGCCACTTTATTACCCCAAAGAGTCAATCAGAGACCACATTTTTTTGCAGCATTCGACAAAGCACTTGCGCACCAATGGCGCGAAAAATGCGCACTCGATGCATCGCTCTGGAAGTACCTTAATTTAGAGCTCACCCCAACTCTCGACCCCAAAGTGCAAACAGAGCAACTGCACAGGTTGGCCCTCCGCCTGCCGTATTTATTGCGTGCTTTGAGCGCAGAGCGCTTTGTAGAGCCGTATGAATTAGGCCGCGCCCTGGCACATTTGGGTCAACGCAGGGGTTATCAGTCAAACCGCAAAATGGACGCAGGCGCCAACACAGCCGATAAAGAGGTTTCGGAGTATTTAGAAAAAAAGGAAATTTTAGCCACAACCCTATCGCAAACCAAACAAACTTTGGGTCAATATTTGGCTTGCCAGCCGCCTGTTGAAAAAAGGTTGCGCAACCAGCCCACCAACAGAGCCATGTACAAAACAGAATTTAATGCCATTCGGCAGGCACAAAAAAGCAACCCTCAGCTCAAATTAACCGACGCTGATTGGAAAAAAATAGAAAAAATAATATTCGACCAACGGCCCTTAAAATCGCAAAAGCACCTCAAAAACCATTGCCCCCTTGAGCCGCTCAAACAAGGTTGCCCCAAGGCACGCCTCATTGCACAAGAATTTAAAATTCGATTTGCATTGCTAAATACCTGTTACCGACTACCTGCAGACGGCATAAAGATAAATTTAAATACGGAGCAATTCGAAAAATGTTTTCAGTTTATTTGGCAAGGTAACAAATTTTCCGAAGCTCAATTTATAAAATTGCTGCAACTCGACAAAAAAACCCGCTGGAACTTGAGCGATGACGACAAACAAGATTTAAAATCTCTGCAATCGCCCACAGTAAACAAAATACTAGAAGCCCTTAATGTTGATGACAATGCCGGGTTAAAATTTTGGAATGAATTAGAGCCTAAACAAGCAGATTTTGTTGACGAATTATTGAGCTTTGAAAAAATAGAACCCCTCGAAAAATATTTGAAAAAAAACTATGGCGTGGAAAGCAAGACAAACAGCCTCACACCAAATCAAATCAAAAAACTCGCAAATATAGTTTTTGAACCCGATTGCACCATTTATTCCGCTAAAGCCATTACAAAATTATTGCCCTATTTGCGTAAAAATTTACGAATAGATAAACAAATTGAAGGGCACCCCATTTCAGTGAAAGAAACTCTTTACCCCACAAAACCAACTGCCACATGCAAATTATTACCGCCCCTTACCGATGTTGTGGGTGAAATTCGAAATCCGGTGGTCAAGCGTGCCCTTGGGCAAATCAGAGAAGTTGTTAATGCCATTATTCTGCGCCACGGGCTGCCCAACACCATTCGCATAGAGCTCGCCCGCGAAGTTAAAAAATCGGCCAAAGAGCGCGACCAAATTAAGAAACAAAATTTTCAGCGTGAAAAAATTCGCGACCAAGTGCGCAAAGAACTCAAAGCGGATTTTTCAGAGTTTGTGGCTTCTATGCCAAAAAGATCGGACGTTGATAAATATTTATTGTGGCGAGAATGTGGCAAAGTGTGCCCTTACACAGGCAAAACAATTTCGGCAAATCAATTGTTTAACGGCACGGTAGATGTTGAACATATTACACCATATTCCCGCTGCCTAGACGACTCCTATGCCAACAAAACACTGTGTTTTTCAGGCGAAAATAAAATCAAAGGCAATCGCACTCCGTGGGAGGCATACCACTCCGATGCCACCAAATGGAATGCTATTTTAGACCGAATTAAGGCATGGCCCGAAGCCAAATCAGATCCATTATTAAAGGGACACTCCTGGGCCAAGGCCGAAAAACTCCGGCGCGTGCGCGATGTGCAAACACCGGAAGTCGATTCGTTTATTGCGCGGCAACTGGTAGACACTCAATATTCATCAAAATTGGCAAGACTTTATTTACAATGTTTATACGACAACGCTGCCAAAGTACAAACTTCGACCGGCGCACTCACGGCAACCATGCGCCAAACCACAGGCATCGAGGGATATTTAGGGCAAAAAGAAGACGGTAAAAAATCGCGCGACGATCACCGGCACCATGTGGTTGACGCCCTCATGATCACTCTGGCAACCCCATCACGCATTAAAGCAATGGCCGATGCAGTTACACAGAGCGAACTCAAAGGCGAACGGCATTGGAAGGCATTACACAACTTATTTGAACCATTTTTAAAGAACCTCACCGATGCCGTTTCTCTTGCAAGAATTTCATTTTACCGCAAAAATCGCGTGCGCGGCAGCATGCACAAAGAAACTCAATATGGCATTCGAAACTCTTTTGATATCAAAGGTAAACCCACCAAAATAGTCGTGGGCACTCACAAAATTACGGCAGACGACCTTTTAAACCAAGAATCGCGGCTCAAATTGGCCGCAAAAATATTGGACGAAAACTTACAGAATTTTGTCGGAAATGCAATTCCTGCCAACATTTCTGAAATCGACGGTGCTAAAACTCTTATTGGCCCCAACTCAAAACCCATTCAAAAAATTCGCACCGAAAAAGGCAAATTCGACAGCTTAATTGCCGTGGGTCCTACCGAAACCCCTCGTTATTTTGGCAACGACGAAAATCATCACATTGAAATTTGGGCCGATGCCAAGGGAAACTGGCATGGTAAAGTGATGAATTTATATGAGGCTCACCAACTGAAGCGAGAGGGAAAAAAAGTCTCTCAGGCAATGGGCGCCCCAGGCGAAACATTTGTGATGCAATTGTTCAAACAAGATGTGTTGTATTGCGAGTCGGTCGACGAAAAAAGACCTGCGCAGTATTGGATCGTTGAGGCGATCGGCTCAAATGGGCAACTGGCATTTGTTCCATTATTTGACTCTCGCGCTTTGAGTTAAGTCAAAAAATCTGGAAATGCTTTTACTCCTGTTGCCTCAAGCCTTCAAAAAGTGAAATCCCGTCGCGTGTTTCTCGATTCTTTAGGCTACGAAATAGTATGTAAAACAGACACTAAAAAAGAAATCTTAAAAAATAATTCTGAAATCAAATCCGCATCATGAATCATATCGTCGACATTTCAACTAGCGGCACACGGCTTTCTATCTCCAATTCGTGCCTTTGTATTGAACTCCCTAAGCCTGCGTTGCCCGTGCGTTTGCCCCTTTCAGAAATCTTATGCGTGATAGTTTCAGCCGATGCTGCAGTGCTCACCCATGCTGTTTTGGCCGAACTATCTGAGGCGGGCGTGACCTACATTGCTTGCAACCGCAAACACATGCCTTGCGGCATGCTGTTACCTTACGAAGCCAATGCATTGCAAGGAGAACGATTTTTAAAACAGCGTCTATTCAGCAATGAAAATGTTTTGTGGCAAACACTAATCTACGGAAAAATAAAAAACGCTGCAGCTGTGCTTGAGCTCTGGGGCCGAAGTGCCCAATTGCAAACCGAATACGCCGAACGAGTTAAAAACGGCCAAGACCCCAACGCAATCGAAGCTTTTGCGGCCAAAGATTCTTTTTCGAGGTTGTTTGAAATTGGCTTTTCGCGGCGCGACAGTGGGCACCCCGAAAACGCACGCCTCAACTACGGTTACACCGTTTTGCGTGCCACAGTGGCTCGCTTTGCATGTGCATCGGGGTTGCATCCGAGCTTTGGCGTGCACCATCACAACCGCTACAATGCATTTGCGTTGGTAGACGACCTCATGGAACCCTTTCGGCCTTTTATCGATCACCTTGTGATGGAATTGATTGAAGGAAACTCCGTTGATAACGAACTCAGCAAAGAAGACAAGCTGCATTTATCGGGCGGCTTTTATGCAAAATGGGTTTGTGGCAATCAGAGTCGCTCACTTTTAAATTGGATTGAGCTCTCTGTGCGCAATTGGGCACAGTTTATTTTTGGACTTAATTCAGCACCTCAAGCTGCTCCGTTGTTAATGAAGCCAGAAAATTTTGAGTGCGAACCTGCGACCGATGATTCTGAGACCTCATAAAAAACATTTACCAGCGCTCAAGAACTCGTTAAAGTATGCCGATAGTACAGAGGGAGAAACTTAAATCATGGCAGATGAAAACTTCGAAGAACGGGCCAAAAAAAGGAGTGAACACATGCCATTTTTGGCCACAAATTCCGATGGAACTGTGCAAGCGCAAAGAGGTTCCATTGCAGAAAAAATCCCGCAAACTCCCGAAGAACGGGGAGCCGCCCTGGAAGCTCTCTGGGATTTATGCTCATGGCTCTACCCTGATTTCGACAAGCCCATGCAAAAAAACGTAGCAATAGTTACATGGCCCGACGGAACAAAAGAAGAATTTTCTTGATTTGAATTTTTCAAAATATCGATTTTTTAAATTGAGATTTCCAAAAAAAAACGGACCCCAATGGGAGTCCAAATGGTCGTATTCGACCTACTCAGTCAAAAGACTTTTGCAGAAAC
>JAYTOT010000184.1:0-1486 GCA_043747645.1 Pseudomonadota bacterium | reverse complement strand
GAGGTGGTCGTGGTCGACGTTGCAGTTTGCGGATTCGCGACTGAGGTGGTCGTGGCCGACGTTGCAGTTTGCGGATTCGCGACTGAGGTGGTCGTGGTCGACGTTGCAGTTTGCGGATTCGCGGCTGCGGCGGTCGTGGCCGACGTTGCAGTTTGCGGATTCGCGACTGAGGTGGTCGTGGTCAGCCTTGCAGTTTGCGGATTCGCGGCTGCGGCGGTCGCGGTCAGCCTTGCAGTTTGCGGATTCGCGGCTGCGGCGGTCGCGGTCAGCCTTGCAGTTTGCGCTGCGGTCGACATTGCAGTCGCGGCCGCGGCGGTCATGGCTCTCGCTAGTCTGACTTGTTCCGTGACGGATGCGTGAAAGTCTAGAAATGACGCCTGCTTTATCTCGTTTGTAATCTGTTTCATACGCCTGTTATGTACACAAATGGTGCGGTAGTAGTCTTCGAAAGAGCTTAATTGCGAAAGCAAGTCCATCTTGAGTGGTGTGGTGTGGTGTGGTGTGGTGTGGTGGTGGCGGAGATGAAAAAATGTGAAGAGGGATCGAAAATAAAAAATAAAAAAAGCACAGATTGCCAATTGCCAATTGCCAATTGCCAATTGCAAATCGCAAATCACATTTTTTGAAAAAAATCACTGGCTATAAAGATTTACGTCAATATGAAAAAGCGTACTATTTTTTTTCTTTTTTTTTCTTAGACTTACTTATATCCGACTACTTTGCAAAATGCAAAAAAAAGAGCATCGTCTTAAACTTTATAATATAATATTGAAGAATTCGCATCAAAATTATTACTAGGAAGCGCGTATAATGTAATTGTTTGAAGAATACTGCTAATTAAAGCAGGAGCAGTAGCTGGGGCAGATGTACGCATAGTAACACTTATTGGACCGGTGGCATTGACTACATTTACTTTTATAGTTGACGCTGTAATATAATTATTAGAACTGGTGGGAACAAAAGGTTTCAATAAGATTTTAAATACATACACCTGATTAAAAGTGCTTGGTAGATTTATTATCTCGAATGTGGTTATGGCTAGGCCAGAAGTTATATAATAATTGAGTCCATTTAGATAAGAAATAGATAATGATGATGATGATGATGATAAACTGACAAAATTGCTTGAACTTGCGGCTGGTCCCCGATCGCCAGTGGGTCCGGTTGGTCCGATTTCGCCCTGAGCGCCAGTTGCACCCACTACTACTTGACGACCAATTAACTCGGCACCATTTGCAATGCTCTTTTGATAAATTTCATTGTTTAGCGCTAAAGTTTTTCGCCTATTTGACATATAAGAGATATATATATATGCATATATAAAGTATCTCGATATTTAAAAAATTTAAATTCAAATATTCAAAAATTAATAATCAAAAAGTAACGAGTGAATGTCAGACAAAAGTTGTGTGTGAACCAATTTGAGATAAGTATAAAACAAGAGACAAGAGATTAGAAGCATTTTTTTGTAAGCAAGAATAATTGT
>JAYTOT010000183.1:0-1461 GCA_043747645.1 Pseudomonadota bacterium | reverse complement strand
TTATGCGTGTAGGTTTAGTATTGGGCGACCAGTTGTTTGCACTTGAACATTTCATAAATTTGAAATGTGAACGTATTTTTATGGCAGAAGATTATGAGCTCTGTTCCAGATTTAAATGCCACAAATTGAAATTGGTTTTTTTTATTGCTGCAATGCGAAGTTATTGTTCAGAAATACGAAGTGCCGGATACATCGTGGACTACATTGAGCTTTCTGATTCGAAAAATGAAGATAATTATACACATCAAAATAATTCTAGTTATGAAGAAAAACTTACATATTGGATTCAAAAAAATAACGTTTCCGAATTTTGCCATTTCGAAATTGCAGATAGTTTTTTTGGCACTAGAATTTCAAACTTATTTAAGCAACTTGCCGTGTCGCAAATTGTACTCCCATCGCCAATGTTTTTGGACACTACTGACTCAATTACAGATTGGATGGCAAAACAAAAACGTCCATTTTTGAAATCTTACTACGAAAAAGCAAGAATTAAATCACAGATTTTGATGTTGAAAATAGCAGGAAAACTAGAGCCTGTTGGTGGGCAATTTAGCTTCGACGAAGCCAATCGATTGGCAATTCCTAAGGGGTTAATACCACCACCATTGCCAACAAATCAAAGCAGTGAATTGTTGGGTCGGGTAATAAATTTGGTCGAAAATTTATTTTCGTCTCACCCTGGCTCCACTGCGCAGGTTTGGATTCCTGTCACTAGAATTGAGGCACGGCAATGGCTGAGCGATTTTTTTTTAAATCGATTCGCACAATTTGGACCCTACGAAGATGCGTTGTCAAACGTGACACCGTTTCTTTATCACACCGCTTTTTCGCCACTTTTGAATTCGGGGCTCTTAAGTCCGCAGGAAGTGCTTGAAGCTATTTTTCAGCAAACAAAAGAGCATGAAATTCCGTTGAACTCATTAGAAGGATTGGTTCGCCAAATAATAGGTTGGCGTGAATTTATTCGAGGTATTTATTTGGTTTTTGAGCACAAACAGAATACCAAAAATTATTTCAATCACCACAGAAAACTTGCACCCTGTTGGTGGAACGCAAGCACAGGACTTTTACATCTCGATCGCGCAATTCAAAAGTCCATCGACTTCGGGTATTGCCACCATATTGAACGTTTGATGGTTATTGGCAACGTGATGTTACTCTGCGAAATCAACCCAATTCAGGCGCATGCTTGGTTTATGCAAATGTTTGTCGATTCTGCCGATTGGGTCATGGGGCCAAATGTTTTTGGAATGGCACTTTTTAGCGACGGAGGCATATTTGCGACCAAGCCTTACATTTGCGGTTCAAATTATTGGCTTAAAATGAGCGGCGATAAAAAGGAACCTTGGTGCGATGACCTCGATAGTTTGTATTGGTCATTTGTGAATAAACATCGCGACCTTTTGTTAAAAAATCCTAGAATGAGCATGATGGTCAAGGTTTTTGATAAAATAAAGC
>JAYTOT010000182.1:0-2780 GCA_043747645.1 Pseudomonadota bacterium | reverse complement strand
CTCTCTCCATTGTGGTACACAATGAGAGGGCATGTTCTTCGCAGACATTTAAATCTACGTTTAAGTATCCATTACCTTCGATACAGAGCCTGGCTCGTGATTTAAATTCGTCAATACATAATTTGCCGCTAGGTATGAGTCGAAAATACTCCCCCGCACTTGGTTTGGCTATTGGCAAGGGGCAGTTATTCAGGTGTCCGCCGATGAGAATCATATTTTTTCAATCCCAATTTTATCAAGACCGCTTCATCTATCACATTTTAACGATTTTTGTCAGGTGTTCTTTTTTAGAACGAATGATCGAATTAGTTGTTCAGTTTTTTATGGTTGGTCAGGCAAAATTGCCGTTCTTTGTTCTTCCCACCTGGCTCAACCCCTCACCCGCCGGCATTTGGCGGCGGGTCCCCTGCGCCGTAAATCCCCTCTCTCCCCAACCTCCGCCAGGGCGAAATCCCAAATCTCCACCTCACCCCAGATTTTTTGGGCAAGCTCCTTTCGAAAGCTTATGCAGTTCATGGCATAAAACGCAGGTCGAGCATGTTTAACACCCAACGGGTCGACCACATGTACCAAGACCCCCACTTGCCTCACGGGCAGTTTCATTTGCACAGGGGGGGTTAGTTCCTCGTATCTTTGCCACATTATGGCAAGATATGAATAGCGGGCAAATATTGGCACGCTGGGCTCCTTGTTCAAAAGTTGTTCTTTATATTCAGCAACTTATGTAAAAGGTGAGCTATCAAAAATCGGCTCTTTCTGCCCAGTGCTCAATTTTAATCGAATGCCTTCCGACTCTTCGGGAGTTCCCTTACATTTTTCCTGGGGTCGCTCGAAAGGATGTGTTCGGAGCTGTTGTAGCTGTGGTTGTTTGAGGGGGTAAGGTTTTACTTCTTTTTGCCGATAAGGCATGGTAGTAACAACAGAAAGGAAAACCGTAAATGCAAAATCAAATTAATTACAAAGACGTTTCTAATTATATACTTAGCCTTGTCGAGCCAGACTCAGGTGAACTAATATCGAACCTAAAAATGCAAAAATTGTTATACTACGTACAGGGGTTCACTCTTGCGATGCTAGACAGTCCGATGTTTTCCGAGGAAATTCAGCATTGGACTCACGGGCCGGTAGTGCCCGAAGCGTATCATGCCTTCAAAAATTACAACACTTCTGGTATTCCTACTCCTTCACATCTTGATTTTTCGATGTTTTCAGACAAACAGATGGAAACAATGAACGATGTGTACAATGTTTACGGTCAATACTCTGCCTGGAAATTAAGGCAGCTGACTCATGAAGAACTTCCATGGACTTGCACAAAAGACAATGAAGTAATTTCACATTCACTAATGAAAGATTTTTTCAAAAGACAAATTCATTAATGGCTAAAATCAGGCATCCATCATTGAACCGTTCAAAATCGATTCGCGAACGGGACGGTTCGGAAAATAGTACCAATTTGTTACATCCTGCATTCAGCTTCAAACACTTAAGTATTGCCAATCATTCGCTGCAAAAATGTGAAGTAGCTGAAAAAGTGGCGCTTGTTGAACGGCTCGCAGAATTAGGAAAATTGACTTGGCAGGAAATTCAAACTTCGGCTCGCCATGGTCTGGGGCATGAAACAATTCCTAAGAATCAAATCAAGGTTGGACTCCCTCCGTGCATTACTGATGACGTAACCTTATTAAGTTTTCGTTTCGATGGGAAAAAACCTATGGTGGGCTTTCGCAAAGACAAAATTTTCTACATAATCTGGCTGGACAGAGACTTTTCTCTCTATGTTCACTAAATTAGCGACTTTTACTAACCGCCATTGTGACTGCGGCATCTGCATTCCTGTTTCGGGTTTATTCGCTTAGTGAAATTTCTGAGAAGCAACAGATTTTTAGGTAATTGAATCAGACGGTAGAATTATTCCCGTTTTATAAATCCATCTTTTATTTGCAGCATCATTAACTTCTATATCAAAAAACAAATGGACCTTTGTATACACCGGATGGTTTAAACAAAGGTCGTGTTTTTGGAGCAAAGGATAATGCTCAACCCATGTTTTTTCCAGCAGCAAGTTTAGGTAAGGCGGAATTTTTCAGACTAGATGTCCGGTGAACAAAACACTTGAAGGCACTGTACCGGATTGATAATCAGGCACTAAAGCGATTTTCGGGCCATAGCTGACGGTATGAAAATCACATTTTTTCAAATCAACCCGTCCAAAAACCGTCTGAAATTGAACTTCAAAAAATTGCAGACTCACACAATTAAACACTGCTTTTCGTATATTTCCCAATAATTTTGCCTCAATTTATGCTTGCTCTAGCACTTCGCGCCCCAATACCTGGCTCAACCACTCACCCGCCGGCATTTGGCGGCGGGTCCCCTGCGCCGTAAATCCCCCCTCTCTCCAACCTCCGCCAGGGCGAAATCCCAAATCTCCACCTCACCCCAGATTTTTTGGGCAATCTCCTTTAAATTTGCACAAAATTTAAACTGCCGCCCTGTTGAACGGCTCAAGCATGACGCCAAAAGAAAGCACTCATCACTGGCTGAACAAATACAATAAAAGGGGGCAAGATGGTGCTTATCTGGCGGAATTATTGTTATCAAAAAGGTATGTGGTACATGTTATAAAGCGCCGTTCTAGTGTGTTTAATACCCTGTACAAAAACACATTTTAATTTTTACCTAAAACACCTACTAAAAAGGTATTCAATCCAAGAATGACTTCTGAAATATGACCCGGTATATTGTCTTTATTTGACAAGTTCCGAAAAAATGATTTC
>JAYTOT010000181.1:0-1911 GCA_043747645.1 Pseudomonadota bacterium | reverse complement strand
ATCTTTTGTAAGTGGCCCGAGAATAATTTTTTGGGCCACTGTCAAAAAGCTCAGAACTTTGATATTCAAAAAATGCTCAGTCGGAACTTCCTCACTGCGGTAAGTACCAAGAAAAAGAGTTTTACCAAGTTTGTCTTTCTTTTCAAAATCAACAATTCTTCGAACTATTTCTAAACTTTCAAAGTCGGCCCATTGGAGGTCGTCTAAAAAGATTACAATTCCGGAACTTCCAATATCAAGACAAGTAAAGAATGAAGCTAAACCATCGTAAAATAGATTTATTTCATCTTCTTTTGGCATTTTTTGAATGGGCGGAAACACTGGAAATAAATCGGCAAAATAGTCGAGTCGACGCAATAAAAGTTGCCCTTTTTCGCGCAAAACTCCCTGAACTTTTTGCTTCCACTTAAATTTAATTTCTTCTGGCTGCGCTCTGAGCCACTCAGCGTATTCTTGAAGAGCAACTCCAATAGCACTAAATGGAACATTTCGCTCAAATTCTGAAAATTTAGTCGACAAAATTCTCATACCAAACGAACGTGCCTGTTTCGAAAATTCGGCAGCTAACCGAGACTTTCCCGACCCTGAAGGAGCGCCGATGACAATCGATCTTCCATGTTCATTGAGGGTGGAATCGAGCAATTGCGCCATGTGACCCAACTCTTCAGCTCTTCCCACCATAGGTATTTTATAGTTGAGTTCTCTAATTTTATCGCGTCGCCCTAAAGCAAAATGAGGAATTTGTTGATGCTTAGAAAGACTATCGTAACAAATGAGCAAATCGGCAACCAACCCCGCCGCAGTTTGGTAACGATCGCTCGGATTTTTACGTGTGAGTTTATCAATAACCGCACTCAGGGGTTCAGGAAACTGAGGAACCACTTGAGAAAGTGGAATTGGTATTTGACATAATATTTTAGAAATTATTTCCTTTGGGGAATTGGCTAAAAAAAGATTGTTGCCAGATGCAAATTCATAAAGAGAAACTCCTAGGGAATACAAATCGCTCGCACCACTGCCCATTTCTTTCACAAATCCCGTACGCTCTGGGGGCAAATAGGCAAGAGTTGCAGCCACACCTGCAACAGTTCGCCCCAAAAGAGCAGCGTCAGACATGCCTCCCTGACCGAAATCTACAAACACAGCCTCGCACTTAGCTTCGTCTCGAAAACAAATATTGCCCGGCTTAATATCGCCGTGAAAATATCCACGTCCATGAACAACATCTAGACCTCGCGCCAATGCGAGACCAAGTGTTACTATTTTCAAGGGGTCGACAAATTGATTGTTGCTGCCATCTTTAAATGAATTATTAGACTCTATAACCTGATGTAAATTACCGCCTGCTAAATATTCTTCCACTAAAAATGCACAGTCGTCTAAAGTTTCAAAACCCAATATTTTAACGATCGCAGGATGCTGAATCGAACTCAGCAACATGGTTTCCTGATGGATTCCTCGGTTAGAAGTGAGCTCTCGAGACGTTAAAACGTCTCGGGAAAACCATTTAATGGCTACGCGTTGCGGGCCATCTTCATGGTGCCAAATTGCCAAAAAAACATCGCCATAACGCCCCGAACCGAGGTGCCGGCGAATTTCATATTTTCCGTTGTGAAGCAGCTGTCCAATTTTTGGAGCATGCATTTTGAAACACCTCTGCAGCGCTTTTAATCATCTGCAGAGTCTTCGGCATTAAATTGTGACATCATGAGCAATGCTAAAATGAATAGGTGCTACTTTTTCCGCGACGGAGATGCATAAGAAGTTTCTTTTACAGGAGAAGGTGGAGGCTTTTGTTGTTTTGTTGAACGAGAGTCATCGTCAATTTTTTTAAATCGAATCGAAACTTCCAGCTTATGCTGCCGCACAGCGTCAAAAATACGATCTACAGCTAAAGTGACAATATTGAGC
>JAYTOT010000180.1:0-3538 GCA_043747645.1 Pseudomonadota bacterium | reverse complement strand
AATTGTGAAGGGTTATTGAAAACGAGTGAAACAAAGATTCGGATTTGCGCGATCCGGTTAATCCTGCGAAGAATCGCCTAACTGCAAACAGGTTCTATATAAGAGATTTAAAAAAGATTATTGGCGAAAATGATGATAGAGAATTTAAGAAAATAGTTGGTAAAACTCCGATTAAGCACGAGTTTTTTGAAGATTACGATGGTCATTTGCTTTTTGAAGGAAGGCTGAAAGATTTTTTTGATGAGCCAAAACTAACTCAAGCTAAAAATGCGTTGAGAGCATTTATAAAAAAAGCGTTTGGAAAGGAAAGTAATAAGCCTTTACCATATTTTGCTTTGCTTCAAGCCGATGGCGACCGAATGGGAACGGTTATTGATAATCAAAAAACTCCTGATGACCATAAAGAATTATCTAGGTCCTTGAGCAAATTTGCAGAGGACGTGAAAGCGATTGTTGAGAAAAAAGAAAATAACGGCTGTCTGATTTATTCCGGCGGCGATGATGTTTTAGCTTTATTACCGCTTCATACAGTTTTGGATTGTTCGAGAGAATTAGCTGATAAATTTGCAGATGATTTGAAGAAATTTGAATTTACAAAAGATAGCGAAACTAGCAGACCAACACTTTCGGCAGGAATTGCGGTTGTGCATCATACCGAACCTTTACAAGAATCCTTGGAAACAATGCGACGAGCTGAAAAAGAAGCGAAATCAATTGACGGCAAAAATGCCTTAGCAATTATTTTGAGCAAAAGAAGCGGTGCGGATACAACTATCAAAGGCAGTTGGAAGAACGACCGCGATACTGACAAGTCTTTTGACGAAAGGCTGCTGGGGTTTATTCAGCTACATTTAGACGATGCTTTGCCTGATGGTGTCGCATATGAATTGTGTGATTTGTGGTTGCGATTTTCAAGTGTGCCAAGTTTAAAAACAGCGATGGAAGCTGATGCCGTCAGAATTTTGAGTCGGAAAAAATCGAATCAAGGTTTGAGCAAAGTCAGTAAAGATATTTTAGTCAAACTCGAAGGTTTAATTTTTAACAGAGATTTATCGCTCGAAGATTTAGCCAACGAAATTATTGTTGCGAGAGATTTTAAGAATGCATATAAACAAGCGAATAAACAGGCGATAGGAGAAACAAAATGACTTTACAAACTTGGATAATTGAGCCGCGAGATTCGCTGATTGTCCGCGATGGCAAACCTTTCGGGGCAAATATTACACACGCAACTTCACTTGATTTTCCGTTTCCTTCAACGACAGCGGGAGGCGTTAGAACTCGTGCAGGTCTGGATGCAAACGGAAAATTTGATATTTCGCAAATCTCTGCGGTTAAAGATATTGAGGTCAAATGTTCTTTATTGGCAGAAATCCACCTAAATTTCAACACGACTACTGATTTTTATTTACCTTCGCCAGCCGATGTTTTGCTTTTGCAAACTGACAAACAAAGATTAGACAAAACACACGCTCAACTTTACCGACTTTTGCCGTTGGATATTGCAGATTCATTGAATAGTTTGGAAGGTTTATTGCCTGTCGGCTTAAATCGCACGGACAAAAAAGATAAACCTTACAACGATTTAGCTTTTTGGAATTGGCGACAATTATTGCGTTGGCTGAAAGATAGTTACGATTCAACTTCAATAGAACTAAAAGAATATGGAATTGGAAGTTTGAAGAAAGATTCACGAACTCACGTTGCGATAAATTTGGATATGGCTTCAAACGACGGCGATCTTTTTACTACTCGCGGACTTGAATTCAATTACGGAAACGGCGGTTTATCAAACACTAAAAAGCTGGCACTTGTTGTTTTTGTGGACGACGCAAATAGTAAAAAGCTCGAAAACAAAGGAAATCTTGCTCCGCTCGGTGGTGAAAGACGGTTGGTTAGTTGGCGGGAAGATAAAAACCAAAATCAAAATCAAAAGATTCAAACTTGTCCCGACGAAATTAAAGAGCGAATTAAAGCCGAAAAACATTGCCGATTGATGTTGCTGACACCTGCATATTTTGATAGCGGTTTGCCAAAAAGTAATGCGGATTACGAAGTTAAAGCCATCGCTTGCAATCGTTATCAAACTGTTTCGGGTTGGGATTTTGAAATTAACCGACCAAAACCGACACGCCGATTACTTCCCGCAGGTTCAATTTTGTTTTTGGATTTGCAAAACAATAAAGATATTGGAAGTTGGATTGACAACACTTGGTTTAGTTGTATTAGCGAAATTGAAAGTAAAAGCGGTCAAGACTTTGCCAAAGGCGGCTTCGGCTTGGGCGTTTTGGGAACTTGGGACGGAGAAACAAAAAAAGTTTGGGAATAAATTATGGCAAGAGAAGTGAAAATAAAAGTTAAGCAACCTGATGGCAGTTTGGGTTTTAAAAATGTTCAATTGCCTGAAAATTATCAAGCTGAATTTAACGATAACCTAAGCCGTTCAAAGAAAAACGGCGAAATGATTATCCGTGAATCACGCGAATATGAACTCATTACACCACTTTTCGGCGGCGGCGTAGAAACCAAAAAAGCCGACGAAGTTTCGGTTATTCGAGCAACCGAAATTCGCGGTCATCTTCGCTTTTGGTGGCGAGCAACTCGCGGCGGACAGTTTTCGACCATCGAAGATTTAAAAAAACACGAAGACGCAATATTTGGAAGCACCGAAAGAAATTCAGCTTTTCAGATTGAGTTTGAGTTAGAAGAAGACTACGACAAACGAGAAAAGCAAAACAAAGCAACAAAGCGTGATGCTTATGAGCAGATTGTCAAACAAAACGGGAAAAAAGGAATCAAGAATTTTAATACTCTTAGGAGTTACGCAGTTGGAAGCGAACAATAAAGCGGATTCGACAAAGATCCTCGCACCGCCTCCCGAATAATCTCCGTTTTCGCTTCCAGCCAACTCTTTTTTTCTCGATGACAATGACTTTCCAGACGCACAAACGCTCTGATACAAAGCCCGATGTGATTCAACACGGGGCGCAATCGACGGCACTGCGCTCGCTCAATCAAACACTGTTGCTTCAAGCCGCGATGATACATTTCAATCCGCCACGCCGCGAGCGCAGATTTCTCGCGCTCCGCCTTGCTCATCCGGAGAAGACTCGTCGCCCGGTATTGCGATGCGCCGTCCGTGGCACGAACCCGCAATACTTTGATTTCTCCAAAGCCTTTGAGCCAAACAATCGTCCCGTCCCCGCCGCCCAACCCGGCGGCGGCGACCGCTTCCAACTTGCCTTGACGCACTCGGATTTGCCGATTCGATTTCAGCCGCGTCAAAAAATGCCAGCCCACAGAGCGCACCAGTTTCAGATTGTCAATCGAGGCATACCAGCTATCAAAACAAACAAGAGCGGGATTAAAGCCGCGCTGGTAGGCTTCAAAGAGCATCTCGGCGAAATGGTCGTTCCTGGTTTTCCCGTCGCGGTTTTTATCAAAGACGCGATAATCTACCGGCACACACCGCGCGCCGTCGGTTCACAACAGGGTAATCAAATTGATGCCCTCGACCCCCGCTTTTGGCTTGCCCGAC
>JAYTOT010000179.1:0-6304 GCA_043747645.1 Pseudomonadota bacterium | reverse complement strand
TCGCTGCTTTAAAGGCTATGATGATATAGTAGATGCATGCAGTTCAGCATGGAATAGCTTTTGCGACGAAGAAGGAAATATCAAAAATCTTTGCACAAGCGATTGGGCGCATAACGGTACTTAAATTACGTAATTGGTATAAATTGGACTGAGAGTGGTTTAAAATCACATGCTGCACGCGAGGCCCGCCCTCGGGGCGAAACTTTGACTCTCAGAGCGGATCTTTTTTGGTTGTGCTCATAGACAAATGCTCCGTCTGAGGAAAAAAACTTCGGATTCACAAGTGAGCCCGAATTCTCAGACGAGACTTCTATTTTTGCAGCAGCTGCATCTTGCTTTGGTGAGTTTATTTTCGAAAAATCGGAAATGATTTGAAAATTTAATTGTGAATTTTCTTCGAAAAACTAATCGGGATTAAAATTTGAAGTCGAACTTATTTTTGTGTTAAATTCTCTTTTTTTACAATGAACAGTCTGAGTCAAACAAATAAGCACAGCAATTTGAATAGATCGTTTTTGTAGCATAAATGGAGTCATAATTCCTCTGGGGATGAGCTCATGCGTTTTTGAATTGGGCATAAAGCATTGAGAACTTTTTTTCGAACAATTTTGCAACTGTCAACTTAGAGCAAATAATTGTTCCTCCCAAATTTTTTTATGTGACAATTTTGTGAGATACTATTGCACATGGGTTACAAAAAAACGGATTGCCGTGTCACCCATGACTTTAAATCTTGAAGTTGCGACGCAGCAGACAAATGTTTTTTTTAACGTTGATAAAATGTAGAATTTTTAATTGAAGGGATGCCACTTTGTATTCAAATGATAGGAACAGCCGTAAATTTTCGTTTTTGCCCATTTCAGCGCTTAGTTTTAGTGTTTTATTGAATTTGTCCTGTCAAGCGCGAGTTTTCAATTCAAAATCTGATGTGAGGGCGCATAAAATTCAAGCTCAAACCGTTGAAACTGAACCAACTCTCATAAATTTGGGTTCGCAATCCTTGGATGATATTTCATTGCGAACGAAAGAATTCTATCGCAAATCATCGCCGAATATAACTGACGCAGATTTTATTTTCAAATGGGACTATGCTTTAGACTCTGGGGACCTTAAATTTTTAAGATCATTTGTTGGTGCTTATTATTTAGATTTAATGAATGTGAAAGGTGCTGGCCCTTTAGGAATTTGTTTTGGAGACGCTCATCTCGAAAACTTTGGATTTGTTGTTTTCTCCGACGGCCCAAAGTTTGTCTACAATGACTTTGACGACTCTGGCTATTGTCCAGTGGGTTTAGATGTGTTGCGCTATTTAACATCCCTTCGGTTGTATGAAAAAAAATCGTCAGACTTTCCTGATAAAGTCATTAAAGAGTATGTAGAAGTTCTGTCTGGTCGTCGCTTGCCCCGCAAATTAGATTCTAGCATTTCTTTTGAACCTGAGAAAAAGAGAAGCAAAAATATTCGGAATTTAATTGATGGACAAAAATTTGCTGTCTCCGATGAGTTTGCATTCGTGTCTGCGAGCACTACCAAAAAAATAAAAGAAGTTTTTGCAACGGACGTAAACTTAAAAAAATTTAAAATTAACGACATTGTTTCTACAAAAAAAGAAGGGGGAGGAAGCGCTGGCCTTGAAAAATATTTGATTTATGTTGTTGGTACCGGTGACACTAATAATGAAATTTTGGAATTTAAGCCAGTTATAACTCCTGGAACTGCTGCTGGAAATTGGAAATCTATGCTCGAAAACCGAGTTGAATTTTTAATAAAAGAATTTTGGGAAAACTCAGTGCCATTGAATTTTTATTCTGTAAAAATGGAAAACACGAATTACATCTTACGAAGTCGCACAAAAGGATCTGTTGATTTAGGAAGCTTAAATTCTGACGAACGTTTAAATTTATATAAAGCGCAGGTAGGGATTATAGCAAAACAACACAAGAAATTTTGGAGCGAGAGCCGGGATATGAAAGAATGGCTGAGCGAAAATTCTACATTTTTAAGTGAAAGATATGCTAAAATATTAAAACACGTCAGTGCTAAAAACTCGAAAAACTGACAAGTTGGAAAAATATATTTGCAAAACTATGGGGTGATGGATTTAAGGTTTTCTAAAAGTCATGCTTTTTTGCATTCGCCATAAAAGGAGTGGGCAAAAATGCAGTCACAGTCAAATCGAAATATCTTTCGGCAAAAATATTTTTCCCCCAAAGTAAACAAGAATAAGAAAACGATGCCAAAAACGGAACGGGAAATTCATTTTTATTGAATTTTTCAACGGTTGAAATTCCGATTTCAATTGTTTGCTTTAATTTTTCGGTATTTGTGTTTTTTTCTATATTAGATAGCTGGGTCACTAAATCACCGGAATAATAGTTTTGCAAGTGATTTGTGTAAGACAACTGATATGAAGGAATATAGATATTAAAGGGAGCGTTCAAAGTTAAAGATGTTTCGAATTGATGACCTGGATTGACTGTCACGACGGTCTCTCTGTCTGAATTCACAAGTGTTTCGTCCGAGAGTGGTACACGCATGAGGCGCTTGTGACTCAAGGTTTTGTGATATTCAAATTGAACCGCTGAATTAAAGTTTTGATGCCAGATTCTAGAAAAAGAGGAACCAAAAGTGAGACCAAATCCGCCATCGCCGAAACTCAAATCGGAGAGGATTTCGGGTTTTTCAATGTATCCCGTTGGAAAATGACTTACAATTTTTACACTACTTTTGAATGGTAATTTAGAAGATAGATATTCCGATAAATCTATATTCAAGCCCCATTGGAGGTCTCCCCACCCACTGCGCTGCCAGCCGTCTAAATTTGTGTACCCCGAAGACAATATAGAATTTCGCACTTCATCTGTGGAAATCAAGCTTGCTTTGCGCAGTCCTTCTTTGAGTTCCGGGTAGGCTAAATCGCCGAGTTCATCGGAAATTTCTTGTGCATTATTTTTTCCGCTGTGTTTTATATTGAGTTGAGTTTTTGCTGCAATAAATGGAATTGCAATAAAACTACTCACAGAGTCTTTTATTCCGTAAGCTAAACCCATGTAAAAAGCATTTACTTCAGCTTTTGCATCAATATCAACACGACCTAAGTTCAATTTTTGAATGGGGCTTTTTGGATTGTTAGGCGACGGGTCGTATCGTTGTATTTCTTGGGCCATTCGCTGCAAGTCAGAGCCGCCTCTGCCAGCCAATAAATTTTTTCCATTAAATGATGTTGAATATTCATCGCTCAAATTGACTCTATTTTCACTGGAGTCATATTTTTCAGTCGTGACTAAAAAAGGTCGCACTCCCACTCTTAGTGCTAACGCTCCACGTGGAAGATTCTGGGCGAGTGACTTAAATTCTATTTTATTTGATATCATAATAGTGATAAGTAAGATTACTTGTAAATGCGCTTTTTTATTTAATATTAAGAAATGTTGATTGATCATTGACTTGATTGGTCCCAACGTGTCAGTACCAATTTTAGACTTTCTATTGCGTTTTTGAGAAAGTCGGTAGTTTGCGACTGGTTAGTTTTTGCATTCAGATAGCATTGTTGAAGGCCATCTGTCAGCGATAGTAAATCGACTAAACTAAGATCGCCGTTTGAATTTGAGGCCGAAGTATTATTTTTAGGAAAAATAAATTCTGCTATACTCCAGTTCAATAGCCCCTCAATTTTTTGATTCAAAAGTGTGCTTTTCAATTGAGTGCTTTCGGTGAGGCAAAGGGCTTTTAATATTTGTCCCACTTGTGTTGCATTTGCAAACTGAGAAGAGTTCTTTTTGGCAACAGTTGCTGAAGAACCTTCATAGCCCTCAGTTGCGATAAATTCGTTCAGGAGAGTCTGTACTGCAAATTGCAGGGCCTTTTTAAGAGTGGGTGGGGCTTCCAAAAGTTTTTTTTCCGTTTCCGGAGAGAGACCGGCATCGCTCAATTGCGAAAGTTGGGCTATCCAAATATTAAGACTCAAAATAAATGCAGTTGTGCTTTCAATATCTGCCTTAGGATTGCTGTCAGTGCTTTTCCCTGGAAATGAATTCGGAAGAAATGCAAATTGGCGCAACAGACGCAAGGGTTCATCAATAAAGGGTCCTTTGAGAAGCGATTTCATTCCAGGTAAAAAAGCAAGAGGAATTTGATGCGTTTCAGTTGGAAAAAGTGAGTTAGAACCTGCAAAAGCTGAAGTTATATTTTTCCGACCTTCGGGTCTGAGCCGCTGGAATGCTTTGCCTGCCACATACCAAATCTTGGATTGACTCAATAGTGAAATGTTTTGTTCTGGCAATGTCCAAGACTCTCCGCCTTGTTGTGCTTGGGTTAAAGAGTCAGAAAAATTAAATTTTAAGAGGTAGAGCGATGCCAAAAATCTTTCGTCTTGCGCCGAGCGAGGATCAAAAATTTTGAGACTCGACTCGTTGATGCTGGCAGTCAGTCCGCCAGGAATTTTTGACTGAATAGGTTCTGAAAGACCGAATAAATATTGCCACTCACTCAAGGTGCGCATGAGTTTAAAAAATTGAAATTCTTCTGGCCATTTACTATTTTTTTCCTGAGATTCAGTTGAATTTCGAGTCCACATTTGGTCTGGCTCAAAAACTGATAGCCAATTTACAACTTGGTCATCTATATTTAAGTGTTGATTGTACTTTCCTGAAGGCACAAAATGATCAAAATTGATGCTTGGTAGTGATTGAATTTCTGTGCTTTTTGGAAATTGGGTCTGAATTTTAGCGACGAGACCTTCTCGCACGGCCGCATTTATTCTTTCATCATTTACCAATATCGGAGTTAATATTGAACCCAGCGTACCAGGAAGAATCGAGTTTCCGATATTGTTAATTTGCTGAATTTTAGGATCACTTATAATTTGTTTTCGAATAGCCGGAACTAAGGCTTGAGGAAGTAGTCCTTTTTTTGTTATGGAAGTTTTGTAATAAATTTTGAGCACCTGTGGCGTGCATTCGCATTGTATTAAATACCATAAAAGGTCAGAATTTTGTTCTATTTCACTCCACGATTTTAGATTGACATTGAGTTTTTGAATTTCATGGCTAGTATTAATTTGAGCAACATCGAGAGTGAATTTTTTTGAATTATTTTCTACATGTGCATTTATTTTGTCTGAGCCTTGTTTGCATGTTAAGTTAAGGCCTGAAATTAAAGCAAAAATCAAATAACTATAGGCAAATATGTATTTTTTTCTTGCTGTATCCTTGCATGAAAATTTTTTTTTAAGGCAAAATGCCATAGAAATGCTTTCGGTGTGAGTTTTCACAGATTTGCACCAAAGACTGCGAGTCTCCTGTTTTTACAAGTTTAATGGAGTCTCAATTTTCGGGGGAGGCACATGTCATGAAATTGAATTTTTTTAATCATATATTTTCTCTTTTAATTGCGTCTTTATATTGTTTTACCTGTTTTATGACTTCGGTCAGCTTTTTATCAGACTGCTTACGCTTGGAAATAGGATTTTTCTTCCCAGTTATAAAAAGCACTCGTACTGACTTTCAAACCTAAACACCTCATCGCAACGAGATAGAAACGTTGCTGCACATTGATATATGCCATTCTTATTTCAGACGCGTCGCGAAATAAGTACCTGGCCCTTTGGGCGAAACCACCCATTCTTTGTTCTGGGTGTCCACAAACCAGGGGTAAGCAATGAGACCACATCGAGCAGCGGCAAAGCCAAAACGTTTATCAGCGCTCCAAACACCATGATAAGTAAAATGGATCTCAAAAACCCAATGTTTTACATTCTTGTTTCATAACACCCATATCGATCTGTGGAAAAAGGATTCCATCTCCTGCTTTTTCAGACTTATTTTTCACTGCATCAATGAAGCAAAGAATTCCCGGCTTCCAAAGATTTGTGTACTGACTATATTTGAAAAAAGGCTGTTTACGAAAATCGGGTCGAACGGGAAATTTACCAGCGCTGTTCGCTGCGTCATCATATCCCCTGTCTGTCCACAATGTCCATCCACCACCACCCTTCACAAAACCAGCAAGCTTTCCTTCGATAAGTAGTGGGCCGCCAGAATCACCACCCTGAGTCGTGGCTAATTCGCCTGGAGCCAATTTGAGTTCGGGGTTGCGGGCTTTTGCCGATTCGCATCCATAACCCCACAAATCCCACATTCATCACTTTAAGTAAGGCAATCTATAGAATATCGCCTTACATATTTATCACCTAGTGCATCCAATGGGCGTTGTTGCGTGAAACCAATATCGGTCCGTGAGTTTTAATAACACTTTCAACCGTATTAATGCCCCGGCAATATCCCAGCATTAGTAGCAACATTTT
>JAYTOT010000178.1:0-1563 GCA_043747645.1 Pseudomonadota bacterium | reverse complement strand
GCACGAAACTGTATCTTACAAGAGGACAGAATTCGTGTTTGAGGCAGATTTAAAAAATTTCTTTGGGAGCCTGGGCCACACATGGATGTTAAAATTTCTTTCGCATCGAATATCAGACACGAGGATTTTGAACGTCATAAGTCGCTGGCTAAAAGCGGGCATACTAGAAAACGCAAATGTCCAAAGTACTGAAAACGGCGTCCCGCGTGGCGGTTCAATTAGGGTGATTTTGAGAAATATTTATTTGCATTATGTATTGTATTTATGGCTTTCTAAAGTGGTAACACCAAGAATGCGGGGGCCTCTAGTGCGATTTGGCAGATTTTCGCGAGAAGGAGTTGCACAATTCAACGAGGGAAAACAAAAGGCAATCACATTTTTGGGTTTTGATTTCATTCTGGTTTCGCATCTAAATGGCAAGTTTAGGGTTCAAATGCAGACAAACATGCACAGATTAAATCGATTTTTGCAGGGAATAAAATTTTCCATTAGGAAAAATCAACACCATGCAATAAAAAACCAAATTGTGTCTATAAATAAGAAATTACGGGGGCTCGTAAACTATTTTGGAATTTATGGAAATACAGCCAAAATTCAAAAAGTAAGGTATGAAACTCTCTTGTATTTCCGAAAAGTACTCTGTCATAGAATTGAAAAAAGCAAGGTAACTTGGAATTAAATCAATCATATTCTCAAAGTCATTCCTATGGCTGAAGCAAAATTGAGACTACAATATGCGCAATTTAAAGCGCTTTCATCTCTTTAAATTGTTCATTCCGAAGAGCCCAATGCGCGAAATCCGCCCGTTGGGTTCTTTGAGGTAGGGGGCAAAAACCCCCTGTGGCTGGATAGATGTCTAATAAGTTAAAATTACAAGGGGCGAGAAAAGTAAAGCAAAATGCACCCGCAATATTCAGATCAATTTAAGAAAATTGCTGTTCAAAAGTATTTGAGTCGTGGTAATCGTAGTGTAACGGCAATCGCACAAGAAATGGGTACCACTTCGTTTTCCATATACCAGTGGGCAAAGTCATACAAAAAAGGACTCACAGTCGTGAATAATGCCCCTCGAAGCCCGGAAGATTTTAGTCCAAATGAAAAGCTCGAATCAATACTGACTTTCGCATCAATACCTCAAATTGACCAAGGCGAATGGCTACGAAAGAATGGACTAACGAGCGAAAAAATTGAACTTTGGAAAGATATTTGCAAGAAGAGTTTAGGGCAAAAAATCGACAATCGAGAATCAGCTGGCGATAAAAAAGAAATCAAAAAACTAGAAAAAGAGCTTCTCCGTAAAGACAAAGCGCTTGCAGAAACAGCCGCATTGTTAGTGCTTCAAAAAAAAATTGCAGAGATTTACGGTTCGGAGGACGAGTAGTTAGTATCGAAGAAAGGCAAGCAATAATTGAGCAAGTGCAAGAAGCACAATTAGGCGGGGCAAGACTTCAGTCAATCGCAAATTGTCTAAATTTGTCTGAAAAGACGATAAAAAGATGGACAAATAAACCATTAGGAATTGATGGGCGTAAAGGGGCAATTAAGGAAGTTGCACATGCTTTA
>JAYTOT010000177.1:0-2949 GCA_043747645.1 Pseudomonadota bacterium | reverse complement strand
TGAGCTATGCCTGCTCTTCGGTGCAGTCGATTCTGTATCTTTACAAATACCAACAGGAAACTCCCTCGCAGGCTACGGCAGTATTACGCGGCGTTCGTTGAATCCTTTTTCTTCAGTATTTAATCCGCCAGAACACTATTTTAAAAATTCATTCGAACGTGAATCAGATGGTGTTAGAGTGGGCGTTATGGTTTTAAAAAAAGCACCAACTCTGGCGGAAAAAGAAAAAAAGTTGGCATTTTTTAGCTTTGAAACCGTTGCTATAAGCGCCGAAATGAGGCTCGATTTAATCGATAAAATTCGCGAATTTGGATTCGATGAATCGAATACTTTTGTTTCGGCAACTCACACCCACAGTGGTCCGGGGGGGCTTTCAAAATCGGGTTTTTGGCAAATTGTTGCCACAGATAAATTTCAGGATAAACTTTACGATTCTGTCTTAAACCAAGCAGCTAAACTGGCTAAAAATAGCATCGACAATTTACAACCCGTGAATTTAGAGCAAGTGTCTTTTCAGAGTTCGGGCATACAAGTCAATCGCCGAGATATTTCTGGCCCCGTTGATAATCAGGCAAATATAATACTCATGAATTCTTTGCAGTCTAAAAGTATAATGGGCGGAATTATAAATTATGCGGTTCACGGCACAGCATTGGGTCCGTCTAATTTAAAGCTCAGTGGCGATATTCCAGGTGCCATTATGCGCGCTGTAGAAAAGGAAATAGGAGGTAATTCTCATTTTTTATATTTGAGTGCTGCTTCGGGAGACACGGCTCCAGTTATAAATGGAATGGAGGCATTGCAAACATTGCCCCTTAAATTTATTGAACAAATGCGGCCAGCACTGAAAAATAAGTTACCATTGACTGCAGATTGGAACATTTACACCCGACAAATAGATTTGCCAAAGCCAAAATTAAATACGGAGCATTGCGGTGTGTTTTCTAATGGTAGTTTTTTAGCTTCATTGTTGCCCGATGTTTCGGTTCAAAAATGGTTGCCTTCTCAAATAGAACTCACCAAAATTAAACTCGGAAATATAGACATGTTTGTTTGGCCTGGCGAACCTGTTGCTGCTGTGGGGCAGGAATTGTTTAAAGTTATGCTTGCTCAGAGCGCGCAAAAGCCATTAATACTTGCGCTTACCAACGATTATTTGGGTTATTTTGCAAACCAGTGGGCTTTTCAAAAGAGCAACTACGAGGCCTGTTCGTCGTTTTATGGTGCACTTGCTCCTGGTAAAATTATCGAAATTTTTAAAAAAATAGAAGTCATTCCAGAGTTATAGATAAAAAATTGCATGGCAAGATTATTTTTGTATTGACGACTATTGCATTATTTCATACTCCGGCGGCTCGGTGCAACCTACTATTTCGACGGAGAGAATATAAATGAAATCAATTATGCTTGGAGTGATTAAGGTTTTAGGGTTTGTTTCGTTACTTTCGGCATGTACGCAATACGGCAATTTAAAAAACGACTCAAAATCAAAGCAATTTGCCACATCTGACAATTGGGATGTTAACGATATTTCTGTGCTCTACCCATTGCGCAACCGATTTGCTGGGCCCTCTGAAGGCCGCTTAGTGCGCCTTACTGATGGCAATGGCCTTATGTCTCAAGAACAATTTGCATCTGTGTTGAGAGTTTTTCAAAAACAGTTCGGACTCGATTATTACAACGGAACTCAAGCGTCGTTTATGAACACCCTCGACAAATGGGTTGTCACAGCGTTTCGATTGGACCACTGTTTCAAACGAAAACTTTCAGATGCCTGCACACCTCAAGTGCGCATAGTTGCGCAAGCTGTGCCAGATAACGAAATGACCACTACGGATTTTTCGTTGCATTTATTTTACGAACCAGAGCAATCTACATTGCAATTATTAGAAGAAATGATTCGCATTCGTAAAGAAAATGCCGGCTCTGATTTAGCAGATGCTACTTTAGGAAAGCCATTAGGCGTGCATCCCATATTAGGTGCTAAGGGCGGTTTAGCGTCTAAGTTTGCAGACGCATTAAAAAATGAATTTTTATTAAAATATTTAAACCCAAAAAATATGACGCAAATTGCCGTGGCATTTATTGAGCCAGATAGGCTACAGCCATGGATATTTTTTAGAGACGAAGCTCAATCGTTTTCAAAGGCGCAAGACAATTCTATTTTTGCATTCGACCCAGAGACTTCGAAAAATAGATGCGGAGTCGAAACAGGGCGCCTCATTTGCCGACGCGATTTAAATTTAGGACACACTGCAGACAGTCAAGAAAAACAAGATTCCAATCCTCGTGGATTTACTCCTGCAGGAAGAACTCCTGAAGAAAAGCCTTACCTCGACGATTTTTTAACTTTGATTCAAAAAGACTCTGACACCAAAAATTATTCTAGTGTTTCGCAGAATTTGAGCTACTGGGAAGATGTGTTTAATGAAATTGAAAACCCCGAAAAATTAGCACCGGGCGATACTAACTGCGCATCGTGCCACCGTACCATAACCGACAGAGTGCGTATGCGTGGTATTTTTACGTTAAATCCCACTCGTGGTGACTATGCTTTTAATGGCAATAACAACAGTGGCTGTACACCTGGAATTGGTATCGACTACAGTCAAACAGGAATTAAAACGTTTAACGTGCGCATGTTTGGTTACTTACATGAACGCCCTATTGTAGGGCAACGCGTTGCAAATGAATCTGTAAAAGTGTGCAAAGAATTAAAAGCGATGCTCAAGTAAAAAAAGAATTACGCTAAAATTCCGTCGTCATCGAGTCCGTTTTTAGTTGCATTTGCTCCTGGCTTTCCAATAGTCTGCATAGACTTTAATACGGGGTCTGTGCCCGATTCTGCACCCCAATGCTCTTAATCTAAGAAAATAAGCGCAATAATATCTTGATTTAAAGACTAATTTAATATATAAATAAATTCAACTTATTTAATCATACGGAGAT
>JAYTOT010000176.1:0-3265 GCA_043747645.1 Pseudomonadota bacterium | reverse complement strand
GTATGTTTAAAGCCTCGGGATAAAATAAAAATCAATGAAACATTGATTCTACAGTAATAAATCTGTGTTTCAAATGACTATTTTTGGGAAACGCCTGTTAAACCGTTTCCTGTTTCACCATTTTTGCAAATTACACACTTCATTTTTTTCGACTCCTATAACCCGGTAACCAAACAACATCGTCGGGCCAATATGCAGTTATAACAATTGCTTCATCTTCCGCTGAATTCAAAGCAACCACAACGTGCAACAGTCTTTTCCCTGTTGGCTGCATTTTTTCTTTAGACAGGCATTGACAAAGCCAAACAACCAGCATAAACACGCTCACTCAGTGGGCGTTTAGCTCAGTTGGTTAGAGCGTCGCCCTTACAAGGCGAGGGTCTGGGGTTCGAGTCCCTAAACGCCCACCATTAATTTGGTAGAAAAAAGCTGCACATAGTGCGGTTTTTTTTTTGGGAAAAGGCGAACTATGATTCTTCTCATTGTTGGATTGATTGTAAGCGTTTTTTTTATTCCTGAGACCTTCAATTATTTAAATCGTAAACAAAACGTCGATGGTTATCATTCAGAGATGTGTTTTGATAACAACTCGTTTCAATCGATAGAATTTCCATATCAAAAGTTTAATTCGTCGGTAAAAGCGGAGTTCATATTGGAATCTCCCTCAAATTGTTTTAACCCGAGTTTTCCAAACGTTAAGTTTATTGCGCCAGAACTTGTGAATGCTTGGATTCAAGTTATCGAATCAGACAGTGATAATGAGGAGCTGAGTTGGTTTGTTGATAAAGACCCGGCAGGTAAGCTGTATTATAATAAATCGAATATAATGTACGATTCTCCCAATTGGGGAATCGGTTTTTATTATCGGCATGCAACATTTTTTCACGCTCGCTCATATCCGGTGCAGAGAGTTTCAGCGTCACATATAAACATTTTTCCAGCAGTGGAATGGGGTTTTGAGAAAAAAAGACTTCATTTTTCTATAACAGGTATAAAACCTCGAAAAAGCACCGACATAGTTAAAATGAACAGCGACATTGAAAAACTCAAGTTATTAAATCCCGAATTGACCTTGAATTTTGTAGTTGAGTGATTTGAATTCTAAAAACCCATACCCGGCATTTGTTGCCCCGGTATTGGAGTTTCAGGCACTTGCTCGTTGTGCCGATAACCAGGCACAAAGAGTCGAGTTCCGTTTCATGGACTTTGGCGGGCTGGAGTGGCGCCTAAATTGCGGCACGTAAAGTAACGTAAATTGGAATTGAATGCGCCTGTAATATTTTTGCGACGCAACAAAATTCGATTTTTGCTCCAAAAATTCGGGCCATTTTCTAATTGCGCTGGGGCAAATTTTACACGCGGCTGCAATTTTTTCTAGGCCTTGTCTCTGTGCCAATGCAATAACTTTTAAACGTAAAGGCTGAGGAAACGCTGCGATCCGCAATTTTTCCGCTGCGAAGTGAAGCTAATTCAGATATGATTTCCGGTGTTTCAGCCTTCTTGCGGAGCTAAAAAGTGAGCCGCATAAGGCGTGCGTTGTAGCGGCTCTGGGAAAGCAGATAGGGTTGGCACCGTTGGGGCGCTGTTATTGGCGAGGCAAATTGAGGTCCGTGATCGGTGCGCTCTGCTGTAGCTGTCCGATTGTAATAGAAATAGAGTGCTGGGCTCAGGCGTTTTATTATTCATTTGCCGATATTGAAAGTTACATCATCGAATTCAATTTCCTTGCCGCAAGTCACACCCGAATCGTTGGCACAAAAACTCAGTTTCGCCGAGAATTTCAAGGCTGCCATGTCAATTTTCAAATTCATTGTTGCCGCATTCAAGCCTGCAAGGGTAATGGAAACATACCGTCCTAATTCAGCTTTCACCACTTCTGCCGTTCCTGAAGCTAAATTTATGTCGTCTGTAGATTGGAGAGTTGTTCCTCTGATGACGATAGCAGTAGTCTCGCCATTGCTCGTTTTCCCTGAGTAAGAGCCGTCGCAAACAAACGAAGGAGAGGGAGAAAGAAAGGGGGAATTACGGTAGTCATATCCAATCGACGAGGTGAATCTGCAGCTTTTGATTGTAATTGAGCCAGACTCAGCGCTCACAGTTGCGACCTTTAACTTTGGCGCAACAGTCTTGAAAAAATTGGAAGGCGGGGGTGGGAGATTAGCTCGAGTCTCCTCGTCTGCTGGATTGACAAGCTCTTCGTAGCACTCTGCAGAGTCGGATACTTTGCGGGCGCATGAGCCGATGGCGTCCATGGCCTTGTCGATGGCCGCCTGCCTTACGAGCTCCGACCCGTCAGGCTTCATTGCGAAACTCGCTGCCACACCTTTTTCGAATTTAAACACCGACGCATGGAGGTTTCCGGTCTTGTGAATGGCCCCCAGACCTACGATTCGCCTGGTAAGGTTGCGACTTGCAGCCTGTCCACCGAGATCGTGGCAACCCGTGCAAGTTGCAACGCTCTTCCCTACAATCCGCTTGGGCGTCCAATTGTCTGTACCGGTCATATGGTTCAGTTCTTTTGCGTGAACCACATGGTATAATGCACCGTCTGCCACTTTTAGAGGAAGTTTTGTAACGGTACTCTCGCCGGTAAACTTGGCATCCGGATTGGCAACAAAAGCTTGTGTTTCGCGCGTGAGTGCATAAATGTTGCGAATGAAGGGGCGAACTGAATGGCAAGTCACGCACTGTCCACTCGAAGTATTGCGTGCAAGCGTATCCATCGTCTGCCATTGGACAAGTGGCGAGTTGGCGAGCCCACGATCTTTAGACGGTGATGAGAGTTTTCCATCCTCTGAAGTTTTGAACTGATTTTTCTCGAAAAAGCATGTGGCGCCAGTTGTGGGCGAATAGCCGATGTATCCAACCTGGCCGAACTTTCCACTTTGGTTCACGCGACAAAGATAGCTGAAAATACTACCACGTGAATTAGTCATTTTTCCAATGCGAGAACCTTTGAGACAACCTGCGATCCGCTTGGATTGTCCAGCTGAACTATTTACGCATGTGCCATCATTTTTAGAGAAAGTTTCATCGCGACGCACAACCGTTTTATAGCCGACGCTCGGCTCGTAAATTGCGATTTCTTCGCCTTTTAAGCAATCTATGTCGGGTATTTCTCCCAATCCATTTTCGCAAGATGTTAAATAGGTGTCTGTATCGAGGACCCAATGCTCTTAATCTAAGAAAATAAGCGCAATAATATCTTGATTTAAAGACTAATTTAATATATAAATAAATTCAACTTATTTAATCATACGGAGAT
>JAYTOT010000175.1:0-22571 GCA_043747645.1 Pseudomonadota bacterium | reverse complement strand
GGCAGGTTTTGATGGCGTGCAAGGTCTTCAAAACATTGGGTCCGATGTTTTAGTTGTCACGGGGAGCGACGATAAAATCATTCCCAAGGGCAATGCATTGGCTTTAGCTCAGAGCCTTCCTCGCGCACAGCTGGTTGAATATTCTGCAGCGGGGCATCTGATTTTGATTGAAGAGCCCGACATTTTTGTGCACGATGTGAATCGATTCTTAACTTCATAAGTTCCGAGGTTTTTTTATGTCTCAGGTATCCACTCACGCTTTAGATTTAGATGCGGCACAGTGGTCGGCTTGGGCGGTAGAAAACGGTGCAAGGGCCTTTGTGGGCCCGCAAATTATGAAGTGGATTTTTGAACGCGGTGTTACAAACCCTGAATTATTCTCAAATATAAGTCCGGCTTTAAGAACAAAAGCTGCCACAGAATTCAATTGGTCTTTGCCCGAAATAGACACGGCGCTCACTTCGCAAGACACTTCGCAGAAAATATTGTTGCGTTTAAAAGATGGTTTATTGTGCGAATGTGTGCTTATGCCGTCTGAAAATCGTGTCACTTTATGTGTCAGTAGCCAAGTCGGATGCCGTATGGGATGCACCTTTTGCCAAACAGGGCGCATGGGCCTCACGCGCAATTTAACAAGCGGAGAAATATTGGCACAGCTTATGGTTGCAAATCAAATACTTGCTAAAATGAGTGACGATCCTCGTAAAGTAACAAATATAGTATTTATGGGAATGGGTGAGCCTCTCGATAATTTCGATCATGTTGTGAAAGCTTGTAAAGTGTTTATCGACCCATCTTATTTTGGTCTTTCGAAGCATAAAGTAACAGTTTCGACTTCTGGATTAGTTCCTGAAATCAAACGTCTTGGCGAAGCCTTGCCTGTGGCTTTGGCAATTTCGTTGCACTCTGCCGACGATGCACACCGTTCAAAAATGATGCCTGTCAACCGCCAGTACCCGCTTGATGAGCTCAAAAAAGTATTGCTTGAATATCCGGTTCAAACACGTCACGGCATTACGTTTGAGTATGTCATGATAAAAGATGAAAACGATTCTATTGCTCACGCTAAAAAATTGGTTAAATTTTTGCATGGCCTGAAAGCAAAAGTAAATCTCATTCCAATGAATGCGCACCCTGGCAACCCCATGGAAGCAAGTGTCGAAGAGCGATTGCGGGCATTTCAATCATACTTGAGCGAACGTTCTATTCCTGCACCTGTGCGTTACAGCCGCGGGCAAGATGTGAGTGCTGCATGCGGACAACTTGCTTCAAAACGCCAGGCAGAATTGAGCTTACCTCCGCGCACTGTTGCGTTGGCGCGCCGCCGCGAATGGTTGGCAGAAAAAAATGCGGAATAAATATTATTTGCTCTTCGCAAATGGTGTTTTGCCGGCATCGCCTTTAAGAACAACACTGACAATATAAGTGTGCATTTTTGTGCTCCAAGTGGTGATTTTGCAAGCCAAAGCTCCACTTGGTTTTTCGGCAGTGGTGGTTTTTTCAATACACGCGTCGACCATCTCTTTGGTTAAAATATCTATACAAATAGAATCGGCTGGTAAAGGGTTTTTGCAGGCAATAACCGTTCCCTCTCCGCCCACAACGGGAGTAGTTGTGTCAGTTTTTGCTGGTGGCAACGGATTTGTATTTTGAACGGGAGTTGTTTTTACATCCGGTCCCTTGGTTGCTGTTGCTTCTGGCGCCGGGGCTCCAGCTGTGGGCTTTTTAGATTCTTCGAGGCAACCCACTAAGCAAAATAAAGAAACAAGAAAGAAATTAGATTTGGTAATGTTCACGGCCATTTCCTCTTGGAGCAAATTCAGAATGGCCACTTATCGGAAAGTGCACTCAAAAACTGAAGTCAAAAATTTAAGCTTGCGCTTTAATTCAACTAAAAATGACGATTTTTAAAATAAAAAAACGCCCCTAAAAAGGAGCGCTTGCTTAAGCTCTGATTAATCAAACTGCCCGGGCATTATTCCGCGTTGCGGTCGATGTGTAAGCGAGGTCGAATGACTTCTTCGCTGGCAAATACTTTGTCGCTCGGTTTGCGGCATGTCACTTCTCCAAAGAAGAATTCGCCCCCAACAATACGGGTTTCAGCCGTGCAGTTAACCTGGGTTCGCTTGGTGTATTCTTCATACATCCTAGATAAGAATGGGGTAGAGTCTCTGTTTTTAGCTGCAAAAGCACTGAGGCTCAAGCTCGAAATTAAAACTGAGATACCCACTGCAATAAATCTTTTCATAAACATTCTCCTCTGTTTTTTTGGACACTCGACCGACCGACTGCCTTTCTTTTTCGGCGGAAAAAATTGCACCTTGAGGAAATATTTTGTCGGACTTCTAAAAAATGTGTAAAACCCGGTGGTGAAGAGTACTTTCGGCGGGGTGCCCCCGGGAGTTTTAAGTTTTTGCATCTGAAAATATTTGATTGAAGGATTTTTTATGAAATTACACCCTGTTACCATTGTTACAGGCTTTTTAGGTTCGGGTAAAACAACTCTTTTAAATCGTATTTTAACCGAAAACCATGGCAAAAAAATAGCCGTAGTTTTGAATGAAATCGGTGAGGTAAACCTCGATTCTGAACTCGTGGTTTCTTCTGTTGGTGAAGAGTTTAAAATTATGAACAATGGTTGTGTTTGCTGTACAGTAAGAGGTGATTTAAGCCGCATTGCCTCAGACCTCATTCAAAAGGGAGTGGATTTTGAGGCCCTTGTGATTGAAACCACAGGCATGGCGGACCCTAGTCCTGTGGCCCAAACTTTTTTTATGGATGAATCGCTTCAAGAACATTTCTTTTTAGATGCTGTTGTTACTGTGGCCGATGCGGCTCACATAGAAAAAAACTTAAAAGAACTCAAAGAAACCCAAGAACAATTGGGTTTTGCCGATGTTATTTTACTCAACAAAACTGATTTAGTTTCGGTTGAGGAATTGGAAAGATTAGAAACAAAAATAAAATCAATAAATGCATTGGCACGTATTGTAAGAACAAATAAATGCGATGTTAATATTGCCGATGTGTTTGGAATCGGTGCTTTTGATTTGAATTCCCGTGTCGAAGTCAATCCGCAACTGATGCAAGTGTTTCACGAGCACTCGCACGACGATGCCATTCAGAGTGTTTACCTCGAAGAACCTCGTGCTTTAGATATGGAAAAACTCAACCGTTTTATGTCTATTGTTTCGCAAGAATTGGGGGGCCAAATTCTGCGCAGCAAGGGCGTTATTAATGTGCAGGGTGAAGACAAACGAGTCATATTTCAAGGGGTTCACATGACCATGGGTTCTGGTTTAGACCGTCCATGGGAAGCAAACGAAAAACGCAGCACACGTATGGTTTTTATTGGCCGGCATATTCCTAAAGATGTGCTGCAAGAAGGCATTGCAATGTGTGTTGCGCAAAACTAAATTCGATATATTTATCCCCATTTTTGCAGAGGATGCCCTTTAATAAGTTGGGCGACCTGAATAATATCTGCTGGTACAGGGTCTGCAGCTTGGCCTAAAGCATTGCGCTCTGGGTATTTTGGAAACAAGGTTATTCCGTCGGATATTGCACGAAAAATTCTTTCGTCGGGGCCAGTGCCAAGAATTTGCCCCTTTTTAACTTTGCTAAAATTGAGTAATCTGGGCACTAATTGCGATTTACTGTCGCCAAACGGTATTTTTTGCACAATTTTGTAAAATTGAAAATCTGGTCTGCGATGAGCCAAGCGTTCCAATTTTTCTGTTTTGGCTTGGTTAGTTGCATCGAGTGTTTGCAAAGTGCGCATCATGGTCTGCAGGGTAAGTGCATGTGCTGTAGGGTTTATTCCCTTTTCGCCAAGTTCTAAGGTAACAGACGCACTGTTGTTTTGGCGTGCGAATTCGTCGCAACAAAGGCTGCCTTGTTCAAATTTTGCAAGGGGGCTCCGTGTGACAAGCACTTTTGCTCCGCCTAAAGCCCTGGCCCACAAATAACTCTGTTTTTGAAACCCAAAAATGTAAAATGGTTGTTTTGCAGGCTGAACTGTCTGATGAAAATCGACAAAAATATCGGCCGATTTAAGCAATGGCATGAGTTCGAGCGCTCTGCGTCGTTCTTTATTATCTTTGCCAGTAGGGGTGAACACACGGTTTAAATCGGCTTCTAGAGCCCGCATGTTTTTGAGTGCAGCTTCTTTGTTTCCTATAAAAAAAGTCACTTTACCTTTATAAATGAATTTTTTTTGCGATAATAAAAGAATTAATTCGTTGGCTGCAGGAAGGCTGCCTGTCTCATTGCCGTGAATCATGCATCCAAAAATAGCATGTTGGCTGTGTCCGCCAAAATCAAAAGAAACGGACAAGGGAACTGGGCCTGGAAACGCTTTTTGGAGCGACTCAAATGTTTCGATGTGGTCTAAAATGGAGTGTTGCACAGAAAACCTTTGTGTGAATGAAGGAAAATGCGAAGAGACCGTTGATTTTTTTCTTTTTACAGGATAACTCAGCACTCTCGCAATTCAAGACTCTAGGGGATACCTCATGCGCGATACCATTAAGCTTTTCTGTACTGATCGTAAAGACTGCGGATCATTATACGTGACCGACAAAAACAAAAAAACGACTCAGAAAAAAATCGAATTGAAGAAATATTGCAAATTTTGCCGCAAGCACACCTTGCACCGCGAATCTAAGTAATATTTTTGAGGGTTGAGTCAATCACGCGTAAAAAAGAGCACTGTCTTTGGTTTGCGCTGGATGTCTTTAAAGCTTTGGTCCAATCTCATAAGAGCTATGGCCTTAGTGGTACGCCCTTTTTCAATTTCATAAAGTAAAACCGGTGCCTTTTGTAGGATCATGTAAAGTCCTATACCAGCGCCTCCGGTTCCTTCGTTTAATTTTGTCTCTTCTCGGGTTCCCAATGCGAATCTGAGTGGCTTTAACATGGCTGATTCCGGAAACGAGCCGTGTTTATCTGTTATGCTCAAACAAAAAGTCATGCCATCTGAAGAACATTCAATTTGAACTTGATCCGGTTCGCCTAATTCGAGCGCCGTGGTGCGGTCGGCATTTTCAAAGAGCGGATTGGCGTCCCAAATAGCGTTCATTAAAAATTCGTCGGCAATATCGCCCAGGTTTTTTGAAAAGCTCGAAGTTCCGGCCACTATTTTGTCTTTGTTTCGGGTTAATTCTTCAGTAAAAAACTCAGAAATAAGCTCCTGCATTTTACTTTTTTCGCTGGAATTTACCACAGTCATGGTCTTTTGGACTAAATTGTCGAGGCTTACCAAACGTGGAAAAACGCCGCGAATGCATTCGCTGAGGTGAAATTCCAAAATGCTTGAAACGAGTCCTCGGAGCAAAGCTGGCCCCGAAGTAGCAACCAGATAGCGCAGAGATTTAATTTTCTCTATCACATCGATAATCATTAGGTTTTCGCGCTCAATAGCCAGTAAAATGAGTTGGCGCATTTCGATTTCGGTGCCTGCCACTACGGCTTCGCGAAATCCTTGGCAGTCGATCATGGCCAAGGCGGAAGGGTTCTCTTTTAGAATTTGGGCCATAGTTTCGATTTCCGGCGCGTCTACCAGATCGTATCCACAATCCATACAAGCAAGCTCTAAGGCATCGAGCTGGCCACTGGCCAAGCGCGTCGTGAGTGCATTGTTAATGTAGAGAGTCCTGCTGCCGTTTTTCAAATGTCGAATCCTATGATTCTTGGCGCCGAAAGGCATCTTTCAAGAATCTTCACGGAATTTCATTTTCTGGTCAAAATTCAGCGCTGAAATTTTGGCAATGGCATGCAGCAATTATCCCCTCATTTTTTGCCCCAAAGGTTCCGATGCCTTTTTGAGACCGGCAGTTTTGGTTTTTTAAGTGAGGAAATTATGAAGTCAGATGCAGATTTATTGGGTTGTTACTTTATGAATTCACGGTTGTTACTCAATTTTGCAGTAGCCGCGACTGTGGGAATATTGACTCTGCGCTTCCAGCAAGCACATGCTGGAATGCTAACAATAACCCCTTATGCATCTGTGAGTTCTACAAAATCAATTCAGCCTAATAAAGTGGGTAAATCGGCTAATGGCAGTGGCACCGAAACAGAAAGTGTCACTCAAAAGACAACCTATGGTCTCAATTTAGACTTTCGTATTTCGCAATATTTTGTATTTAGAGTGGGCGCAGGAGCGAACCAGACCGATGCAACTCGAAAAATGATTGCGATGCGAGATGAGTACGGTTATATTAATTACGAAAAAGATGCCAACGTAGATCCTGCAAAACAAGACGCAACTTATCGTAAAATTGAAAAACAAAATATGGGCCGTGCGGAGCTCCTTTTTCAACCAATTTTAACAAATTTTTTGTGGCTTAAATTTGGTGCAGGTGTTCGTGCTATGAAGCGTGATGTGGCTGTTACCGATGTCGAAAAAAATATTAAAACCAGTATTAAAGACCCTTTCCGCTACCACGCCGTTGGTACAGTTGGTGCTGGAGCACGATTGCTGCGTGGGCTTTCTGCAAATGTGGAATATAAATTCTACTTTATTAAATTTCCAAAAACACAACCCCATGAGCAAGAAGCACTCATTGGATTTGGAATTCAAATTTAGTTAGAATGCGCGGGTTTTTTATTGAAATTTAATTCACGAATTTTAATTTGTAAGTTATTAAGCGTTTTCGATTTTTTGACTGCGCTCTAAAAGTCGATTTTTCCGCCGCTCTTCGGCGCGAGTCCAGCGCCGTTTGTCGTCGGTGCTTTCTATTTTAAGTGGCGGAATAGTGCAACGTTGTCCTGTGGAATTGAGGGCAACAAAAGTTAAAAAGGCACTTGTAGTGTGGCGAAATTCCCCAGTGATGGGGTTTTCTGCTTCGACTCGTACGCCAATTTCCATCGACGATTGTCCGGTGAAATTTACTGCTGCTTTTAAAATGACTATCCAGCCTAACGATATTGGCTTCAAAAAATGAAGTGCATCAATGCTTGCTGTGACACAAATATTGCGTGAATGTCGCGCTGCGCAAAGTGCTGCCGCTGTGTCTATCCAGGCCATGAGCTGCCCACCAAATAAAGTATGCAATAAATTTGTGTGCGCAGGCATAACAGCTTCGACCATTTCGACCCAAGATTCATTGGCGCATCGTGGACTTAGGGTTTGATTTAAATTTTGATTTTGGTTCATGTTGTTTCCTTCAATTTTGCTAACGAAACAGCGTTACGTCCGCTGCGTTTGGAAACATACATTGCGTCGTCTGCAAGCTGAATAAGCTCTTGCATGGCTAATGCACATTCAGGAAGGCAAGCGCCACCTATACTTGTTGTGACATTTAAATCGACTGCCGTGTCGACACCGGTGATTTGTCGCACATCAAAAAAAGATTGTTCGAATATGACGCGAATGCGCTCTGCCACAACTTTTGCGCCACCCAAAGGGGTTGAAGGAAGAATGACTACAAATTCATCGCCTCCGTAGCGCATAAGTTGATCTGTATCACGCATTTGAGATTTTAATATTTTTGCCGCTTCTCTAATAATTTGACTTCCGACAATATGTCCGTGATTGTCGTTGATAGACTTGAATTTATCGAGGTCAATAAAAAGAAGCGAAACAGGAGTTCCGTATCTGTTGGCGCGAGCAACTTCGCTCGTGAGAGCTGCATCGAGAAATCGTTGATTGTATAAACCTGTGAGTTCATCTACAAATGAAAGGGCCGCTGCAACATCAAGTGCCTGCATTGAACGCGCAGCCTGAACCAAAATGGGTTGCAGTTCTTCGAGGCGAGGTAAAGTGCGACTGAATTTTTCTTTTTGCAATAACACCACAAAACCCAGGTTTCCGGTGGGGCTGACAAGCGTTATAATAATGGCTTCGCCGTCTTCAGAATAATGCGTTTGAGGAGGAGCTTGAAGAGATAAATCCGTGTCGACAAAGTTGTCTGGTGGTGGTGGTTGCGCTGCAATAATTGGCGCTAAATGTTGCGAAATAACTTCTTCTGGAAAGCGTCTTGCGAGGCCTGGCGCTCGCACATCGAGCAAGCTCTCAGTTTGAGACCGTGATGCATTGTGAAACATAACGTAACACTCTTGCATGCGAGATTCACGGTAGAGCAGACGGCCTAGAGTTTTTAAAAGTTGCGATTTTTCGGCAATTCCAGATAAGGTTTGAGCCATGCTTAATACGCGAACTGCTGCACCTAAATTGTGATTTTCTCGCAGTAAATCGCCGTGCGAACGGGCTTTTGCTAGTGCTAAATTGAGGTCGTCGGCAGAAATTGGCTTTCTTAAAAAATCAAAGGCACCCTGTTTCATACACTGCACTGCGTTATCTACAGTTGCAAATGCAGTGAGCATGACCACTGGAACCTGCGGAAATTGTTTTCGCCACATTGTTAAAACATCGAGGCCATTTCCGTCTGGTAAAATGAGGTCGCAGAGTACAACTTCGGGGCATTCATTTGGCAAATTAATCCAGCCCTGTTGGTCGTGCGAGCCTTCTACCGCCTGTTTTGCGGCTTCGATACTTGCAAGCCAAGTTGTGCGCGCTCCAGCGGCTTCGAGCCAACGGGCAATTATATTGGCCGTTGCACGGTCGTCCTCTATGAGACAAACATGCAAATCATTTAAAGGCAGGTTGTGGGCTTTATCTCTTCGTGCGTCCACCAATGACTCCAACATAAAAACTTATTTTTGAGTTAGGAAAAGACTATCACCTCAGGATGTTTAGTTAAAGGAGACACTGCCGGTGTTTAGTTACAGAGTCCACACAGCTCATGCGACAAAAGTGAATGTGGTTTTTTTTGCAATCTTGTCATCATCTCAAGTTCAGGAGCTATGAGAAAAAAATGCGACAATTTTGATGGATTTAATATCTTTACTGCCTGAGCTATTTTTGCCTGCGAAGGGTATGGAATTTCTAATTTATCGAACACAGGCCGCAAATTTGATGTGTTTCCGCCACACTCCGCTAGCACTGCCGCTACTTGACGTAAAAAGTAACAAATCGCCATTAGTATGGCACCTGCGTCTTCGCCTGCTTCGGCACATTGTTGCATGCGCAATTCTATGAGTTGGGGTTGTCCTTTTGCCAATGCATCTACAACGTGAAATGCTCCCACTTGAGGGCCTCCTAAAAAGGCATCTTCAAATGAAAGTAAACTTTTTTGCATGCGTTCAAAATGCGAATCAATGCTGCTCAGCGACGCGGCATAATGTTCTACGGCTTTAACGGCGAATTCTCGGAGCTCAGAACTCGCTTTTTTCTTTAGCGATGCATACTGTAAAGCTAACAATTCGGCGCATTTTATAGCATCAGAATCCGTGGGGCCGTAGCTTAAAAAGGCTTCGGCTTTTAAATTTTTTAAATCGACCTCTTTAATAGTGTTTCGCGAGCTGGTATTGGCTAACAAAACAACGGACACCGGAGGAGGGGAAGGAATTCGCTCTAGTGTTTCTTTTATTTCGGTCCATAGTTTTGAACTGAGTTTTTCAGGTAGTTTAACGATTGCTGGAAGAGTTTCGGTAAAAAGGCCGCCTTGCCCCAGAGCTTCAACGCATTCAGATGTTGCATTTTTGCCTTCAAAAAATTGATACGCTGAAATATTACTGGCCTGCACATTTGAATTGCCCGAGGAAACGTAAATTTTAGCAAGAGATTCGTAAACAGAATCGTCGGCTAATACAAAAATAACTCGAGGTTGTTTGCTGCCTTTAAGAAGCATTTCGATGAGTTTTGAGGCGTCGATTCGATTTAATAGTGTCATGAAATCTCGCGCATTTGATTTTTGTTAAACAACAGTAGGCTGAATATTTTGACTTTTTAATATACCAACAGAGTGATGCAGTAGAATATGATCTGCCAAACTTAACCAGACCATTGCTTCCACCATTGGAACAGCACGAGGTAAAACGCACGAATCGTGTCTGCCAGAATTGGGTTTAAAATTTAATATTTCACCATTCGAATTAACAGTTTGCTGTTCTTTGAATAAAGTAGATACGGGCTTAAATCCCACATGCAGCTCAATTGGCATTGCATTCGAAATTCCACCTTGTATTCCGCCAGAATTATTAGTGACTGTATTTATTTTGCCATTTTTATCTGTTGTAAAAGGATCGTTGTTCTGACTGCCCTTCAAAAAAGTTCCTTTGAGTCCGCTGCCAATTTCAAAACTTTTTGAAGCTGGCAAGCTTAAAAGAGCCCTGGCAAGAGTGGCTTCAAGTTTGTCAAAAACTGGCTCTCCTAAGCCAACAGGTGTATTATTAACTTTGCAAGAAATGAGGCCACCTAAGGTGTCTCCTTCGTTTTTTGCTTCCAAAATTGCGAGCTTCATTTTTATTTCTGTGGGCGGGTGAGGGCAACGCACTAGGCTTTTATCAACCAAATCGGTGTCCAAATAAGTTGGGTCAAATGATTCTGGAATTTCTATATTATAAACACGCTGCACCCACGCTGTTACAGATAATGTTGGATATAAAATATTGAGCCATTGCTGTGCAACGGCGCCGGCAGCAACACGGCTTATGGTTTCACGGGCGCTAGAACGCCCCCCGCCTTCGTGGGCGCGAATGCCATATTTAGCAAGAGTTGTGTAGTCAGCATGGCTGGGTCGAAATATATTTTTAAGATCGGAGTAATCTTGCGAACGGGTATTTTGATTTCTAACCAGCAGAGTTAATGGCGTGCCTAAGGTAAAACCTTCAGAGCTGAGTCCCGATAAAACTTCGAATGAATCGTCTTCGGACCTAGGCGAAGTGAATTCGCTTTGGCCTGGGCGGCGACGTTGCAACGCTTTTTGAATGTGGTTGAGATCAAGCAAAAAGCCAGGTGGACAGCCGTCTATGACGCATCCAATTCCGGCCCCATGAGATTCTCCGAATGTTGAGACCCGAAAAAGATTGCCAAAAAGACTTGCCATGTTTTACGCCTTTCTCAATGCTCAAGAGAGGGCTGAAGAGTACCAGTATTTTATGCATTTGGCTTTTTTTTTACAGCAAATCGTTTGCAGAGTTCAACATTTCAAAATCTTCGATGGTCTTCAGGTTCTGAATGTTTTTAAATTTGACAGAAGGAATAGAATTGATAGAAAATAGTGCTGGTTTATTTGCTAACTTGTTAATGCTATTAAGTGTCTTTTTGTATCCTAATAGTGTCTGAGACCTGCGGCTATTATTTAAAAATTGAGAAAATCCATTTGGAAACGGTGAATCGTCTGCGAATGCCCACATTTCCCAGTCTAAATTATTATCAATACGGCCTAACTTTCCAGACAATGAATTTGTAAAATTCAATCCACTCAGCAATTCGTTTTGGTAATTTTCAATGTTTGAATTCATTTTAAGTAATTCATCATCTTGCAAGAGCGGCTTGAGAATTCCATTTTTTCCTTCTAGTGCAGTTCTTAAAGAATTTTTTTGCGCGGAACTGAGTCGATTGCTAAGCCCACTCGTTACAAAATAGTCTGCCGACGAACATTCTGCCAAATCGTAAATTGCAGTGAGTGCATTATTTTCTGCCCAGGAGCCAGTTGCAATTATTGGCTCAATATTTTGATTTGCAAAAATTGAATTGCTTATTTTAAAATCTAAGGGATCTTGTCGGAAAAATCCGTATTCTGCCAAAGTACTTTTCATGGCCACGCTAAAATTTAAATCATTTTGAATTGCTGAAGGTTGAAAAGTGAGAATATTAGCGGCATCAAAAATATAAGATTTTTTTTGTCTGTCCAAATTTTTGGGCGCAAATCCTGAAATTTTGAGGTGACTTTGATTATTAATGCTGAGCTTTTTTTGGTGAAGCTGATTTGTTAATTCTGGAGCACCCATATAAGCTTGGTAAATATGGCTCCAGCCAGGCGATTCACTCCAAGAGCTTGAGCTAAAATCGATGGAATTGAATCCAGGATTTGCTTTTATTCCTTTAAATGTAGATTGAATTACGAGTCCAGATGGAAAGGTTATTTTTGTACCGCCCTTATTTATTCCTTCATATGCCTTCCAGATGAGTTCGGGATCTGGAATAATAATAGTTCTGGCCAAAAATAAATCTCGATTGCGAGATGCGGGCAAATTTTCTGAATTGGCAGTGTGAAAAAGTTCGTCTTCAAAGTTTCTTTTCGAATTTTTTTTCCATTGTTCAGACATTGCTGTCCAATTTTCGTTAGATAAATTTGCGGGAAGTCGTATATCGTTTTTAAATAATTGGTCTAATTTTGAGTGAATTATTTTATATTTGGTCATGTCTCTTTGTGCAAAATCAGAAAAAATAATATTGATAATTTCTTGAAAAGTAAGTTCAGTGCCATTTGAAAAATCGAGCCACGATTTTCTCATAGCTTTCTGACGAGCAATGGGTGACGACATGGCAAGTATATTTGTGAAAGAGGTTGATTTGAAAAATTCAGCAAGTAATAGTGCTTGTCCTGCTGCAGATTCTTTGTGTATTAAGCTAGGTTGTTGTTTTCTTAAATCGGCATTTTCCCTTTTGAAGCCGTAAAGAAAATCGGTGAGAGTCGACAAACTTGGTTTCGTTTCTTGCAGGGTAGGATATAAAGTTACTGAATCGAAAATATCGAGGGAAGAACTCAATATGAGGGCGGCTTTATGAGCTTTGGTGAGTGTAGTATTGCCGTCTTTAACTTCTAGCGTGGTTAAAGTCTGATTTTGCAGAAGAGCCATTACCGCTGAAGCAATAACAGTTGAGCTGCCACCGCTAATACTTATTTTAGGTAATATTCCATTTTCTAAAATTGCAATGTAAGTTCCAAGATGAGTGTTAAATAGGGTCTGATTGTTTTGCAATGCAACGCATGCTGAATGCTCAGTAGCACTGGGAGGCAATGAAACAGAACTTGTTTCAGCTTCGGTCATTTCTTGGTGCAATTGCTTCGTGTTCAGTGGCTGGCAATGGAGCAGCGAAAGCGTCAGTAATGCACCGCTTAATTTTAATGGTCTGCTAAGCCCAGTACCAGAAAATAATTTATGATGTTTAAATGGAGTGGGTGCCAATGGTGACCTCTTATTGATATGCAATAGAGAGTATCATTCCAGAAATTGATTGCGCACCGTGCAAATGTGTCTGAAAAATCTTTGACGGTTTAAATTTGTAAGGGATATAAAAAATGCCAGTGTCGAAAATTAAGGTTTTATTAACTGCATTTTTGTTTTGTACATATGGATGTATCGAGCATGATAAAGTCATTAGGTCTGCGATAACACCCGGCTCTGAAAAAAAAGATACAGGCACGGATGACAAGCAGACACTCAACCCTGTACCGAGGCCTAGTGTCAAATCTACTACGGGTACCACTGTTCCTCCTACTCCAGTAAAGCCCAATCCTGAGGTTACGGAGATTCAGTTGCCTGAACCAGAAAAAGTGAATTTTAAAAAAGGATTTTTTAAGTCAGGACCTTCTGCGCTGACTAATAAATATGAAATTTTTCCGGGATACATAGCTGTGCACAGTGAAAGTATTCGTATTGTCTGTATAGCTATTGATGCGAAAAAAACACCAGATGTTTCGCCTGCACTTACCGAGGCGATTAAAAATTCTGGAGTGTGCGACTATAAATCGACTGACTTAACTTCTGACCAGATAAAATTAATTGTAGACTATTTGAATGAAAAATTTGTATTTAAAGTAATAGAATGGCCTGCAAAACCTGGGTTTTATACTTTTAGCCCATTGGTAAGAAAAGCGGACATGTTACTTTATTGTGAGAGAAATAAATCATCAAGTGTAAAAATTTGTGCCGAGGCGCAAAAAAATGCAGAGGATCAATTTGGGCTAGTGAGTATTATGATACAAGAAAAAGCTGATTTGGAAATATTTCTTACCTATTTAAATAAATAATTCTGACAAACAAACCCTACTTGTATCAGCCCGTGAGTCGTTCAACGTGAATGACTCCGTCTAGTCCTTCAAGTTTTTGATGCACATCGCGCAGCTGTGAAATATTACTTACGTGCACTTTTAATATGATTAATCCGCGCCGGTCTGGCGTGGTTTGGACCTCTGCACCTGTAATATTAATATGTGAACCCGAAATCAGTTTTGTAATGTTTGCAAGCAACCCTTGTTTGTCGTGAGTGGTAATGCGCAGTCTTACGTTGTGTTCTGCCTCACCTTGCGTATTCCAAGAACAATCTACCCTGCGTGCGGGGTCGGTGGTGAGAGCCCACTGGCAATTGGCGCTGTGCACAGTCACTCCCCTTGCGCGGCTCACAAATCCTACAATAGGTTGCCCAGGAAGTGGTTCGCAACACTTTGCAAGTCGCACGATAATTCCCGACATCCCTTGCACTCGCACGCTGTCTTCGTTGCTGCGTATGCATTTGGTTTTGTTTTTGGTGCGCGATTCTTTTATTGGAATTTCTAAAATAGGAAGCTCTTTTTGAACTTCTGTTCCAAAAACTTGTGGCATTGAAGCAGCAAATTTTTGAATAACTGTTGTAGCATCCAGTTTTCCGTAGCCGATATGAAGAATTAAATCGTCGAGGCCGCCCACAGAGAAGAATCGATTTACGTCCTGAAAAACCCCTGCTTTTTGAGCTTTTTCAAGCGTGCATCCTTGGCGTTCTAGCGCGCTCTCAAGCATTTCTGTGCCAGATCGTTTAGCTGCTTCACGTTCTTCAGTGCGTAAATATCCCCTGATACGATTACGCGCTTTGCTTGTGGTAACAAATGACAGCCAATCTTTGCTCGCACGAATGCGTGTGCCCGATAAAACTTCTACCACGTCACCGCTGTGCAGGCTCGTACGCAATCCGCTCATGCGGCCGTTTATTTTTGCACCAGTGGTTCGCAATCCGACATCAGTATGCACGGCAAAAGAAAAATCGAGGCACGTTGCGCCGCGGTGCAAGGCAAAAACATCCCCTTTAGGCGAAAAAACATAGACTTCGTCTTCAAATAAATCGACTTTAACAGCTTCTAAAAATTCGTTGGGGTCCGAAATTTCGTTCTGATGTTTTACAATTTGCTTGAGCCATTTGAATTTTTCTACATTGGGAGAAGCCTGTGCATTTCCTTCTGCTTCAGATGTTTTTTCTTTATACATCCAGTGCGCAGCAATTCCGTATTCAGCCACTTCGTGCATGTCAAATGTTCTAATTTGCACTTCGAGTAGTTCGCCCCGCGCTGCAATAACTGTAGTGTGCAAACTTTGGTAAAGGTTTGCTTTTGGCATGGCAATGTAGTCTTTGAATCTGCCGGGCACTGGTTTGTACAAGCTGTGAATGAGCCCTAAGGCTTCATAGCAGCTGCTGACATTGGGAACCAAAACTCGCAAGGCAAAGAGGTCGTAAATGTCTTCAAATTCAATTTGCTTGTCGGTCATTTTTTTATAAATACTATGAAAATGTTTTGCTCTTCCATCGACCGCAGATTTTATATCTGCTTCTTTTAATTTTAATTCTAACTGCGTACGTGCATTTTCAATAATGCGTTCCCGTTCACTCTTTTTTTGCGCAACCCGCTGAACGAGGCTAAAATAAACCGATGGCTTAAGTTCTTTTAAGCAGAGGTCCTCTAGTTCAGCTTTTAATTTGTAAATACCCAGTCGCCCTGCAAGTGGGGCATAAATTTCCATGGTTTCTTCGGCAATACGTTGTCTTTTTTCGGTAATAAGTGCTTTAATGGTGCGCATGTTGTGTGTGCGATCGGCCAACTTAACAATTATGACTCTAATGTCTTTGGCCATTGCCAAAATCATTTTTCTAAAATTTTCGGCCATTTTTTCTTGCGACGAGCGGAATTCGACTTTGGAGAGTTTTGTCAATCCATCCACTAAGCCGGCAACAGGTGCTCCAAATTGCTTTTCTACTTCTTCTACTGATACATGTGTGTCTTCGACAACGTCGTGCAAAATAGCCGCAACAAGCGAGGTTTCATCCATACGCAATTCGGCTAATATTTCGGCCACAGCCAATGGGTGAACAATATACGGCTCGCCGCTTTTGCGTCGCTGGTCGTGGTGTAGGGCATGTGCAAATCGAAACGCGCTGTACAAGACTTGAGTCGATTGGGGTTCTAAATAGCTTTCAAATTTAACCTTAAGTTGGGTCCAAGCTTCGTTGGCTAAGGTTTCAATATCAGCTGTCGGTAAAGTAACATTGGATGGTTGGGTTTCGGCGCCGTTTTGATTTTCAGACACGTGAACTTTTACTCCCCGGCATTGTGGCTTGAACAGAGACATAGAGTATCTTGTACCATGGGTGCTGAATTTTTGCGCGTTAAAATCGGGAGATTGACAGTGTTATGGGTGTGGCAAATTTTGTTTGGCATGGCGTTGCCGCTTTTATTATTTTAAGCATGTGTTTGGCCTGGACACGCCGCAAATACGAAGCACAAGAAATGCGTGAAACTCTTTTACCGCTTTGGTTTGGCATGGTTCCTGAGAGTCGGCGCAATGTCACTTTATTGCGAGCTTTAAAATTTCTTGAAATCTCTTTGGCAAAAATTGCCCAATTAAAAATCGAAATCAAACGCCCGCCCTTAGCATCGCTTAATTTAGAAAACGTGTTGCCCTTTGTTACACTTTGGATACTGTTACTTAAAGATTCTGAAGATTCTCAAAACTCTTTTTTAAACAATTATTTTGATAATGTGGGGCAAATAAAAAGTGTTCCTTTTTATGACGGCGCTGGAAATGATTTTGATTTAAAAAAGATTGTTAGTATTCTGACCGGAAAAAACAACGAAAAATTTAAAAAAGTGATATTTAATTTTGAGATTGAAGGAGGAAACGGCCGATGGTATGTAAAAGTTTCAAGTTGAAGAATTTTGCTTTTAAAATAGGGAATAGAAAAATGTTTTTTCGGAATTTAATTTTAGTCGTTTTACTTTTACCTCTCGCGATTTCTTGCGTGAGTCGCAAAGGGGGGCAAAAAAATACTACTCCAGATTCTGAAAATACCGTAAATTATGGTGATATTAAGAGAACTCCAGAACAACAACTCGATGCCGAAGTGGCCCGTGGTTCGGGGGAGGCGTATTTAGAAACCATGCGTCGCACGGCTTTTAGAGATTATTTGCGCGTCATGCGAAAATGGGTGACTCACACCGCTCAGGCCATACGAAATGAGGGGCATTTGCCTTCGCCGGCTGACGCAGATTATGGTTATATGGACACACGCATTATTTTAGATGAAGCATCTCCAGTAAAACTTGTGAGTCCACTTTTGTTAACCCGGTATCTTGAAGACTTAGACGAACAACGATTGCCTGTTGATTTATCACTTGCGAGCGATTTGCATATTTTATTTGCGCTGTCGCAGGGCGGATATCGAGATGTTTTAAAAGACCCTTTGGTGGCACTTATGAAGATGCATTTGCGCCCTTTTTTAACTGCATTCCGGCGCGAAACTCCCCAAGTTCAAGTGAGGCTTGTTTCTTTATTCGAAACTCTCGAAAATCCAGATATTGTGCGCGAACTCATGTGGCTGTCGCAATATCACAAAGACACCACCTTACGATCTGTGTCTTCTCGCATTTTAGACACTAAGCTAGAAGGCCGGTAGATTTTAAAAAATTGAATTATTTTTGCAGAAGAGTTCATTTAAAATGTTGGAAAAATCAAATGTTTTTGTGCCACCCATAAAATGCCAAGGCATTAAAACAAAATTGCTTCCATTTATTTTTTCAAATGTTGAATGGCAAGAATCGATGCAGGGGCGCTGGGTGGAGCCTTTTATGGGCTCAGGTGTGGTGGCTTTTAATTATTTGCCACAAAATGCTTTATTATGCGATACAAATAAGCATATTATTGAGTTTTATAAAAATATTGCCACAGGGCATATTGCGCCAGCCGAGTTGCGTCTTTTTCTAAAAAGTGAAGGTCAAAAATTAAATGACACCGATGGTGCCCATTACTATGAGGTTCGCAGTCGGTTTAATCAATTTTTTTCTCCGCTCGATTTCGTCTTTATAAATAGAGCTGGATTTAACGGGCTCATGCGATTCAACCGGAAGGGGCATAGCAATGTTCCGTTTTGTAAGAAACCAAACCGATTTTCACAGGGCTACATCACTCGTATTTGCAATCAAGTTTCTGAATTAGCACTTCGTTTTAAAAAAATGAACGTCGAATTTAAAGTGCAATCGTGGCGCGATACATTGAATGAAGTTACGGCTGAAGATTTTGTTTATCTAGATCCTCCCTACATTGGCCGCCATGTGGACTATTTTAATTCGTGGAACGAAAAAGAAGCGACAGACCTCGCATTGGAGACTCAAAAACTGAAATCGCGTTACCTTGTTTCCATGTGGCATTCAACGAGTCATCGTGCCAATAATCATTTGCCAGAATGTTGGCCCCTTCATGATATAAAACTTCAAGACCACGCTTATCATGTGGGTTCGCACGAATCGTTGCGCCAGCCGGTGGTTGAGGCGCTCATTCGTTCTTGGAAATCGTAAATTAAATTTAAATTTTTCATTTGATTTTATATTGAGGAGTCGCATTTTTAATGAATGAAAACGTTAAGGCACTCCAAGCTGCGCGGCAGAGTATTTCGACCATGCTCTTGGGCAAAGAAAAAGTGATTGATTTGTGCTTATGCGCCTTTTTAGCAGGGGGGCACATTTTAATTGAAGATTTACCAGGCGTGGGTAAAACCACTTTGGCGAAAGCCTTAGCGCGCACATTAGGTCTCAGCTTTAGCCGCATTCAATGCACCAGCGATTTATTGCCCGCCGATATTTTGGGTGGAAATATTTGGAATGGCGTGGCACAAAATTTAGTTTTTCAGCGCGGCCCCATCAATGCACAACTCGTTTTGGCCGATGAATTAAATAGGGCAAGTCCTCGTACTCAGAGTGCTTGTTTGCAAGCCATGGAAGAGCGAGAAGTAACAGTAGAGGGGCAAACTTATGTTTTGCCTCGTCCTTTTTTTGTAGTTGCGACTCAAAACCCAAGCGAAAGCGGTGGCGTTTATCAGTTGCCAGAGTCGCAGCTCGACAGATTTTTATTTCGTTTGACAATTGGCTTGCCCACCCGAGACACTGAAATAGATTTATTAAAACGAGGTAAAATTGATTCCGGCAACGCAGGTGTGCAAGAAGTTTTGAATTCTGAAAAAATATTAGAAATGCAAAATTTAGTGCAAAAAATAGAAGTCAACGATCGCCTGTTACGTTACTTTATGAATGTGGTAGAACTCTTGCGCAGCAGGTTTGATGGTCTTTCACCACGAGGATCTTTGGGTTGGCTCAATGCTGCTAAGTCCTATGCATTTTTAAATGGACGCAATATGGTCACTCCAGACCATGTGCAGGCTGTGGCTTTGGCGACTCTTTCGCACCGATTGGTCAGGCGACCAGGCGAAACAGAGTTGTCTAAAATGTACGAAATTATCACTGAAACAGTTCAAGAAGTCGCAGTTTTTTAAAAAATATGCAATACAAAAAAAAAGCACAATTCAAAAAATCTGTTTGGGATCGGGTACGCCAGAAAATATTTAATGCTGGAAAAGCTCGGGGCAGAGTTTATATTATACCGACTTTTCATGGTATTTGTCTTTTGCTTGCAACTCCAATCATTTTTATTTTAGCAATTTTTTATAAAAATGACACACTTTATATTTATGGTTTTTCATTGCTGACTGTTTTTTTTCTTGCCATGATTCAAACTCACGGTAATTTGAGAAGTGTGCAAGCCAAAATAATTCCAGTGGCGGATCCTTTTTCTAACCAACAGTTTATTGTTTCAATTGTATTACAAAATATTGTGAAACGTGGTGCATCGATTTTAAAAATACGTATTATTGCACCGACACATGCCAGAGGCATGCTTGCCCGTTCCGACCAAAAAATTTGTAATTATTTAGCAGCTCTCGAGTCGCAACGATTCACACTTTCTATGCAAGCTGGTTTGCGAGGCCCCGTAGATCCCTTTCGCATTGTATTATCCACAAGGTACCCCTACGGATTGTTTTATGCGTGGAAGGTATTTGCGGCAGAGACTCAAACTTATGTCATTCCAGAACCGCAATCATTTTTGCCGCTTCCAGAATCATTCCGAAATGGCCAGGCAACTGGCGCGCAAATGCAGCCGAAAGGCTCGTTGGAATTTTTGGGCGTGAGACCCCTGCAATGGGGTGACTCTTCGCGGCGTATTTTGTGGCGGCGCTTTAGGCCAGGACAAACGCCCGAAGTACGAATTTTAGAAGATAAATCTAACTCCGATAAATTCATTCATTGGAATCAAACATCTCGATGGGAAGATGATGAAACACGCCTTTCGCAAATATGTGCCTGGATATTAGTGTGTCAAAAAAATTCCATTCAAGTTCAACTTTGCCTGCCTCATTTTGAATTGAAATTGTGTAGAGAAATTGATTTCGAACAGGCTTTACGAGCATTGGCAACGTATCCTCATCGTATTATAGACTTGAAGGTGAGTTCATGAGTCGAATCACGCTTCTTAAAAATCCGTTGTTTCTGGTTATTTTGCAGGTTCTGTTAGTGGTAAGTGGCGTGGGACTCACTGCTTTTGCATTGGAACGGCCAGAAGATGTTTCTTTATCTCCACTTGCGGTAGCGCATGCCATAGCGACGTTGTTGGTTTTAATGTGGCGTCAAGACACCTCTGGCGATGCGCGATCGATGCGCGATGCCTTAAAAAGAATGTTAATTTTAGCTGTACCTGTTACTTTAGTTGTTGTTTTTACTTTTACTTTTGCACCAGGGCTTGCGCGCCGGTTTATCAGCCCAGCACCCTATGCCCAGACGGGCTTTAATTTTGGTGCAGAAATGCAGCCAGGAAGCGTTGCATCTATTGCACAAAGTGAAGAAGTGGCCCTGAGAGCTTATTTCTACAATGGCACTTTTCCTGCGGAACAAGAAACCTATTGGCGTGGGTCTGTTTACACTCATTCCGATGGACTCTCTTGGAGTATGGGAAAAATTGGTACTGCTATTGCTTCAGATATTAATAATAAATTATTGGCATCTGATAAATCAATTGTGCAAAAAATTATTGTAGAACCTAGGCCAGGCAGATTATTATTTGCCCTCGATTGGCCTTTTGCTTTTGCCATAGAAACAAAAAATGAAACGTTATTTAATGCGGTAAAAAAACTGCCGGGAAACACTTCTTTGCCACCAAATGTGAATGTCACGCAGCGCATTGTGGCCGAAGTGCATTCTGGAGATTCGCCAAAGCTTTTTTTAACTCCTAGTGAAGGTGAAATTTACACGCAAAAACCATTTGAAGTACCTGTGCGATTACAACCATTTATTGACGAATTAAAATCGCACAATAAAAGTTTTGAAGATCTCGAATTTTGGTTGCAAAGTTTTTTTAAAAAATCTGGCTTTGTTTATACTTTAGAGCCGGGAACCGTCGATGGAAAAAATGAATTGGCGCGTTGGGTAAACTTTCTTTTTACAAAACGTCGTGGATTTTGCGAACACTATGCCGGAGCATTGGCGACAATGTTGCGATTGGCACAAATTCCTTCGCGAGTTGTTGTTGGTTTTCAGGGCGGAGTTCGCAACGAATCTTTACACGTTATAACTGTACGCGATTTAGACAGTCATGCTTGGGTGGAGGTTTATGACGAACCGACACACCGTTGGCGCAGGCTCGATGCCACATTGTGGATCGATTCCGATGAATCTGCTGCCAAAAATAATCGTATTTCTCTTCGTCAAGCAACGTGGTTTGGAAAAGCATTCGAAAAGGCCAATGCCGCACTAGAGCCTTTGCGCATTTTTGGCGTCTTTGCTTCACTGGGTTTACGCAGTGGCGAAGATTTGTCCCTTGTGAGTGACATGTTTGTATCGCTGTGGAAAATATATTCTGAGTTGCTCGTTCCAGTACTTTTTTTAATTATTGGTTTTGTAGTTATTTTAGTTTTTTTGTTGCGTTCACGCATTGATAATTTATTGCATAATACTGATGAGCTTTTACTTTATTCATTTCGTTCTACCCTTAAACACAAGCAAATTTCAGTTTTTAATTTTCAGGGACCCATAGAACTCGCTCGCATTGGCTGCGATTTTTCAACAATATTAAAAGAGCAAATATTAAAAATTGGGGAAAATTTGAATTCTTTACTATATTCAGAAAATATTCCGAATGAGTCCAAAAAAATGAGAAAAGAAACAAAGATACTTATTAGAAAATTGAAAAAAGAGTTAAAATAAAAAGAGTTAAATATACTTCACGCGGCCAGAAGCTGGGATTCTTTGAAAATCTGAAAATTTAATGTGAGCAAAGTCGAAAGTTCAGCTTTAACCTCAATGCTCACATTGGTTTGCCGTAAACAATTGACTACCGAACTCTTAAACGCCTTAAAGACTGGATGATACTTTGAATTTAAGCAGTTTTTTTTCACGTATTTCCAGTATCTTTCAATCAAATTTAAATTGGGAGAATAAGAAGGAAGAAAAACTAGTGCCAAATTTCCCGAAGGGGAGCCACCCGATTTCCTCATTGAGAGCCACTCAAAGTGGGTCTAGTCAATCGTGTTGAATTTAAATTTCTGCTATTTCATTTTTGTTGTCAACAATAGAGTTTTGACTTCTTTTTTTTCTCATTGATTCACCTGTCATGTTAATTCTAATTGCACCATGAATTAATCTATCAAGAATTGC
>JAYTOT010000174.1:0-8705 GCA_043747645.1 Pseudomonadota bacterium | reverse complement strand
CTCTTTTTTTGTGGCATTTTTGTATTCCGAAGCTATTTGGGTTGCTTCTCCTAGTTCATTGGGAATAAAATAAGCATTTGAATTCCAAATGCGTCGTGCTGCTTCGGCAAAAGTCCAGGCCACAAGTTTTTCGCCTAATATAGACCATTTTTTGGCGTCATCTAAATACAATTGCGCTGTTTTTTTATCGATGGTCCAAAATTGCGATTGGAGCATCACAAGGCCCCATTTTCGATTTGTACCCACAGCCTCGGCCTGTGATTTTATTATTGGGGAATAAAGCGTAGTGATACGAACTTGCTCGGGCCCCGAAATATAACTGTGAGTCACGGCAATTTGCGTTGTGGGGCCAATGACTCCGCGCAATTGCCCTGTTTGACAAGTCACTACTCTATCGCCTTCGGCATTAAATTCAGCTCCGTACAATACATTTCGAACGAGTTTTACTTTTTCTAGTCCGTAATTCGCCACTGTGCCATCGAACACTTCATTTTTTTCAGATTCTTTTCTGCGGAGTGCGGGATGCAAAATTGATTTAAAGAGATCTCTATTTGAAAACAGAAACGAATCTTCAAAATCTTTAAGAGTGTTATAAAACTCTTGAAGATCTTTAATTCCAGTCGTGTTTATTTTTGGCATTTCTTGCGAGAGGAGTATGCAGTGGCTGTGAGAAGGCGCAGGTTTAGTCTGTGCTACGGCAATTTGTGAAATTAAAAAAAAAATCCGTATTTAATTAGCTTCATGAGTTAAACTGCCTTTTCGGTAGCAGATTCAGAGTTTAATTCCTCGTTTAAGGACACAGTAAATTGTGAACTTGTCGCTGTGGCGCTTGCGCCTTGGCGGTTGTGGCGCGCTGAGTGGTTAGCCTCATCGTTGAGTGATTTTGCAAGCATTTCTAGTTCTTCAGATAAATTGCGCGCCGCAGCCGATAATTGCCAGCGCTGACTTTGCGAGTAATTCCGTGGCACGATATCAAAAATTTCGATTTTCAAATTTTGCAGCATTTTTACAAGTGTTTTTATTTCTCCCGTGCCTTTGGGTTTAAATTCGAGTGAAGCATTTGGTTGAAGCTTTTCTTGAACCATTAAACGCAGCTGTTTTACGCTAATTTTATTGAGGGTGTGAAGCATTTCGTTACGTATTTCAATTGGCAAAGGCAACATGGCTTTAAAATGTTCAAATCCGAAATCTGGCCGTTGATGTGACGTCACATCAAATTCTTGAGAGACGCGAATGTATTGGTTGGCAGTCGTGTAATTTAAATCGAGTTTGTTTTCGCAGAAATTTTTCCAACCCGATTTATTGTCTTCAAAAAATCGTCTTTTGACTTCATCAAGAAGTTTTCCCTTGAGCAAAAATGCTTCTGTTTGAGCGTTATCGATACGAGTGATAAGGCTTAAATATTCTTCCTGGCTCCAGTTTTGGCGTTCGGCACAGGCGTTATTAAAATTGTACTGTAATTTTAAAGGCTCGTTTGTATTTACAATTTCAATGTTGCTATTTGAAATTGATTGAACATTAATTGGGCTTGACGTAAAGACAACTGGTTCGCTTATTATTTCTGGTGCGGGTGTGGATACTATTTCGGGCAAGAGTGCGGCCGCAATTTCTTGCACTGGTTCGGTCGTTATTTCCGGTGCCACTTCTGCTTCTTCTGTCCGTGAAATGAGTCCTCTTAACGCTTTCCTTGGTTTCATGCTATTGCCTCCCTGGCAAATAAAGAGATTGAAAATAGTTTATAGAGCTGCTGAAATTTCTTTTTCAGTATTCAAAAGCAGGGTAGCAGTTTGGTTTTTCAATGCGACTTCTCTGCTGAGAGCAAGGTAATCTTGTGAACCGGGACTCGCTGCGTCGTAGTACATTACCGGAATTCTCATTTTTGAAGCTTCGGTAATCTTTACGTTTTGGCGCACGACAGTTTTATAAACAAGTGGTTTGAGTTCTTCTATGGCGCAAACTTTGTCTACAATCTCACGCGAAATGCGAGTGCGATTGTCAAACATAGTAACTACAATTCCTGTTACTTTGAGATCGCGATTGAGTTCTTCTTTCACGAGTTGAATGGTACCAAGTAAAAGTGTGAGTCCATCAAATGCAAAGGGGTGGGCCTGCATTGCAATGTGAACTTCTTGAGCTGCATTCAAGGCGTTCACTGAAAGGAGACCGAGACTAGGGGGGGTGTCGATTAAAATAAAATCGTAAAGGCCTGAGACAACAGCCAAGGCTTTTTTGAGGCGATTTTCGCGCCCAATTTCGCCGGCTACGCGACTTTCAAATTCAGACAAATCGAGTGAACCCGGTGCAATGTGAAGGTTTTCGTATTCCGTTTCTAAAACTATGTCCGCTGCAGTGACATTTTTTGGATTGGCAAGGAGGTCAAAGGTGCTGGTTTCGACTTCGTCGGGGTCTATCCCCAGGCTCGAAGTGGCGTTGCACTGGGAGTCGAGATCTATCACAAGCACTCGTTGATTCATGGAGGCCAAGCCTGCTGCGAGATTCACTGTGGTCGTTGTTTTTCCGCAACCGCCTTTTTGATTGCAAATGGCAATAATGCGACAGTTTTTTGGCCTCTCCGGAAACGGCAATGCGCCTAGGGCGTTCTTTTCTTTGGGAGATACAGAAACATGTTTATCTTTTTTGTCTTTTGAGGTAGCACCTTTTCGAGTTACAGCTGAATCCTTTATTTTAGCGGCAGTTTTCGGCGATTTTGAAACATTTTTTACGGTTTTTTTAGTCATGATTCTCCCAAGAATAATTAATATGTTAAAAAGCACGGCTGAAACAAGGTTGATTTAATTGTTGAATGTGAATTCTTGAAACATAATAGATGCAACTTTTGCAGACATCAATGAGGAGCTGCGTGTGAAAAAATTTGTTTTACCAGGGTTGGCTTTCATGGGTTTTTGTGCTGTTGCCTGTGGAGCTTTTGGGGCTCACGCATTAAAATCGCATTTAGATGCTTCTCAGCTCGAAATTTGGAAAACTGCCTCACTTTACTTACTTACGCATACACTTGCGGGACTTTGGGTGGGGTATCAGTTTCCGAAGTCTTGGTCGGCATTGTTTTTTTTGGGCGGATGTCTCTTATTTTCGGGTTCACTTTATGCATTAGTTTTGACTCAAATTAAAATATTAGGCGCGATAACTCCAGTCGGTGGAATTTTGTTTTTGACCGGTTGGTTGTCGCTTTTTATTAATGTAACAAAAAATAGTTTAAAAAATGAAAAATAATTCAAAAGAAGTCTTGTTACTTTGTCGTATTGGATTCGAAAAAGAATGTTCTGCCGAACTCATTGCTAAAGGAGCCGAGTTTGGCTTCACGGCGTTTGCGAAGGCAAAAGAAAATTCGGGATACGCGCGGGTTATTTTTCACGAATGCCCCTTCGACAATGAGCAATTAGGTTATGCTTTGCGTGCAAAAAAGCTAATTTTTACGCGCCAATTATTCGTTATCGTAACAGAACTTAAATCGTTACCCGAAGCCGATAGAATTTCACCAATAATTGCAGCAATAACAGACAACGCTATTTGCAAAGAGTGGATGCCGGGCAATGACCCACTTTGTTTTGGCCACGTCCGCGTCGAAACTGCTGATACTAACGAAGCACGCGAATTGCTTCCGTTTTGCAGTAGCTTTGGAAATCCTCTCCGGCAGCATCTCAAAAAAGCAAAGTTATTGGTGGAGCATAAAGGCCCTGGGTTGCAATTGACTCCTACATTGCACGTTTTATTCTTTAGTTATTCCGATGCAATTGTTGGTGTTTCAACTCCAAAAATGAGTTCGCCATGGGATATGGGAATTCCGCGGTTTAAATTTCCAAGCGCCGCACCGAGTCGTTCTACGTTAAAATTAGATGAAGCATTCAGTATTTTATTGCCTTCACCAGTGCAAAAAGCATTGTTGGCACCAGGTAAAACAGCTGTAGACTTGGGTGCTGCGCCTGGGGGTTGGTGCTATCAATTTATACGCAGGCATATGGATGTCATTGCTGTTGATAACGCAAATGTGTCGCAATCATTGATTGAAACAGGCCTCTGTACACATGTTCGTGAAGACGGTTTTAGGTATCGTCCTAAAAAACCCGTCACTTGGATGGTTTGCGATATGGCAGAACAACCCTCTCGTATTGCTGCATTAGCTGCTGATTGGTTGGTTGCTGGACAATGTGAAGCATCTTTATTTAATTTAAAATTGCCCATGAAAAAAAGATTAGACGAAGTAATGCTGTGCCTCAATAAACTCAAAGAGACATTAATGCACGAAACGAATATAGAATACGTGGTGCGCTGCAAGCATTTGTATCATGACCGCGAAGAAGTGACGGTGGCTGTTTACCCGACCAAAGTAAGTCGTTAAAAGTATTTTTACACTGAATATACTTGTTTAAGTTCAGGTACTGGGTCCCATTTAAAGCAAAAAACCGTGACGTCGTCGGCGAGTTCTTGCCCTTGCCATTCCGATTCTGTGAGCGCAACAATTTTTTCTTTGAGTTCTGTTGCAGTGCCTGTTTCTTGCATCATGCGGCGTAATTTCTTTTCAGGAATGAGTGCTCCAGATGGACCTTTGTTTTCAATCAGCCCGTCTGTGTACAATAAAACTTTATCGCCAGGGTTGAGCTTGAAAGATTTCACTCCAAACGTGGGCTCTTCGCAGTAGCCCAATCTGTTGCCGGGAATTAATAGTCCGCGCACCGCATTTTCTTCAGATTGGCACCAAAACCCTGCATTGTGGCCCGCATTTAAATAGCACATTTCGCCCGTTGCCAAGTCGAGAGATAAAAACACCATGGTCATCATTTTATCGCCGCGGCCTGTTTGCAAAATAACGTCATTGAGCACCGTAGCCATGTCTCGAAGTCTTTTAGCTGCATCATATTTGGTGTTACCAGCGAGCATACTTGCGCGTTTCTCTCCGGAATAAACAGCACCGCACACCACACCAGTGATGAGTGCAGAGGGAATTCCATGGCCAGTAACATCGCCGACCAAAAAGAAAATGCGATTGTGGGCTTCGTCGGCGTAAAATCCGTACCAGTCACCACCTACTTGCGAGGCGGCCTGATAATAGGCTGCAATCTCTAAGCCTGGTATAAAGGGAATGTCTTTTAAAAGTGCATGCTGAACCGCCAGTGTTGCTTCTAATTCTGCTTCAAATCTTGCTTTAGAGCGGACGCTTTCCATTGCAGCTTTTAAATCGTGTGTCATTTTATTAAAAGCTCTGCTTAATTCTCCAAATTCATCGTTGCTTTCGTCTTTGATTTCAATATTTAAATCGCCTGAAGAAACTATTTTTACGTAACCAAGTATAGTGTACAAAGGTTGGGTAAAAACTTTAGATATTGGAAACACGCAAATAAAATTCACCAAAGACAGCAATGCTAAGAAAATAATGAGAAAATTACGCAACGAAGTTATCTGCCGAAAAACAATGTCTTTATCTACTAAACAAAATGCAATAAAACCTTTTTCTAAATTTTTAGCGTACCCAGCGACTTTATTGTCGTCAGAAGCAATAAAATCTTGAAGTATGCCAATTAAAATATTTTCTTCGCTTTCCAGCACTTTTTCAACCTCTGGGTCGAGCAAGTGAATCACGTCTTTAGATTCGTTTGTAAGGTAAGGTCGTTTCGATAAAAATGGCTTAAAAGTTAGGTCTGCAGGTTCAATATAGCGATTTTTATCTTGCGGATGCCCGTCAATACTTATTTGTTCAATGAGTTTTCTCAGGTGCTCGATATTGTAAAAGGCGGCAATTATTCCTATCGCATTTTTATCGTCCCACGCTGAATAGACAGGAGTCATGGTCCAGAAGCCAATATTATTATCTTTCTTAATAATGTCTAGCACTGCAGAACTCTGAATCACTTTTCCATTTCGAACATCTTGAAAGTTTGGAATTTCAGAAATAGATTGCCCAATAAGTGGGCTGTTTTCTTCGCTAGAAGATACAATTTTTCCGTCTTCTGTTGCCGCAATTATATAAGAAAATTGAGTGTAATTTTGAAGTTCCGATTTTAGCAACATCGAAATTGAAGTCACTTCAGTGCCCGAAAAACTTGTCGACACATCTGAAAGTTCCGATTTTTTGCTGAGGGAATCTAAAATTTTAGTGGCATCAATGTACTCAGTAGTAACTTTTGCTGCAGCATCCGATGCAATGACGCTCACGTCGAGTGAGAATTTTTGCGATAAATTGCTCGAGTAAAAATAGCATATGAGACCAACAAATATGGCCGGCAAGAGAGAAAATGCATTTAGAATAATCGACATTTTTATTTTTACGGGCAGTCGCTTTATTCCAATGAAAAAATCTCTCATACCGTCTCCGAAAAGTAGAAATTCAAAAGGGAGCTAAATTATTGTACGTTTCGGTAGAAATTTTCGTAAGAAACATCTGTTTTCCACTCGCCTTGTTCTTTTAAAATCTCACGAACGAACTTGAAGTCTTTTTTATCTAGGCCACCAATTTTATCGATGCCTGTGCGGTAAGCGACGAGTTTTTGAACTTCAGCCAACATTTTTTCTTGGTGTGCGCGGGTTGTATTTGTTTTTGCTTTAGTTGCAGCATCCATTACAGCATCAATTGCTTCGGAGGGGTGTGCAAAGGCATATTTCCATCCTTCAACAGATGCCTTTACAAATCCGGAGCAGAGTTTGGGATCCGCATCGCAAGTGTCTTTGTGTGCGTAAATGCCGTCGTCTGGGAAGTTTAAGTTGAAATCTTTAAAGTGAAACACTTTCAAGTCTTTTTCGGGCACGCTTTGCAAAGCAACGAGGTACTCGTTGTAAGTCATGGCACTTGCCACATCTACTTTTCCTTCAATAAACTCGTCCATAGAGAACTTTTGAATTTGTGTTACTGGTGCAATTTTTAAACGGCGGAACAATACGATTGGCGGAACTTGAAACAGTCCCGGCCAAACTCCCACTTTCTTTTTATCCATTTCTTGTGGAGAATTTATATTGGTAGATTTTTTGGTTATAAGAGAAAGAGCAGTTGTTTGAAAAATCTGGCCAATATTAATGACCGGGGCGCCTTTGGCAGCAAGACTCATGGCTCCAATCAAAAGGTCAGTTCCAAATGTCTCTTTTTTCTTTGCCAAATTTTGCGAAGGAACAATTCCAGGACCGCCAGCAATGATTTCGAGGTCAATTCCATGATTCTTGTAGAAACCTTTAGCAACAGCGGTGTAGTAGCCTGCAAATTGAGCTTGCGGAACCCATTGAGGGCGAAATGTTGCTTTTTTAAGTTTGTCAGCACCCATGCCAACCATTGGAGAAAGTAACATGACTAAAGTAACAGGGACAATAAAGTTCTTATGAAACATGAAAAATTCCTCTTTCAAAATCGGTTTTTAGAAAATCTCGATTAAAGTGTAATGTGCAAATTGCTTTTTCTAAGGATAGAGAATTTTCATCGTTAAATTTTGACGGGACTTTGGATGGCTTATTTTAATTAGAGAGTGACAAATTTGGTGTGCGACTCGATATGATTTTCATCGTGCACAATTGCTGTGGGTTCCCATTTGAATTAGAAAATGGTCACGCTGAATCAATTTGGTATCAGATTAAAAAACTTTTGTTTTTTTTAAAGGAGAAATTGTATGCGCTTTCAGAAATTAATGGTGGTTTTAATATGTCTTTTTCCCACTCTCTCAAAGGCATCTGATATACAATAGATTTTGAAATACCAAAACAAATCAACAAATGAGTTTGTTCACGATAAAAATTACGTTGCTTTTTTGAATGAGCAGCTACCAAAATCGTTTGTGGCTGAAATGAGAGATGCACTTTCTGGCCCGCCTAACCCTATTCGCTTTTTGCAAGGAAGGTTTTTTTCGGGGTCTGCATGCATGGCTCATTACTGCCCGATGAAAGGATTTATTTGGATAGATGCGACGACTGGTATGGCTGCGGGAGCTGTTTTTGGAATAAAGCAGGACGAATTGAAAATTGGGTCTGTGAAAATGAACTTGAATGCTCCTCCCCAAGAATTTATCACGGACTTAAAATTATGGTTGAAGTCCGAAGAAATCCGCCCGCTTCAATTTACTGCTTTGGCAGAAAAAAGCACATTTCAGATTAAGGAAACATCAATTTATTTAGATTTAAACTCGGATGTTACAATAAGCGGCCCCGGATTCGATTGCAAAAAGGCACAAACCAAAGTTGAAAAGACAATTTGTTCTGACGAAGACCTTGGAAAGCTAGATAGTGTCTGTCCGGAATAGAAAGTGTTGGTAGAGTAAGAATAGTTGGCATGGCGGATCGACTTTCGTATGAAATTCTGCAATAAAGTAATTACCAAAAAACGATTTTGCAATTGAATTACTAACGGAGATCTTCCCGCCATGCGCATTACCAGAGAACTACACAATCCTATGTTTCGTCAATACTCAGACCATGAATTTTCCGAGAAATTAAAGAAAATTGATTTGATTTTGGATTTATACCCGGAAGTAGCGGACTGGGTCATGGCCGACTTGGCCCCAGGCTTAGATCCTCGCGGAGCGGCCGGAATGACAGCCGAAGAAGTTTTACGTGCAGGCCTATTGATGCAAATTGAAAATTTAACATACAGGCAGCTGGAATTTCACCTTAAAGACTCAATGACCATGAGAGCATTTGTAAGGATTAACGACAGTAAAAGTTACAGCAGATCAGCACTGCAATCGAATATCAAATCGATTTCTGAGGCAACATGG